>NZ_JBFOLH020000010.1:0-158995 GCF_040829825.2 Leadbetterella sp. DM7 | reverse complement strand
TGTAACGCTGAACAATGTAACAGTGACTGACCCACTACCAGGCTTAGGAACAATAACTCCAGCCTCAGTAGCGAGCCTTGAACCGGGAGCAGAGACAACGTTTACGGCAACCTATACGGTAACGCAGGCAGACGTGAACAACGGCAAAGTACACAATACGGCCACGGCTAAAGGTACACCGCCTACAGGAGACGATGTTAAGGATGACGACGAAGAAGATGTACCGTTTACACCGGCTCCCGGAATCAGGCTCATCAAGAGTGGTGCCTATGTGGATGCCGACGGAAACGGTAAGGTTAATCCGGGCGACGAGATTCACTATACCTTTACGGTAACCAATACGGGTAATGTGACCCTGACCGATGTCAAGATTGCTGACCCTAAGGTGACAGTGGTGGGCGGACCTATCGCAAGCTTAGCTCCGGGAGCGGTTGATAGCACAACGTTTACGGCAACGTATACAATAACGCAATCCGACATCAATGCGGGCCAGGTAGACAATACGGCAAAAGCAACAGGTAAAGATCCGAATGGAAACGAGGTACCTGGTGAGGATGAGGAAACGGTTACCCTTGGACAGATATTTGACCTGGCATTACGGAAAACAGTGAAACCGGGTCAGAAAACGGTCTTCAAACCGGGAGACAGCGTGACGTTTGACATCACCGTGTTCAACCAGGGCAATGTGGATGCTACAGATATAGACCTGGTAGACTATATTCCTACCGGACTGACGCTGAACGATGCAAACTGGACTTTGGATGGCAGCAAAGCGAGGTGGAATGGGGCGATAGCAAACCTGGCGACAGGAGCGCAGGCGACGGTATCCATCACTTTCAAACTCAATAACGATGCGGTGGGTCCGGTGATTACAAACATCGCGGAAATCAGCGGAGCGAAGAATCAGAAAGGACTGAAGGATATCGACTCTACGCCGGATGATAACAAGGACAATGACGGGATACCGAAGAACGATGAGATCAATGAGAATGGTAAGCAGGGAGGTGACGAAGACGATCACGACATCGAACCGATCACGGTGTGTCCGGACCAAAAATGTCTGAGCGCAAAAGTAAAAGTGAACAGAGCCAATAAATAAACAGTTCACTGCAAAATGGCCCCGGAATTCCGGGGCCATTTTTTTGCATGGTAGTGATCTCTTTACATTCCTAATAATTAACCGTTAATAATTCATCGTTAGCCATTGCCTCCCGGCTTTCCCCGAAATACTTCACTTGTGGCACGTAATTTGCCCTGAAACTTTATGCCCAAATCATTATCCAGATCCATTTAGAGGCTCATGCGGCTATCAAAAAGTAAAAATTGGAAAGTTGGGATTAGTTATATATTTATAAAAGAACAGGTTATTGTAAAAACGTACGCTATAATGCTTACCTTCCAGAAATCATTCCAATGGTTAAGTAAAGTTTTGTGCTTTATTTTCTTCCCGCTAGTCTTTGTTAACGCCCAGTTTAACCCTACCGATGCCGCCAAAGGGTTCAATGTAATCACCAGCGGTAATTTCAAGGCCAACCGGGATGTGGAAGGAGGGGTAGCCGTTGGAGGCAGGCTGACCATTTATGATAACCTCCAGGTAAACATGCACAGTTCGGGCACCGAAACATTTAAAGATGTGGTAAACGGTACCGAAGATGCACAATACGTAGGCCTCATAGTAGGTGACGGTGTGACTTACACCTCGGGAAAAGTGGATGTGCAGAATAGCCGGTATGTAAAAATCAAAGATCTTAAGGATTCGAAAAGATACCTGGAAAACAATGTTTACCAGGGAATTATAGTACATAAGGATGCTACCAGTAAAAACGTATACATCCAGGGAAACCAGAACCAGAGTGAGGCTTCGCTCAAAAGAGACGTCAGCGATGTATTTAATTTCACGGCTATTTTTAACGAATTCCAAACCTATTCTGATGCACTGAAAAATTCACCGGCCAATGCGGTGATAGAATCGTACGATAGCGGGAATAAGTACAGGTTTAAGCTGACCTCCAACCAGACGAATATTATTAACATCACCAAAACCCAACTGTATACCTATAGTTCCAAAGGAGAGCTGGGCTGGACCGTGGTTCCTTCGGCCAGTACTCCCGTAGTGATCAATGTAGATATGCAGGGAGGAGACTTTGACTGGAACAATAAGCCCAATATGATGATAAACGGTGTTTCTACCGGCCAGGGCGAATTCGTGTTGTGGAATTTTTATAACGGAACCGGGAAAACCCTTAAGCTGAACAATTCATCTTACCTCATCGGTTCGGTATATGCGTTAGGTATTTCCGTGGAAAAATACGAAGGGTATGTAGAGGGCCAGATCGTAGCCAAAGATTTTTACCAGAACGGGGGCGAAGTACACTACAAAAGATTTAAAACTACCGTGACCCCTCCGGGTCCTACCGTATGTACGGGTTGTACATCAGAAAACATGATTTATAACCCCGATTTTGAAATTAACCCTACAAGCCCTGACGGCTGGAATCCGGAAGTTGCATCGGGAGTTAACTGGGGCACCTTCTACCATAACGGTACTTTAAAATATGTAGGTTACCTGAACTGGAATGATGCACGTTCCAACAACTACATAAGACAGAATATAACCAATGGAGTGGTAGGAGGGAAAACCTTCACATATACCGCTACAGCATCAACACATAACCCTAACGGGTCCGGAGCTGTTGCCCAGCTATGGCTTGAATTTTATAATTCATCCGGTACAAAAATAAGCGAAACGGCAAAACAGAGTGTTACGGCCATATATTCCAACTTTCAAAATATCTCTATTACCGGAACCATACCCGCTAACACAGTCAAAATTGTTATTGTAGGGTATTCTTATGGCAGGGCTTTAAAATTTGACAATAACTTGCTGGTTATTGATTGCTACGATAAGATAGCCGTTACTACCACCAAAGCAGATGCTTCCTGTACGGCCAATGACGGTTCAATTATTATAAATACTACCGGTGGTAGCGGACAGTTTACCTATACGCTTAAAAACGGAAGCACTACAGTGGCTACTTCGCCTGCTTTAGCGGCAGGAGCAACCAATTATCAATACACATTTTCGGGATTGGCCTCAGGTACCTATACCGTTACGGTGACAGATAACAATACAAGCTCAGGTAATTGCAAGTGGACCTCCGGAAATATTGTAATTGCCAAAGACCCCGTGCCGACAACACCCACAGGCATCTCCGATAAATCCATTTGTGCAGGAGAAAGTGTGACTTTGCCCGGTAGCTGTACCACAGGAACGCTGAAATGGTATGACAGCAATAAAACCACGGTCATTACCGGAGCTTCTGTTACGCCGGGTAATACCACCACGTATTATGCCCGTTGCGAAAGTACATGTAACAGCGACTGGGCTTCCATGAAGGTGACTGTTAATGCAAAACCAACGGTCAATGTGAATTCAGGAACCGTATGTTCAGGAGAAAAGATGACCTTAACAGCTACTGTAACCAACTGTACAGGTACAATTACCTGGACGGCAGGCGGGTACTCGCAGGGAACCGGCACCAGTATAGAAGTGCAACCTGCTTCTACTACTGTCTACCGGGCTACCTGTAAGAATGCGACCAACTGCGAAGCCTATGGGGAAGGAACGGTGTCTGTTAAGCCGAAGCCAACGATAAGTGTAGCGGATGTAGCCATCTGTTTGGGGGAAACTGCCGTTCTCGAAGCAAAGAATTGTACAGGAACGGTAACGTGGAGTCCTGCTAACGGGGCATCAGGCAATAAGGTAACGATAACTCCTGCCGCAGCCGGGGAAATTACGTATACGGCAACATGTACGAATGACGGATGTACAGCGAGTGCTACAGCCAAAATAACCGTGAATGCCAGGCCGGTGATCACAAATGTAACGGGCGGTGAGCTGACCTGTGCTATCACCCGTGTAACGGTGCAGGCTACAGCATCACCCGGCACAGGTGTAACCTACACGTGGACGGTACCATCGGGCGTAGCCAACCCGGGTAACGTAGCCAGCTTCAGCGCTACGGTAGCCGGAACATATAAAGTAAAAGTAAAGAACAATACTACGGGCTGTGAATCGGATGAAGCGAGCACTACAGTGACCGAAGATAAAAACGTGGAAACCATCACAGCCACCGGCGGTACTTTAACCTGCTCAATCAACAGTGTAACGCTGAAAGCAAGCGGTAACGGCACGAAATACGAATGGAGCCTGGGCGGCACGAAAGTGGGCGAAGGCAAAGAGTTGGCGGTAACTACAAAAGGTACTTACACCGTAACGGTCACTTATACCAACGGCTGTACTACCACTGCACAAGCCGTAGTAGATGAAAACAAAGATGTGGAGACCATCACGGCCACCGGCGGTACTTTAACCTGTTCAATCAACAGTGTAACGCTGAAAGCAAGCGGTAACGGTACGAAATACGAATGGAGCCTGGGCGGTACGAAAGTGGGCGAAGGCAAAGAATTGGCAGTAACGGCAGCAGGTATGTACACCGTGACAGTAACTTATGCCAACGGTTGTACTACTACTGCTCAGGCAGAAGTAACTATTGATAATGATAAACCAACGGTAATCCTGGAAACAGGTAAGCTCACCTGTCTGGTAAACAAAGTAACTGTAGCTGCAGCAGCTACCGGAAACGGCATTACCTACAAATGGACTGTACCTGCGGGTGCAACGGATCCGGGTAACGTAGCAGGCTTTGAAACATCTGTACCGGGTGTATATAGTGTGGAAGTAACTTCGTCTAACGGCTGTATGGCTACTGACCAGGTAGAAGTGCAGCAGGATACCTCATTACCTACAGTAGTTGTAGAAGACAAGGTGATGTCATGCGGAGAGACGGAGGTGACATTAATGGCAACGGGGACAGCGGGGGTAACGTATAGCTGGACGGGTCCGGACGGTTTTACGGCCACTACGAAAGAGATCACGGTAAGCAAGACGGGTACCTATAAAGTAGTGGTGACGTCTCTCAACGGCTGTAGTGCAACAGATGAAGCAAAAGTAACGAAGAAAGATAAGCCGGAATCTCCTGTTTCGGGGCCTCACAAAGTATGTTACGGCGAGGAGATCACGCTGAGCGCGACGTGTTCAAGCGGGACGGTGAAATGGTACAGCGATGCTGCTTTGACGCAGGAGCTGAGCCAGCTGACCTTTTCGGCGCAGCAGAGCAAAACCTACTATGCGGTGTGTACAACGCCGGATTGTGTGAGTGCGGCAACGGAATCGGTAGTAACGGTAACACCAGACTTCCCGGCACCGGTATTGACGGCGACTCCGGAAGAAGTGGTCAAAGGCGGAAGCAGCACCTTAAGCGGAAGTTGTGAGACGGGTACGCTGGTATGGTACAAAGATGCGGGCCTGACCCAGGTTCTGGGCACAGGAGCTACACTGGAAGTAACACCGGATACGACAACGACCTACTATGCAGCCTGTGAGCTGGAGACTTGTAAGAAGCCGTCGGAAGTAACAGTGAAAGTGAAAGACCAGATCTTTGACCTGGCACTTCGGAAGACGATCAAAGGCGGTGGCAAGAACCCTGTAGTATACCCGGGAAGCAGTATTACGTTTGAGATAGAAGTATTTAACCAGGGAAATGTGACGGCCAGCAATATCCAGGTAACGGATTATATACCTGCGGGTTTGACGCTGAACGATGGGAACTGGACGGCGGGGGGCGGTAAAGCCACGCTGAATACGAAGATAGGCACGCTGGCTGCCGGAGCGAGCACGAAAGTGGAGATCACGTTTACGGTGAATGCAGACTTTAAAGGCAAAGCAGTGAATGCGGCCGAGATCAGCAGTGCAGACGGAGGAGACGACATAGACTCTACCCCTGACGATAACCCGGGTAATGACGGCACGCCGAAAGACAATGAGATCGGTGAAGACGGAAAGCACGGGGGGGATGAAGACGACCATGACATTGAAGAGATCACGGTAGTAGAGACGCCGGTGTTTGACCTGGCATTAAGGAAGACGCTGAAAGCAGGTCAGAAGTCGATTTTCAAACCGGGAGACAGTGTAACGTTTGAGATCACGGTGTTTAACCAGGGGAATGTAGATGCAACGGATATAGATCTGGTAGATTACATTCCGGAAGGCCTGATGTTGAATGACGGTAACTGGACGCTTGACGGCAGCAAGGCGAGGTGGGCGAAAGCGATTGCATCGTTACCGGCAGGCGGCGAGGCGACGGTATCGATCAGCTTCAAGCTGAAGAGCGATGTAACAGGTGGAGTGATCATCAACACGGCGGAGATCAGCGGGGCGAAGAACGATAAGGGTCTGGAAGACATAGACTCCACGCCGGATGATATCAAGGACAACGACGGTGTGGTGAAGAACGATGAGATTCATGAGAACGGGAAGCAGGGAGGAGATGAGGATGATCATGACATAGAGCCGATCACGGTTTGTCCGGATCAGAAATGTCTGACCGCAAAAACAAAAGTGAAAAAGTAAATTCATCTGATCATAGCTGAAAAAGCCGGCCGGGAAGTATCCGGGCCGGCTTTTTTCCTTATCAGGCCCCAACTTTTCACGGATAAATGCCTGCTATTCACTATTTACAGCTACCGGGGATAATTTTGATTTTCCCGTAAAAGCATTTTTATGGCACGTAATTTGCGCTAAAATTTTGTATCCAGACTATTACCCGTGCCAATTTATAAGCTCACGCAGCCACCCTGAACTGGAGATTGGAGACCTGGAATTAGTTAATTATCTATAAAAGAACTGGTTATTGATAAAAACGTATACTATAATGCTAAATTTCCCCAAATTATTAAAATGGTTAAGTAGAGTTATTTGCTTTATTTCTCTTCCGGCAATGTATGCCAACGCACAGACTTGCTCAGGCTGTGAATCCGGCAACCTCGTAACGTCGGGTAGCCAGTTGCAGGTAGCCAGTGATATTAATGCCTGGACAGCAGAACCGGTTAACTATTCGGGAGGGTCTTATTCCGGACAGGCGGCCTGGCGCCATTCCACTCAATCGCCTGTAAATGATAACGGGTCGATTAAGTACGGCGTTTTGAACTATAGAGACCATAATGCCGACTACTATGTGAAACAGGAAATTCCTATTGAGTCGGTTGTTCAGGGCAGACCCTATACGTTTACAGTTCAGATGACCTCGCATGCAACCGGGGGAACAGCCGAAATGTATATCCAGTTCTTAAACAGCTCAGGAGGGGTAATCAGCACTTCCAGTAAAGTTTCTACCAATAATAACTATCCGAATTTCCAGACCTACACCATTGGTGGAAGTGGTCAGACCATACCCAGCGGAACTACTAAAATCCGCATAGTAGGACACTCCAAAGGAAACGCCTTAAAATTTAAGGTGGTAAATCTTATCGTATGTTACAATACCATTAATTTAGCATTAACTCCTACCAACACTTCCTGTACAGGAAGTACAGGGACAGTAAAAGCAACAGTAACCGGAGGTAGCGGAGAATTCCAGTTCCGGATAAAGAAAGGAAGCGGTTCGTTTGGAAGCTGGGTAACGGCTGCCAGCCCGTATACTTTTACCGGTCTTTCCAATGACGGCTACACCGTGGAAGTAGAAGATAAAAATACTTCTTCATCAAGCTGTAAAGCATCAAAAACCGCAACGGTAGGGAAAGACGAATGCTATACATACTCCTGCTCCAACTGCGGATCCCAAAACCTGATCGGAAATGAAACGTTTGCTAACCTGAACGGGTGGACCGCTACGAAAGTAAATAGCTCAGGTAACAGGGTAGCTACATCGGGAACCGATGAATGGGGCCTGTTTAGCGGCTGGACCTGGGGCTCTTACGGTATATTGAACAATGGAGATGCACCCAGCAGCTCAAGCGGATCACCTAAGCAGTTCAGAGCAGAATATGCAATTGATAACAATGGATCGGGTGGATTTAAAGGAATTATTCCCGGCAGACCATTTCAATATACGGCCAATGCGGCTACCCATAGTACAAGCGACAGCTGGAGAGTAGCTCAGCTGTATCTTGAGTTTTATAACGGAAACACCTTGCTGGCTACTTCCAAAAAAGCTACTATTACCGCCATATTCAGCAACAGCGAGGCTGTGACCATTAACCAGTTGGAAGACGGGGGAACAACCATACCGGCCAATACCAACAAAATAGTGTTAGTGGCTTACGCACATGGACGTGCGCTGAAATTTGACAACAATAAGCTGGTGATATGCTATCCGAATGTAGGCCTGAGCTTAGCGAAACAAGAACCGGATTGCCAGAATCAAAATGGTAAGATAACGGTTACGGCTTCCGGCGGTAGCGGTTATTACGAATACAGCAAAGACAATACGAACTGGCAGTCCTCATCTGAATTTACAGGTCTTACTGCAGGCAATTATACCCTATATGTAAGAGATAAGTTTTACAGCAGTGATGCCAATTGTAAAAAGTCGGCATCCATAACGTTGACGAAAGAGGCTACACCAACGGTAACGGTAGCCAATAACGGCCAGATCACCTGTACAACAGGATCGGTAATTACAGCCACAGCTACGCCTTCATCCGGTATTACCTATACCTGGACCGTACCTTCCGGAGCAACGAACCCGGGCAGTGTGGCTTCATTTACAGCAACTGTGGCCGGTACCTACAAAGTGAAAGTAAAAAGTGCTGCCGGTTGTGAGTCGTCGGAGGCTAGCACCACGGTAACAGAAAATAAAACCAAGCCAACGGTAACTGTAACGGGCGGCGAGCTGACCTGTGCTACCACCAGTGTAACGGTGCAGGCTACAGCATCACCTAGCACAGGTGTAACCTACACGTGGACCGTACCATCGGGCGTAACGAATCCGGGTAACGTAGCGAGCTTCAGTGCTACGGTAGCCGGCACCTACAGCGTTAAAGTGAAAAACAATACTACGGGTTGTGAATCAGATTCGAAGAGTGCGACAGTCACTTCAAGCACGACTAAACCAACGGTAACGGTAACGGGCGGTGAGCTGACCTGTGCTACCACCAGTGTAACGGTGCAGGCTACAGCATCACCCGGCACAGGTGTAACCTACACGTGGACCGTACCATCGGGAGTAACGAATCCGGGTAACGTAGCCAGCTTCAGTGCTACGGTAGCCGGTACCTACAGTGTTAAAGTAAAAAACAACACTACAGGTTGTGAATCAGATTCGAAGAGTGCGACAGTCACTTCAAGCACTACTAAACCAACGGTAACGGTAACGGGTGGCGAGCTGACCTGTGCTACCACCAGTGTAACGGTGCAGGCTACAGCATCACCTAGCACAGGTGTAACCTACACGTGGACGGTGCCATCAGGCGTAACGAATCCGGGTAACGTAGCGAGCTTTAGTGCTTCGGTAGCCGGCACCTACAGCGTTAAAGTGAAAAACAACACTACGGGTTGTGAATCAGATTCGAAGAGCGCCACAGTCACTTCAAGCACTACTAAACCAACGGTAACGGTAACGGGCGGTGAGCTGACCTGTGCTACCACCAGTGTAACGGTGCAGGCTACAGCATCACCCGGCACAGGTGTAACCTACACGTGGACGGTACCATCGGGCGTAACGAATCCGGGTAACGTAGCGAGCTTCAGTGCTACGGTAGCCGGCACCTACAGCGTTAAAGTGAAAAACAACACTACGGGTTGTGAATCAGATTCGAAGAGCGCGACAGTGACTTCAAATACGAGCATACCGACCGTTACCGTAAATAACGGCCAGCTGACCTGTACAACTACTACCGTTAAGCTGACAGCAAATGGCTCTCCGGCAGGTGTAACCTACAGCTGGACCGGCCCTGGCGGATTTACAGCTACTACTAAAGAAATAAACGTAACTGTAGCAGGTAGCTACGAAGTAACCGTAACTGCACCAAACGGCTGTAAAGAGAAAGCAACCGCTACCGTGACTTCAGATGTACAGAAACCAACAGTAACTGTAAATAACGGCCAGCTGACCTGTGCTACCACCAGTGTAACGGTGCAGGCTACAGCATCACCTAGCACAGGTGTAACCTACACGTGGACGGTGCCATCAGGCGTAACGAATCCGGGTAACGTAGCGAGCTTTAGTGCTTCGGTAGCCGGCACCTACAGCGTTAAAGTGAAAAACAACACTACGGGTTGTGAATCAGATTCGAAGAGCGCCACAGTCACTTCAAGCACTACTAAACCAACGGTAACGGTAACGGGCGGTGAGCTGACCTGTGCTACCACCAGTGTAACGGTGCAGGCTACAGCATCACCCGGCACAGGTGTAACCTACACGTGGACGGTACCATCGGGCGTAACGAATCCGGGTAACGTAGCGAGCTTCAGTGCTACGGTAGCCGGTACCTACAGTGTTAAAGTGAAAAACAACACTACGGGTTGTGAATCAGATTCGAAGAGCGCGACAGTGACTTCAAATACGAGCATACCGACCGTTACCGTAAATAACGGCCAGCTGACCTGTACAACTACTACCGTTAAGCTGACAGCAAATGGCTCTCCGGCAGGTGTAACCTACAGCTGGACCGGCCCTGGCGGATTTACAGCTACTACTAAAGAAATAAACGTAACTGTAGCAGGTAGCTACGAAGTAACCGTAACTGCACCAAACGGCTGTAAAGAGAAAGCAACCGCTACCGTGACTTCAGATGTACAGAAACCAACAGTAACTGTAAATAACGGCCAGCTGACCTGTACAACTACTACCGTTAAGCTGACAGCGAACGGATCGCCAGCAGGCGTAACCTATAGCTGGACCGGCCCTGGCGGATTTACAGCTACTACTAAAGAAATAAACGTAACTGTAGCAGGTAGCTACGAAGTAACCGTGACTGCGCCAAATGGTTGTACCGAAAAAGCTACCGCTACCGTGACTTCAGATGTACAGAAACCAACAGTAACTGTAAATAATGGGCAATTAACCTGTACCACTACTACCGTTAAGCTGACAGCGAACGGATCGCCAGCAGGCGTAACCTACAGCTGGACCGGCCCTGGCGGATTTACAGCTACTACTAAAGAAATAAACGTAACTGTAGCAGGTAGCTACGAAGTAACCGTAACTGCACCAAACGGCTGTAAAGAGAAAGCAACCGCTACCGTGACTTCAGATGTACAGAAACCAACAGTAACTGTAAATAACGGCCAGCTGACCTGTACAACTACTACCGTTAAGCTGACAGCGAACGGATCGCCAGCAGGCGTAACTTACAGCTGGACCGGCCCAGGCGGTTTCACAGCTACTACAAAAGAAGTGAACGTAACCACAGCGGGCAGTTACGAGGTAACGGTAACGGCACCTAACGGCTGTACCGAGAAGGCCACGGCCACAGTAACATCAGATATTCAGAAACCAACGGTAACGGTAAATAACGCGGCGCTGAGCTGTACCACTACTTCGGTTAAGCTGACCGCCAACGGTTCAGCAGGAGTAACGTATAAATGGACAGGCCCGGGAAGTTTCACAGCTACCACCCAGGAAATTACAGTAACCACAGCGGGCAGCTACGAGGTAACCGTAACGGCAGCCAACGGTTGTACCGAGAAAGCCACTGCCACAGTGACCTCGGATACCAATATGCCGACCGTAAGTGTGAACAACGGTACGCTGACCTGTACCACTACTTCGGTTAAGCTGATGGCCAACGGTTCGGCAGGGGTGACTTACAGCTGGACAGGCCCGGGCAGCTTCACGGCTACCACCCAGGAAATCACGGTAACCACGGCGGGCAGCTACGAAGTAACGGTAACAGCACCTAACGGCTGTACTGCAAAGGCTACGGCCACGGTGACTAGCAATACCCAGAAACCAACAGTAACGGTAAATAACGGCAAGCTGACTTGTACTGAAACAAGTGTTAAGCTTACCGCCAACGGTTCGTCAGGAGTAACGTATAAATGGACAGGCCCAGGCAGCTTCACAGCTACCACCCAGGAAATCACGGTGAGCACAGCGGGCAGTTACGAGGTAACGGTAACGGCACCTAACGGTTGTACCGAGAAAGCCACGGCCACGGTAACATCAGATATTCAGAAACCAACAGTAACGGTAAATAACGCGGCGCTGAGCTGTACCACTACTTCGGTTAAGCTGACGGCCAACGGTTCAGCAGGCGTAACGTATAAATGGACAGGCCCGGGAAGTTTCACAGCTACCACCCAGGAAATTACGGTAACCACAGCGGGCAGTTACGAGGTAACCGTAACGGCAGCCAACGGTTGTACCGAGAAAGCCACTGCCACAGTGACCTCGGATACCAATATGCCGACCGTAAGTGTGAACAACGGTACTTTGACCTGTACTACCACCTCGGTTAAGCTGACGGCCAACGGTTCAGCAGGAGTGACTTACAGCTGGACAGGCCCGGGCGGCTTTACAGCTACCACCCAGGAGATCACGGTAAGCACGGCGGGCAGCTACGAAGTAACGGTAACAGCACCTAATGGCTGTACTGCAAAAGCTACCGCAACAGTTAGCCAGGATACCTCATTACCTACAGTAGTTGTAGAAGACAAGGTAATGTCATGCGGAGAGACGGAGGTGACATTAACGGCAACGGGGACCGCCGGGGTAACGTATAGTTGGACGGGTCCGGACGGTTTTACGGCCACTACGAAAGAGATCACGGTAAGCAATCCGGGCACCTATAAGGTAGTGGTAACGTCTCCCAACGGCTGTAGTGCAACAGATGAAGCAAAAGTAACGAAGAAAGATAAGCCGGAATCTCCTGTTTCGGGGCCTCACAAAGTATGTTACGGCGAGGAGATCACGCTGAGCGCGACGTGTTCAAGCGGGACGGTGAAATGGTACAGCGATGCTGCTTTGACGCAGGAGCTGAGCCAGCTGACCTTTTCGGCGCAGCAGAGCAAAACCTACTATGCGGTGTGTACAACGCCGGATTGTGTGAGTGCGGCAACGGAATCGGTAGTAACGGTAACACCAGACTTCCCGGCACCGGTATTGACGGCGACTCCGGAAGAGGTGATCAAAGGCGGAAGCAGCACCTTAAGCGGAAGTTGTGAGACGGGTACGCTGGTATGGTACAAAGATGCGGGCCTGACCCAGGTTCTGGGCACAGGAGCTACGCTGGAAGTAACACCGGATACGACAACGACCTACTATGCAGCCTGTGAGCTGGAGACTTGTAAGAAGCCGTCGGAAGTAACAGTGAAAGTGAAAGACCAGATCTTTGACCTGGCACTTCGGAAGACGATCAAAGGCGGCGGCAAGAACCCTGTAGTATACCCGGGAAGCAGCATTACGTTTGAGATAGAAGTATTTAACCAGGGAAATGTGACGGCCAGCAATATCCAGGTAACGGATTATATACCTGCGGGTTTGACGCTGAACGATGGGAACTGGACGGCGGGGGGCGGTAAAGCCACGCTGAATACGAAGATAGGCACGCTGGCTGCCGGAGCGAGCACGAAAGTGGAGATCACGTTTACGGTGAATGCAGACTTTAAAGGCAAAGCAGTGAATGCGGCCGAGATCAGCAGTGCAGACGGAGGAGACGACATAGACTCTACCCCTGACGATAACCCGGGTAATGACGGCACGCCGAAAGACGATGAGATCGGTGAAGACGGAAAGCACGGGGGGGATGAAGACGACCATGACATTGAAGAGATCACGGTAGTAGAGACGCCGGTGTTTGACCTGGCATTAAGGAAGACGCTGAAAGCAGGTCAGAAGTCGATTTTCAAACCGGGAGACAGTGTAACGTTTGAGATCACGGTGTTTAACCAGGGGAATGTAGATGCAACGGATATAGATCTGGTAGATTACATTCCGGAAGGCCTGATGTTGAATGACGGTAACTGGACGCTTGACGGCAGCAAGGCGAGGTGGGCGAAAGCGATCGCATCGTTACCGGCAGGCGGCGAGACGACGGTATCGATCAGCTTCAAGCTGAAGAGCGATGTAAAGGGTGGAGTGATTATCAACACGGCGGAGATCAGCGGGGCGAAGAACGATAAGGGCCTGGAAGACATAGACTCTACGCCGGATGATATCAAGGACAACGACGGTGTGGTGAAGAACGATGAGATTCATGAGAACGGGAAGCAGGGAGGAGATGAGGATGATCATGACATAGAGCCGATCACGGTTTGTCCGGATCAGAAATGTCTGACCGCAAAAATAAAAGTGAAAAAGTAATTCCTATCTTTCAAAAATATATGTACTAACGCAGGAAACGCCGGAGATAAAATCTCCGGCGTTTTTTTTCATAGCAGGTTTTCTTTTTTCATAGCAGGTTCTTCGGCATTTCCCGGTTTGAAGCAGAAAACGGGCGGTTTGTCCCATCAATCCTGCGGACATTAAAAACTATCCAAATGGAGTATTGACTCTGGAATACAGGAGTAGGAACTTTGGTATACAATTAAGCTGGAGATGACTATGAAAAAAAACCTGTACTTTTCACTGCTGGTATTCTTTAGCTTGTTTTACAGCCTCAGGGCAGAGGGCCAGTGTTCTGTAGGCAATGTTTACCTGACCACCCAGGCGCAGGTAGATTCATTTCACCTGGCCCATCCCCAATGCAGTGTACTGCCCTATAGTTTAGAAATACACGGAGATAATATTACTAACCTCGACAGCCTCGCTTTTTTAACCGCGATCGGGGAGGATTTGCTGATAGACGCTTCAAAACTCCGGAATATTGATGGCCTGTCGGGTCTTCAGTCGGTGGGCCGGCGGTTAACGATTTACGATACTGAACTTCATGACCTGAACGGACTCTCGGGGCTCAAAGAGATAAAAAGCCACCTGACGCTGTCTTATATGAATTATTTACAGAATGTAGACGGACTTGCCAACCTGAAAAGCGTAGGCTTTCGCGAGCCGAGCTGGTTTGATGAGCCGCCTTCGGGTTATCTCCTGATTTACGACATGTCCGTGTTGCAAAACCTCAATGGCCTGGCCGGCGTGGAAAAAATAGACGGGGCTCTCCAAATATTCAATAACCCGCAGTTAACCTCTATAGAAGGGCTAAAGAATATTAACCAGGGTACGATCACAAATGGTTTACGGATTGAAAATAACGGTGCCTTGTCTGTCTGTAACCTGTCCAATATCTGTACCTACCTGTCACAGGGCAAGCCCAGAACCATCTCCGGTAACCTGGGAGCATGTGCTTCGGCATTGGCTGTGTCCCAGGCCTGTTCCGGTACGGGGTGTCCCGCCACGGTCAACTTCTTCAGCCAGGCCGAAGTAGATGCCTTTGGCGCTACCTATGCCCACTGTACTACCATTTCCGGTAGTGTGGGTGTGTTTGGCGCCGATATTGTTAACCTGAACGGGCTGGCCGGGATACAGTACATCGGTGGAGGCCTTCAGATTGGTGCCGATGGCTACCCTAATCCGCTTCTTCAGAACATCAGCGGGCTGTCTAATGTAAAAACCGTGGGAGGGGGACTATTGGTTTACGATAACGCACTTTTGGAAAACATAGATGCCCTGAGCGGCATCCAGAATGCTGCCATGGTGACCGTCATCAAAAACCCTAAATTAAAAAATATAAACGGCTTGTCCGGCCTGTCCGGAACTTTACCCGGGGGAGTCAGCCTGCGCCTGAACCCCGTATTGGAAAACATAAACGGTTTATCCGGCTTGCAGCGCATAGCCAGTATAGAAATTGATTCTAACGTAGTGCTGCAAAATCTAGACGGGTTATCCCACCTGCACACCTTAGACAATAACCTGTATATCCGTAAAAATAATGCGCTGCAGAACCTCAACGGCCTATCTGCCCTTCGATCCATAGCCAGCCACCTGGAAATATCGCATAACCCGCAGCTGCAAAACCTTTCGGGCCTGAGCTCCCTGAACAGTATAGGGGGAGACCTGCTGATCGAGAAAAACCCTTTGATTCAAAACCTCGATGGCCTTTCGGCTTTACAGAGCCTTGGCGGATACCTGAATGTTTCTTCCAATGATCAGCTGCAAAACCTGAACGGCCTGCAGGGGCTTCCGGCCATTGGGGGGTACCTGTATATTGCAGATAACCCGCTTTTAAACTCCATACAGGGCCTGGAGAATATTAACCCGGCCAGCATTACCTCTTCTTCTTTCAAATCAGGTCTGTATATTCAGAATAACGGCACTCTTTCCCTTTGTAACCTTTCGAATATCTGTACCTACCTTTCCGGTACCGGGCCGCGCGCTATCAGCGGAAATACCGGTGACTGTATCAATGCCCAGGTAGTTTCGGCGATCTGCTTTCCGGGTTGCCCTCCCAATGTGACCCTCAATAGCCAGCAGGAAGTAATTGATTTTGCCGCCGCCTATCCGGGCTGTGGTACCGTTTCCGGGAACCTGAGAATTTCAGGTGCTACCGACCTGAGTGCCCTCTCTTTTTTACAGCATATAGGCGGTGATCTGTATATTTCCGTGAATAACCCCGGCTTGTTGAACCTGGACGGTCTGAGCGGAATCCTGGATGTGGGCCGGGACCTGACCGTATCCGGCACCGGCGGGGTGAGCGCTTTGACCAATATTAACGGCCTGTCGGGTGTAAAGAGCGTAGGTGGTAAGCTTTACATCGGCGGAAACCCGTCACTGCAGAGCCTGGGCGGTCTCTCTGCCCTGCAAACAGTGGGAGGGAGCCTCACCGTTCAGGCCAACGGATTCAATGATCTCACCGGCTTATCGGCTTTACAAAGCGTGGGCGAAGATCTTGTTGTTTCTTTTGAACGCCTGGAACGCCTGAACGGCTTACCGGCGCTGAAGAGTGTGGGGAGAAACCTGAGTATCAATTATAACAATAACCTGAAAAACCTCGATGGTCTGTTGGCCATAGAGCATGTAGGCGGTCAGCTGCTTATCTACAATAACACCACTTTGCAGGACATCAGCGGAATCAGCAATGTGGACCTGTCTGCCATTTCCCTCCTGGCCATCAAAGATAACGCCAGCCTATCTTCCTGCTCAGTAGCGCATATCTGTGACTACCTGGTTTCAGATAAGCCGAGAAGCATAGAGGGGAATAACGGCGACTGTACCGATGAACCGGCGGCATTGAACGATTGCTCGGGCACCTGCCCCAAAGGGCCCATGCTCACCATTACCTCACAGGCACAAATCAATAGTTTCAAAAGTAATTACCCGGGATGCTCAACTCTGCCGGGCAGCCTGATGATCAGCGGGCCGGATATTACTAACCTGGCCGGACTCTCAGACCTGAAAACGGTCAATGGTGCGCTGGTAATCTCTTCTAACCCACTGCTGGAAGGCCTGGAGGGCCTGGCCGGAATTGAGAAAATAAAAGGCCAGCTGGGGGTAGCAGATAATGCCCGGCTGACCTCCATAGACGGCCTCAAAAATATAGACCCCTTAACCATAGCTTTCCTGAAAGTTACAGGTAACGGTACCCTTTCGGTATGTGGCCTGGCCAACCTGTGCGCCTACCTGGCCGCAGGGCGTCAGCGGGACATTTCCGGTAACCTGGCGGGCTGCAGCACGGCTGCTGATTTTGGATGCTCCTATGAATCATGCCCTACCGGTGATATCACTTTCAATACGCAGAGCCAGATTGCAAGCTTTGAACAGAAATACTCGCATTGTTCCATCCTGCAGGGAAGCGTTTATATCCAGGGGTCAGGTATAACTGACCTCAGCCTTCTTTCATTTGTTCAGAAAATTGAAGGTAACCTGGTCATAGGTGGTCCCGGGTCACTGGCTACCAGTAACATGACCAGTTTGCAGGGGCTGCATAACGTCCGCGATATTGGGGGCTTAGTAAGCATTCACCTGAATGTAAAGCTGCAGAGCCTGGACGGCCTGAATGGCCTGAGGCATGTGGGAGGGTCTTTCTCCGTCAGCAATAATGACGCTTTGCAAAGTCTCAATTCCCTCCCGGCACTGGAAACCGTAGGAGGTAGCTTTAATGTTTCTAATAATAAGGGGTTGCTTCATATCAACGGCCTGGGCGGCCTGCAGGAAATAGGAGGGAACCTTATGATTGGCAGTAATGCATTGCTGCAGGACATCAGCGGATTTTCCTCCCTGAAAAAAACAGGTGCACAGGATTCCTACGGGCTGGGAATAAGCAATAACCCCGAACTCGTACATATCAATGGGTTATCCAGCGTGGAGGTTATCGGGAACAATACGGACAGCTACGGAGCCAATGTGTTGATAAGTAATAATCCTAAGCTTCAAAACCTCGATGGCCTGTCTTCTTTACATACTATTAACGACGGAGCCTTGTCTGTCATCAGTAATCCGCTGCTGCAAAATCTTGACGGATTGTCTAATCTCCGGGGGACGGTTCGGAGGAGCCATTACGGTGACGCGCTGTTTATTAACGGTAATGCCGGCTTAAAAAACATAGATGCACTGAAACAGGCAAAATTTGCAGGAGGCATATATATCACAAATAACGCCTCACTGGAAAACGTTGACGGGTTGGCGTCTGTGGAAAACATTGCAGGAGATCTTAACGGAGGCCTGAGTATCGTGGGTAATGCTTCTTTGAAGAACCTGGACGGCCTGTCGGGCCTGCGTGGCGTACAGTTAAGCTTAATACTACAGGATAATACGGCCCTTCAGAACCTGAACGGTCTTGGCTCCTTACAAAGCGTGGGCGGCCGGTTCGACATCAGGAACAGCCCCTTGCTGCAAAACCTGAACGGCCTCTCTTCCCTGGGCAGGATAGGGCAGGGTTTAACGATCAGTGACAATACAGGCCTGCAAAACCTGGATGGTTTAGCCGGTCTCAGTGACTTCTCCGGGGCACTTTCCATAGAGAGGAACCCCTCATTAAGCTCCATCCAGGGTATTGCCAATATCCCTCCCGAATCTATCACCTATACGTATTATCTTGATTTTGACGCATCCGAGAATTTTGTCTTTTTCTTCGGTTTAAGTCTTAAAGATAACGGTGTTTTATCTATCTGTAACCTGCCCAACATCTGCGCCTACCTGGCACTGCCGGGAGCCACTTACCCGCGCAGTATCTCGGGCAACCTGGGCGCGTGCGCTACCGAATCGGCGGTAGTTGCTGCCTGTACCACGGCCCAGGTAACGCTTACGCCGGGTACGGGGATAAATCCTACGGTATGCAGGGGCAAAGACGGCAGCATTGGCTTTAGCTCTACTTTACCGGCCGGCATCTATACGCTGAGCTTCAGAATAGACAGCAAAGACACTACGGCAACGGTAAACATTAATGCCAACGGGGCCTTTAGCCTTACGGGTCTCAGGAAAGGAATATACAGTAATTTTTCTATAGCTACCGAAGAGGGTACGGTGAGCGCTATAGGCAGCCGCACGCTGACCGACCCGGTTTCAGATGCCTTTACGGTAGGCACGAAAACAGACCCCACCGGTTGTGCGGGCCATGACGGCAGCATTGCATTCACAACGACCCTTGCAGCCGACAGCTACCTGATAAGCTTTAAGAAAGGCAGGAAAGATACAACAGCAACTATAACGGTAAGCACCGGCGCTTTTGCCCTCACCGGCCTTTCCGCATCTGTATACTCGGGTTTCAGTATAACCAGCGGCGGGTGTGATCACACGCTTTCTACGGTTGTAACGCTTCAGGGCCCGGTGACGGCCGGTGGAGCCATCCTGGCCGACGGCCCCACGGAGTTCTGTTCAGGAAGCGGGGTGAAGCTGACGGCACCCGAAGGCATGGCCTACGAGTGGAGTACCGAAGCCCAAACGCGGAGCATCCAGGCCACAGAAGGCGGCATCTACAAAGTAAAGGTGACCTCCTCGCAGGGGTGCGTGAGCGAGTCACAGATAACGCTCACCCAAAAAGACTGTAACGTGCCCCCGATGGCCGTGTGCAAGCCTGTGGTAGTGCTGGTGGTCAAAGACGACTGCTATGCAATACTAAGGACGGAAGACCTGGATGCAGGCTCGTACGATAATGACGGCGACTGGTTTAACCGGAGCATAGACATTAACCCGGCATTGCGGGTGGGAAGCTATACGGCCCGGATGACGGTGGTAGACACCCACGGGGCCTCAACTACCTGTGCCAGCCAGGTGTACGTGGTAGACCACAGCGCGCCCGTGGTACGTGCCAGGGGCCTGACGCTGGAGCTGGATGAACAGGGACGGGCCAACATCACTGTAGCCGACGTAGACGCCGGCTCCTACGACAACTGCGGCCCGCTGCAGCTGAGCCTGAACCGGACCGAATTCGACTGCCGCGATTTGGGCCACCTGCAGGTGATCCTGACGGGTACTGACGGCTCAGGGAATGTTTCAACGGCGCTGGCCGACATCCACGTGGTCGATAACCGCCCGCCGGTAGTGATCACAAAAACGTTAGAGATCGTGCTGGATGAAAACGGGAAGGCCGTGCTCAAAGCCGAAGACCTGGCCCAGCGTATACAGGACAACTGCGGAATCTGGAGCATCCGGGCCTCAAAAACGGAATTCAGCTGTGCAGAACTGGGAGAAAATAAGGTTATACTCACCGTAGAAGACGTACAGGGCGGGATTACGGAAGCAGAAGCAACGGTGATCGTAAAAGACACCATTGCCCCCTTGCTGAAAGCAGCTCCCGTAACGCTGCAGCTGGACAACAGCGGAAAAGCGGTACTGAATGCCGGAGATGTGGATGCCGGAAGCACAGACAACTGCGGTCTGCCGGTACTGAGCCTGAGCCGCAGCGAATTCAGCTGCCGGGACCTCGGCGTGCAGGAGATCAGGCTGAAAGGGACCGATGGCAGTGGCAACGAAAGTGAAATAACAGTACAGGTAACCGTAAAAGATACTGTGGCCCCGGTGGTGCAGGTCATTGACGGCATCATAGAACTGGATGGAGAAGGCAAAGCCACCCTAGAGGCATCAGTGATCAATGACGGCAGCTACGACAACTGCGGGATAACGGAGCTCAGCCTGTCTGAAAGCAGCTTCACGTGTGCAGACCTGGGCAAACGCCTGGTTACACTCACGGCCCGCGACGGGAGCGGCAACGAGGGCAGCGCACGCGCAGAAGTGCTGATCCGGGATCCGGAAGGTGTATGCCCGTGCTCGTACGGGGTGCTGGCCGAAGAGAAGATCGTGCTGAGGCACAATGAAATATATGCAGGGGGGATCGGGGCAAGCGGGAAGAAAGGAATGGTGAAGCTGAGAAACACGGTAGTCAACCGGGAGGGGACGTTTGTGAAGTCGGAGCAGACCCGTTTTGACAACGAGAGCGAGTCGTCGGTATACATGCGGGGCAAAGCACCTCAGCCGGAGGGCTTCCGGCGCAATGAACGCAAGGATAAGAAAGCCGAAAAAATAAAGAAAGGAGAAAGCAGGACATTTGCGGCCGGTAACTACGGCAGGATCAAAGGGAAGAAAGACGCGAAGCTCGTCTTCAGCGGGGGCGATGTGAAGATCAGGAGCCTGAAAGTGAAGAAGGGCGGGCAGGTGAATTTCACGGCGGCTACGGTGCTGCTGGTCAGGAACGGGGTGAAGCTAAAGAAAGGCGTGGAGTTCAATAGAGAGAAGGAGAATGTGAGACTTTACGCCGGAGACGGGGTGAAGATAGGCGGAGGAACCGGGATAAAAGCCTATGTGCACAGCCGGGGGCAGCTGAAAACCACTGGCCGCAAAGAGAAAGTGCTGGAGGGCTTCTTTGCAGCACAAAAGATCAAAGGCGGCCGGAATACGGAGTGGTCGGGTGGCGGACTGCTGTGCACAGCCGGAGATGACCGGGCGCTCCTGGCCACCGAAAAAAGCAGGAAAACCCAAGCGGCTTCAGCAGAGGCCGTGCCCGATACCGTGGTAGCACAGGGCGGGAAGCTGAGGGTGAAGCTCTGGCCTAACCCGGTGAGCACGCGTTTGCATGCAGAAATAGGAGGGGAGACATCAGGCGGCCGGGTAGTGCTGGTAGACCTGCGGGGGAATGTGCTTTGGCAGGCAAGCTACAAAGGCAGGGAGCAGGCAGTGGAGCTGGAAACAGAGCAGCTGCAACCGGGGCTGTATGTGCTGCGGGTAGAATCGGGCAGTGAGGCGGTCACCCTGAGAGTAGTGAAGAAGAAACCGTAGAGGGTTTTATACCAGCCCTTTGGCATAGGCAATCTTAACCGCCTGGGTGCGGTTGCTTACGTGCAGCTTCTGGTAAATGCTGATGCAATGCTTCTTGACGGTATTGGGGCTGATAAACAGCTTGTCTGCAATCTCCTTGTATTCAAAGCCCCCGGCCAGCAGCTCCAGGATCTCCTTTTCCCGCTGGCTGAGCCGGAAAATATCGGGTTGCTCCGTTTTTTGGGCCGGGTCCTTGGTCTGGAGCATCTGCAATATCTTGTAGGCAATGCTGGGAGAAATGGGCCCCGCACCGCTCTCCCACAGGCTGAGCAGCATTTCTGCCAGTACCTCACCGCTTTCTTCCTTCAGAAGATAGCCGCTGGCTCCTGCCTTGATGGCCTGGAAGATTTTCTCTTCGTCATCAAAAACAGTAAGCACCACAAACCGGATGCCCGGGTACAGCGATGACGCCGTAGCAATGGCCGCCACGCCGTTGATATGGGGCATTTCAAGGTCCATGAGCACAATATGCGGCAGGTCGTCCGGGTGAATGGCCTGTATTTTGTCGAGGAAAGCGCTCCCGTCTTCCGCTTCGAGAACAACCGAGAAAAAAGGATTTACCGCCAGTTTCTCCATAACCATCCGCCGGTTTCTCAGTTTGTCGTCTACAATTGCTATACGTATCATGGCTTTGGGTTTTCAATACTAAAATTGACGTATTCCAACAGGTTTGTCAATACTCCTTTTGGATAATTTTTGAACTCATTCCAGCGGGATTTCCACCATTACCTGCGTACCTTCTCCGCTAATCAGGCCAAAACGGAACCCCGAGGTCTCCGACCGCTGCCGCATATGGGTCAGCCCGTAGCTTTCTCCTTCCATCTGTTCCGGTGAAAATCCCGTTCCGTTGTCGGTCACGTACAGGCGCCAGCACGAAACGTCCGGCTCCGATACAATCCTGATAACGGTTCCCCGGCTATGCCGTGCGGCATTGTTCACGGCTTCCTGCACGATCATCAGGATATTCAGGGCTTTGGCAGAAGGCAGGAGCAGCCCGGTCGGGGGAGTTCCGCTGATTTCAAACCGGATGTCGGTATACGTTCTTTTCATCCGGGTAATAAAATTCAGGATCCTCAGCCAGACATTCTCGGCCGAAACATCCGCAGACTTCAGTGCCCATAACGTTTCCCTCAAAAAGAAGAGCATATCTTTGGCCGAATCGTTCAGGTGGCTGATCAGCCCGGCATCGGCATCAGCCCGGAGCTGCTCGGCCGTATGGAGGATCACGTTGGCCTGCACACCCAGGTGGTCGTGCAGGTCGGCGGCCAGGCGTTTCCTTTCGTTTTCTTCTGCCTCTTTCACGGCCAGCTCGGCCTTCCGCTTTTCTTCTTCCTGCACGTAACGCAGCTCCAGCTTCCGGTTTTTCTTATAACCGTTGAACCAGATTCCCGCTGATATGGCCAGGAAGGCCGCCGTAATCAGTATGCTGTAAAACTGGAAGTTCTTCTTATGCAGCGAAGCCTCTTTCCGGGCCAGCTCGATCTCCTGCTTCTGCAGGTTGTATACGGCATCCAGCTTTTCAATTTCCCCGTCGAGGTTTTGCAGGTAAAGCGAGTCTTTCACTTTCAGCAGCTGCCTGAGCGTGGCGGCCAGTGCCTGCTGGTCACCGGCCGCCTCATAATTCTGGCAGAGCGCCTTGTAGGCCAGCGTGGAAACCGAAAATCCCAGCTTTCGCTCCCGGCATACCGCCAGGGCTTCCCGGCAAACCTCAATGCCTTTGCCGGGCTGGCCGGTAGTGGCATAAAAGGTGCCCAGAACGGTCAGGTCAGACACAATGAAAATGGGCTCATTGCTGATTTTCCTTATCTCCACTCCCTTTTTCAGATAATACTCCGCTTTTTCGGGGTCGTTCAGGTAGCTGTAATAATACCCCATAAGAATGAGCGACTGGCAGTAAAACAGGAGGATATCGTTCTCACGGGCCATGTCCAGCGCCCGGGTGGCACACTGTATGCAGGAGTCGGCATAGGCTTTGTCGTGTGCCCGTTCATACAGGTGAATATACGCAATAGCCTTATTCGACAGCGACCTGACGTAGGCGCTTTTCTCTTCTATGCTTTGCGGGTTCCGGTTCAGGGCCAGTGAGCGGTCGGCCCATTCGATCTCCTTTTCAAAATGCTCCATGCCCCCGTAAGCTACCGCAATCTCGTTCAGGATATCCATTCTTGAAGAAGCATCTTTCACCTCCTGGAGCAGTTCATACATGCTTTTCAGGCTGAGATTGGGCCGGGTTTTCTTATACAGGTTATTGGCATACGTGATTCTCAATCGGATATACTGGGGGCGGTACCGGCTGTTTTCCTTCAGGAGGTCAAGGAAAGGCTGGATAAACTTCTCGCAGCTGTCGAGCTGCCCGCGAGCCATCAGGCCCCATGCATAAAAATTGCAGGCCTCATAGTAAGCCGGACGGTTGTTGATTTTCCCGGCCAGTTCCATGGCTTGAGCAGAATAAGTGCAGAGGGTATCACCGCTGAGCGAATACTTTTCCCGGCATAGCCCCAGTAAAGCTTCCAGGCGTTCTTTCTGCGAAGCAGGCGGCAAAGCATGCAGGCGTGCTTTGTAACGATCTATCCGTGCCGTCTGTGAAAACAGCGGCCCACAGGCAGAAAGAAGCAGGAGCAGAAAAGCAGCTCTGGCCATGGCAGGTTTCTTAATACACCTGCTAAGATAAACATATACCCCGTATAAATGAGGGGTTTAGCTGTAAATTAATATCCCTTGTCCCTCAAAACTATCCATATGGAGTATTGCCCGCGATTTCAATAAACATGACTTTTGAAGGCAAATAAGAAGAATCAGCTTTTAAACCGGTATAGTCATGCATAAACAAGTACTCCTGTTTTTTTTCTGTTTACTGTCAGGCATTACAGGCCATGCGCAGGAGCTCCACCCCGATTGGATCCGGCAGTTCGGCAGCAGCGGTACCAGCCAGTCGCGCCAGCAGATCGTGGTCAGCGGAAACTACCTGTACTCGGTAGTTTTGTTTTACAATACCGTAGACTTTGGCGGGCAAAGCTTTACCAGCAACGGCAAAGCCGATATGGCCATCTCCAAATTTGACCTTTCCGGAAACCCGGTCTGGACAAAGACCATCGGCGGGGAAGAAGAAGATTACGTGGAAGGTATAACGGTTGATGCCTCGGGCAATGTATATGTGACCGGGTCTTTCCGGAGAACGGTAGATTTTGATCCCGGACCCGCCGTCAATAACCTCACGGCAACAGGTGCGCTCAGCTACCCCCAGAGTACAGATGAAGATATCTTTGTGCTGAAGCTCTCGCCTGACGGCGATTTCCGCTGGGTAAAGTCAATGGGCTCCGTTCTGGCCGATAACGGGTACTTTATTAAGGCGCAGGGAAATTTTGTATATGTGACCGGGTCTTTCCGCGGAGAAGTAAATTTTGGTACAGGGAGCCCGGACGGCATCCTGACCGCTGATGGCGGCACACCCCCCAATACTTCCTCCGATATTTTTGTGGCTAAATTTGACCTGGCGGGCAATTGCATCTGGGCCCGGCGCATGGGCGGCCCCGGCAGTGATCAGCCCTACTCGCTGGATGTGGATGAGCAGGGAAACACATACACCACAGGCACCTTCACCCAAACGGCCAGCTTTGGCAGCGATCAGCTGACCAGCCTGGCCAGCACCGATATCTTTATTACCCGGCTGGATGCAACCGGAAATTTTGTCTGGACCCGGGGTATACACGGCAGCTCGTTCAATGACTTCGGCACATCTGTGGTGCTTGACGGCGCCGGTAACCTGGTCGTGACCGGTTATTTTGAAGGAGATGTAGATTTTGATCCTTCACCGGGAGGTGTTTTTATGATCGAAGGGAAAGGATATTGGGATGTATTTGTACTAAAATTAACCACAGACGGTAGCTTTGTCTGGGCCCGGTCAATGGCCGGGACAGGCAATACCGACGAAGAAGCCACCTGCGCTGCAATTGACGGCTCAGGCAACATCTATATTACCGGGCGGTTTGAAAATGCCATTGACCTCGATCCCGGTCCGGCACAAGCCCTGTTTACCACCCGTGGCGGCAGAGATATCTTTATGGTAAAGCTAAGCCCGGATGGCGACTACCAATGGGGGAAAACCATAGGCGGCCCGGGCAGTGATTATGCTTCCTCTATAGCGGTTAATAACGATAAAGTATACCTCACCGGTGGTTTTACCCAAACAGCTGACTTTGACCCCGAGGCTACCGAGCTGAGCCGCCAGGCTACAGGTACGGTCGATACTTACATTGTAGCCTATTCCCAGCAGGGTACCCCCCAACCGACGCAATGCCCCGCAGATGTTACTTTTAACAATCCGGGAGAGGTGGCGGCATTTGTAAGCACCTACAGCCACTGTACCGGCATCACCGGGAATGTGACCGTTCAGGGAACGGTGGAAAACCTTAGCGGCCTCACCTTCCTGGAAAGCATTGGCGGAGACCTCCGGTTCAACAATGCAGCCGGCTTGCAGGATATCAGCGGTTTGTCAGGGCTGAAAACAATAGGAAAAGAGCTTTATATAGGAAACAATCCCTTATTGCAGAATCTTGACGCGCTTTCAGCGGTAACCAGTATAGGAGAAGAAATTAATATGGTGAATAATACGGGTCTGACCTCGATAGAAGGCCTTAAAAATGCCGATCTGAGCGGGGTAAGCTACCTGTACATCCAGGATAACGGAGCGCTGTCTGTCTGTAATCTTGCCAATATATGCGCCTACCTGGCTACGAACAGGCAACGCAGCATCTCCGGCAACCTGGGCAACTGTGCTACAGAAGCAGCAGTGCAGGCAGCATGCAACCCCGGCGGCTTTACCCTCACGCTGGCTGAAGCGACCGGGCCTCAGACCTGTGACGGGACCACCGGGGCGATCACCTTTATAACGACCCTGCCCGACCAAAATTATACACTTAGCTTTAAAAGGAACTCCACCGATACCTCTGCTACCGTTACGGCGTCAAACGGTACGTTTATCCTGGGAGGATTGAGAACCGGCACCTACAGCAATTTTTCCATAACCTATGCCAATACGGCTATAGTGGCTGCCGGCCAGCGGGTACTGACCGGCCCTGTTACTCCGGGTAATCCTGTTGTGGCCGACGGTCCGCTGGAATTCTGCGAAGGGGAATCCGTGAAGCTCACAGCGCCCGAAGGCGAAAGCTATGACTGGAGCACCGGTGCGCAGACACGCAGCATCCAGGCTACCGCAGGCGGGATATACAACGTAAAAGTACGCTCTGCGCAGGGCTGTGTGAGCGAATCACAGATCACGCTGACTACCAAAGAATGCAACGTGCCACCCATGGCGGTATGTAAGCCCGTGGTGGTGCTGGTAGCCAAAGACGACTGCTATGCCATTTTAAGAACAGAAGACCTGGATGCGGGCTCCTACGATACCAATAACGACTGGTTTAACCGCAGCATCGACATCAACCCGGCCCTGCGGGTAGGTACCTACACGGCCATCATGACGGTAGTGGATACCCACGGGGCCTCTGCCTCCTGCACCAGCCAGGTACACGTGGTAGACCACAGCATACCGGTAGTGAAAGCCAGGGGGCTCACCCTGGAGCTCAATGAGCAGGGGCGGGCCGTCATCGCGGTGGCCGACGTAGACGCGGGCTCCTACGACAACTGCGGCCCGCTACAGCTGAGCCTCAACCGTACGGAATTTGACTGCCGTGACCTGGGCCACCTGCAGGTGATCCTGACCGGAACAGACGCCTCGGGGAATACCTCTACAGCACTGGCAGACATCCACGTAGTTGACAACCGTCCGCCGGCCATAACTACCGGCCTGGTACAGCTGGTGCTCGACGGGCAGGGAAAAGCCGTGCTGAAAACCGGGGACCTGGTGCAGGACAACTGCGGTATCTGGGACATTACCGCTTCAAAGACCGGATTTGACTGCGGCGATATCGGTGAAAACACGATAAAAGTGCGCGTGGAAGACGTTCAGGGAGCCGTTACAGAAGCAGAAGTGCGGGTGATCGTGGCCGATACCACCGCCCCTGTATTAAAAGCCGCACCGTTTACCGTATACCTTGATAAAAACGGTCGCGCAACGGCCAAAGCCGCAGAAGCCGGTGCGGGCAGCAGCGATAACTGCGGCCTGGATAGCCTGACCCTGAGCCGTTCAGAATTCGGTTGTGACGATACGGGAGAGCAGGAGGTTATCCTGAAAGGCCGGGACAAGAGTGGCAACGAAACCGAAAAAATCATCATCATTACCGTGGCCGATACTACCGCACCGGTAATAGAAACCGCTGCCATAACCATCTACCTGACCGCAGAGGGGAAGGCCACGCTCAAGGAAGAAGCGCTGGGCGGCAGCGACAACTGCGGCATAGCCGGCAGCGAGTTGGAGCGTAGCCAATTCAGCTGTACGGAAACAGGAGAGCATACGGTACGCTATACCCTCCGGGATAAAGCGGGGAACACTACCACGCGGGCGATCCGGGTGACCGTCAAAGATACCATAGCCCCGGTGATCCGGGCACAGGACCTGATCGTGGAGCTGGACGGCAGCGGCAAAGCCAGCCTTGAGGCCGATAGGGTCAACGACGGCAGCACAGACAACTGCGGGATAACCGGACTGAGCCTGTCGCAGACCACTTTCAGCTGCAGCGATCTGGGCAGGCGACTGGTCACGCTGACAGCCAGAGACGGCAGCGGGAATACAGGCACGGCAAGGGCAGAAATACTGGTCCATGACCCGGAAGGCGTGTGTCCGTGCTCGTACGGGGTGCTGGCCGAAGAAAAGGTGGTGCTGCGGCACAATGAAGTGAATGCAGGAGGAGTTGGCGTGAGCGGCAGGAAAGGAATGGTGAGGCTTAGAAAAACGGTGGTGGAATCGTTTGTAAAATCAGAAAGAACGCGCTTTGACAACGGGAGCGAATCGGCCGCTTACATGCGGGGGAAGGCTCCCCAGGCCGAAGGCTTCAGGAGTAACGACCGCAAGGACAGGAAAAAAGAAAAAATAAAAAAAGGGGAAACGCGCAGGTTCGCAGCCGGCAGCTACGGCAGGATCAGGGGCGGAAAAGATGCAAAGCTGGTATTTAGCGGGGGTGATGTATATATACGAAGCATCAGGCTTAAGAAAGGGGCCGAAGTGAGCTTTGAAGCACCCGCAGCACTGATGATCCGGGATAAGGTGAAGCTGGGCGGAACGTTCAACCGGGAGAAAGAGACCGTAAGGCTCTACAGCCGGGGCAATATACGGATCAGGGGAGAAGAAGTGAAAGGATACATGCACAGCAGGGGAACCCTGAGAACCACTGGAGGCAAGGAGAAATACATGGAAGGTTTCTTTGCCGCCGAAAGTATTCGCGGAGGCCGGCATACGTACTGGTCGGGCGGAGGGCTGCTGTGCCGGGATAGCGAAAACCGTGAGTTGCTGGCAAAAGAGAAGAGTGAACGTAAAAAAACAGCCAATGAAGAAGCCGGAGCAGAAGAGATGAAAGCCGACACGCTGGTGCAGGCAGGGGCGCTGCAGGTGCGGCTCTGGCCCAACCCGGCCACGGCATGGCTGCAGGTGGAAATAAGCAGTGAGGCCGATGGCGGGGAAGTGACACTGGTAGATTTGCCGGGAAATGTGCTCCGGCAGGCCGGCTTCAGCGGCAGCCGGGAAACCGTGAAGCTGCAGACAGGCGAGCTGGCTCCCGGTTTGTATATTCTCCGGGTGAAATCCGGGAACGGGGTAGTGACCCTGAGGGTGGTGAAGGAGAACTAACCATTTTTTCACTAACTTGTGCCCTGTTTACAACAGCAATAATGAAGAAAATTATTCTATGGATAACGGGCATGTGCCTTGCAATAAGCGGTGTTGCCCAGAAGGATTACTCGGGAAACCCCGTTTTTGAAGGCTGGTACGCCGACCCGGAGGGTGTCATTTTTAACCGGCAATACTGGATTTACCCCACCTATTCTGCTCCTTATGAGCAGCAGGTATATTTTGATGCGTTTTCGTCGGAAGACCTGACCCGTTGGACCCGCCACTCCCGCATACTGGATACCGCTGCCGTTCGCTGGGCGAAAAAAGCGCTGTGGGCTCCCGCCATCGTTGAGAAAGGTGGTAAATACTACCTGTTTTTCGGGGCAAATGATATCCAGAGCGACCAGGAAACCGGCGGGATCGGTGTGGCCGTAGCCGACAGCCCCCAGGGACCGTTCCGGGACCACATCGGCAAACCGTTGGTGGACCGCTTTTATAACGGTGCTCAGCCCATTGATCAGTTTGTATACAAAGACGGCAACGAATATTACCTCATTTACGGGGGATGGCGGCACTGCAATATAGCCCGCCTGAACGATGACTTTACCGGGTTTATCCCCTTTGCCGACGGTACCGTGTTTAAAGAGATCACCCCTGAGAAATACGTGGAAGGCCCGTTCATGTTTAAAAAAGACGGGAAATATTATTTTATGTGGTCAGAAGGGGGGTGGACCGGGCCCAATTACTCCGTGGCCTATGCTGTAGCTGACAGCCCGCTGGGGCCATTTGAAAGAAAAGGAACTATCCTGCAGCCGGATCCGGCCATTGCCTACGGTGCCGGGCACCACTCCGTGATCCATAACGCCGGGAAAGACGAGTGGTATATTATTTATCACCGCCGCCCGCTGGGAGAAACCGACCGGAACGCCCGCGTAACCTGTATAGACCGCATGTATTTTGATAAAGCAGGAAATATCCTGCCGGTGAAAATGACATTCCGGGGAGTGAAACGCTCAAAAGTGAAGCCTTAATGCAAAAGTGAGGCTTTACTCAATAGTGGTACCGGCATTGAAGAACAATCAGTGTATTTTCTTCTACCCGGTAAACCAGCCGCTGCTCCAGGTTGATCCTTCTTGACCACCAGTCCGTTAACTGGTATTTTAAAGGTTCCGGCTTACCGCTGCCTTCATACGGAATTCTTTCAATCTCCCTGAGCAGCGCATTTATTTTCTTCAGTGTGGATTTATCGGTGGCCTGCCAGTAGAGATAATCCTCCCAGGCGCCCACCAGAAAAAGTTTTTTCATTCGTCAATAAGCTCTTTTTCTATGAACCTGCCTTGTTTATAATCTTCTATGCCTTTGAGGAGCCGGGTTGCATTGGCCGGACTTTTCATTAAATAATACGTTTCCTCCAGGCTGTCATAATCAGACTTTGACATGACGACCACATCCTCGCCCTTGGAACGGGTAACAATCATAGGGCTATGACTTAGACTTACCTTATCCAGGAAAGTTTTTAATTCCTGGCGGAAAACCGAATAATTGACAGTCAGCATTTTTCTCTTCTATCTTTTGTGCAAAGATAAAATGTAAATCTTAAATATACAAGATATTGTACAATATCACCTCCGGCTCTTATTCATGAACCGGAGGTGGTCAACTTCTCCGGGTTATTTTGCTATATATCTTTGGAAGAACTCATGAATCCGCAGGATACGGTCGATCCGCTGCCGCACGTTACCGGTTCGCGAAAGCTCATGCGTGGCTCCCTGGTAACGTACATATTCCACTTCACGGTTCAGGTATTTCAGGCTTTTGTACATCATTTCCGACTGAACCACGCCCGTACGAAGGTCGTTATCGCCGTGCTTGATCAGGAACGGCGTGGTGATTTTATCTACATACGTGTAGGGAGAATTTTCGCGGATCTTCGTAACCGCCTCGTCCTCCCAGGGCAATCCGAAATAATTGGGCGTCAGCCGCCAGGCATTTCCTTCACCCATAAAAGTGGTCAGGTCATACACCCCGCGCTGGGCAAATGCAGCCTTGAAACGGTGATCATGCCCGATGATCCAGGCGGTCAGGTAACCGGCGTATGAGCCCCCGGTAATGACCAGGCGGGAGGTATCTACCCAGCTTTCTTTCGAAACCATATCTACAGCGCCCAGGGCATCTTCCTGCGGGCCTTTGCCCCAGTCGCGGTAATTGGAAAACTGGAAATCTTTCCCGTATCCTCCCGAACCGCGCTGGTTAGGATATACCACCCCATAACCCTGAGCCGTAAAATACTGGAACTCATGCCACATAGAGGCTTCGCCCGGTCCCCACATGGCCGTGGGGCCGCCGTGAAGCTGCAGAACCAGCGGGTATTTTTTCCCGGCTTCCATATTCACAGGCTTCATCACCCAGAACTCAATATCCTGCCCGGCAGAGTTCCTGTAGATTTTTTTCTCAGGATAGCTCAGCTTCTTGTTTTTGACCCAGGAAGCATTCAGGTCGGTGATACGGGTATTTTTGCTGAAATCAGCGTTCGAGATATACAATTCATTCGGGTTGCTCACTTCGGTTTTGGCATACACCCATTCACCGTTGCCCAGCAGGTTCAGTTGCGTTATTCCCGATTCAAAATCGGTGATTCGGGTGACCTTTCCGCTGGCTATATCCAGCTTGTATACCGGGCTGCCGCCGTTTGATTGCGCAACAAACCAGAGGGTTTTCTCATCCGGGCTCCAGTTAAAATTAGAAGGTACCCGGTCAAAATCAATCAGCTTCAGCCCCGTGCCGTCACTGTTGAGCAGGGCGGCCTGTCCGTAGCTAAGTCCTCCGGTAGTCGTCACCACGGTAATTGCCTTTTTCCCGGAGGGCGAGACGCTGAATCCCCGGAAGGCCGTTCCGGCCTGCTCCAGGAGGGTCTTTTGCGAAAGATCGGCCCGCCGGATCTGCACGATCCGGTTTTCATTCTCGCGGTCAGGATGCTCGTCGCTGTCTTTGGCTGTGCTGGCGTAAATGCTTTGGCCGTCAGGGGCGTAGCTTGCCCCGTTGTATGAAGCAAACCCCGATGTCAGGGCACGTGCTACCGCATTTTCCCGCACTTCGATCTCGTACAGGTGATTAAAGGAAATATCCCCGTTCAGGTTGGCCTCACCCTGGAAATTCAGGCGCGTAAATACCCGCGTCTTTTTATCTTCGGCACTTTTGTTCAGGTAAGCCCTGATCTCTTCCAGGCTCCCGTCAGGATTGGGCTTTACCTGCTTGTTTTTCAGCAGGTAATCATCCGAAGCAAAACCGGGCTTCTCCATGGAAAAAGGCGGTAAGGCCTTTGCCGGGTTCAGCAGGGAATCATTGACCAGCTCATCCAGTTTGATGTTGACATTGTACAGGAGGCGGCTGCCGTCAGGACTGAACCGGGGCGAAGAAGCGCCGTACTTTGAATTCGTCAGCTGCCAGGGTTCTCCACCGTTCAGCGGAAGAATAAAGATCTGCGACTTCTCTTTTACACGCCTCACAAACGCCACCTGCTTTCCGTCGGGCGAAAGCTCGGCCTGCGAGACCCCTTCGCGGCCGCGGGTAAGCGCCGTAACGCTTTTCCGGTCATCGGATACCAGGAACAAATTATTCACATAATCGTATTCCAGGGGTCTGTCTTCGTTTTTTTCAATAGAATTGACCGTAAAAACAATCTTGTTTTTGGCGGTTGAAATCTCGGAGACCTGTTTGATCCGCGTTAAATCAGTAACCTGTATCTGCTCAGACTGGGCAAATACAAAAACGGGTAAAACAGCAAAAAGAAAAAAAATGCGTTTCATATCAATAGACAAAAATTACAGGTATTATGCAGTTTCCAGTTCCCCTTCCCATTTGGCTACAATGGCCGTGGCTACGGCGTTTCCGGCCACAGAAGTAGCCGAGCGACCCATATCCAGGAGCCAGTCTACGGCAAAAAGGAGGATCAGCCCTTCGGCCGGCAGGTCAAACATGGCCATGGTTCCGGCAATAACCACCAGTGAGGCCCGCGGCACACCGGCAATGCCCTTGCTGGTGATCAGCAAAGTCAGCAGCATGGTGATCTGTTCTCCCAGGCTGAGATCTATACCGTAAGCCTGGGCAATAAACCCGGTGGCAAAGGTCATATACATCATTGAGCCGTCAAGGTTAAAAGAATATCCCAACGGCAGAACAAAGCTTACAATTCTTTCAGGCACACCGTATTCTTTCAGTTTTTCAATCTGCATAGGCATGGAAGCCTCTGAGCTGGCGGTTCCGAATGAAAGGAAAATAGCACTCTTCACATACGAAAGGAGCTTCCAGTACGGTACTTTGGCAAAAAGACAAATGGCCGGCAGCACGGCGAATATAAAAAAGAGCAGGGTTGCGAAGAAACAGATGATCAGGTACAGGTAATCTCCCAAAATGCCGAGTCCTTTTTGAGCCACTACGCGGGCTACTGCGCCGAAAACCGCATACGGGGCAAATTCCATCACGTAACCTACCACCTTGAACATCACCTCCGCCACTGAATCCAGGCCTTTGATGATCACTTTTCCCTTGTCGCCTATAGCCGCGGTAGCAATGCCGAAGAAAATGGCAAACACCACGATCTGCAGGATCTCATTGGTGGCCAGGGCATCGAAAATACTTTCCGGGATCAGGTGCTCAAAGAAATTATCAAGGCTCATTTTCTTCGTCTCCACACCGGTAGCCGCTCCGGCTGCCGGGAGTTTCCCCTGCATGCCCGAACCCGGCTTCAGAACATTCACGGCAATTAAGCCGGTGATCAGCGAAAGTATGGTGGCAAAATAGAAATAGCCCAGGGTTTTCAGGCCGATACGCCCCACCAGCTTAAAGTCGCCCAGCTTGGCAATACCCACGGTCAGGATGGAAAAGACCAGCGGACCAATGATCATTTTGATCATCCGGAGGAATATGACACTCAGGAGGTTAAGATAATCGCTCCATTTCTCAATAGGTTCTGGTGAAAGAGTTTTGTTGAGGATATACCCTACGATAATACCCAGGGCCATTCCGATAAAAATCTTGGCAGTAACGTTTAATTTCATAATCAGTTTTAAGGTGTAACAAAATAGACAGACCCAACCCGTTTCTTCTCCAACCCGGTCTGTGATCTGGTCCGCTTTCTGAAGTAAATCGGGTAAAAGTAAGAAAAAAATGGATTGATCCGGTAAAGTTCCTGAAAAACACCCCCTAAATTTATCGGTAAAAAATACCGTTTATCGGTAATTCTGAAAGGCTCATCGAAAACTCCTTCAGTGAAAAGTCTCCTGCGGGTAATTTTGAAGCAGAAAGTGGGTCAGGCTGTTTTTCGTAAAGTCGTTTTTTCGCCGGAAGGATAACCCGGCCCGCCGGAAAAACAAAAAAGCAGCCTCCCGGCCAATCTCCATCAAAAAATGAAAAAGCTATTACTACTATTACTATTCCCTTTCCTGACCCAGGCCCAGATAAAAATCAGGGGAAAAATAACGGATACCAAAGGCGAGGCCCTGGCCTTTGCCAATGTATCTCTCCTGGACACCTATGACGGCGCCACCTCCGCTGAAGACGGCACCTTTAGTTTTGAAACCACTGAAAAAGGAAGCTTTAAGCTGCAGGCCTCTATCATCGGCTACCATACCCTGGTTAAAGCAATAGAGCTGGGTGCCAGCGACATTGCCGTTGATTTTGCCCTGAAAGAAACCATCAACCAGCTGAACGCTGTGGTGGTGTCTGCCGGGGTTTTTGAAGCTTCTGACAGCAAACGGATGGTTATGCTGAAACCGCTGGACATTGTCACCACGGCCGGAGGCAATGCCGATATCACCTCGGTCATGCAGCTTTTACCCGGTTCAAGCCGGGTGGGCGAGCAGGAGGGGCTCTTTGTTCGCGGCGGTTCAGCCCAGGAGACCAAGACGGTCATTGACGGCATGATTGTTCAGAACCCGTTTTTCAGCAGCACGCCCGATGTTCCCCAGCGCGGGCGCTTTGAACCCTTTATGTTTAAAGGTACGGCCTTCAGCACCGGCGGCTATTCGGCCCAGTACGGGCAGGCGCTGTCTTCGGTGCTGCTGCTCTCCACGCAGGATCAGCTGGGCACCAATACCTCTACCACCGCCAGCCTGAACCTGGCAGGCGCCGGGGTTTCGCATACCCACAAAGGCTGGATCACCGGTTCGGTATATTACACCAATATTGCCCCCCTGCTGGCATTGGTCAAAAACCGTTTCGACTTTGAAACCGTGCCGCAGGGCATTGGCACCAGCCTGACCATCAATAAAAACCTGCAGCGAAACAGCACGTTTAAGTTGTACGGCACCTGGTCAGACAATACCTCGGCCATGAACCTGCCCTCATACGACCCGCAGGAAGGAACTTACCGCTTTGCCAATCGCAACAAGAACCTGTTTACCAATGCATCGTATAAATATGTTTTTAAAGACGAGACCTGGGTCATGAACAGCGGCCTCTCTTATTCAAACAACCGCGATAACCTGGACATCCGTGATTACAACGCCGACCGTACCGATGAACGTACCCAGGCCCGGGTGGTGTTTACCAAATTGTTCGGCGATTCCAATGCCAATTCGTTTAACTTCGGCGGGGAAAGCCACTATATTTCCGTTGGAAACCGGTATAACGAATACAATTTCGGTTTTAACGACAGCTATTCGGCGCTGTTTGCAGAAACAGAAATGTATTTCACGCCGAAGCTGGCCGTACGGCCCGGCCTGCGGTACGAATATACCTCTGTGCTGGGAGAAAGCAACCTGGCACCAAGGCTGTCGCTGGCCTATAAGGCAGGGCAATTCTCCCAGTTCTCTTTTGCGGGGGGGCGGTTTTACCAGAACCCTGAAAAAGAATACCTTTATACCAATCGTAACCTCACGTTTGAGCAGGCCGATCACCTCATCCTGAATTACCAGGTGATCAAAAATAAAAGAACTTTCCGTACCGAAGCGTTTTATAAGAAATACGACCGGCTGGTAAAAGAAGAAACCGGCTCGTTCGATCCCGATCCGTACCGTTTTCCTACCGGGAAAACCTCCAATACCGGAAACGGCTACGCCCGCGGATTTGATGTGTTTTTCCGGGATGAAAAAGCCATTAAGAACGGCGATCTGTGGATTACGTACTCTTTCCTGGATACCCGCAGGGACTTCAAAAATTACCCGAAGCAGCTCATGCCTTCTTTTGCGGCCCGCCACAACATGAGCTTGGTCACCAAGAAATTTTTTACGGAGATCGGCACCAACGTGGGAGTGACCTATTCTTTTGCCTCGGGCAGACCCGTATACGCTCCGGCAGACGATTTCAGTACCCGCGAAATGACCAAACCCTATCAAACGGTAAGCATAATGGCCAGCAAGATCAAGCAGACCCGGAACAGCTTCCTGGTTTTCTACTTCCTGGTTGACAACCTGTTGGGCAGGGACAATATCTTCGGTTACCGCTATTCACCTGACGGCAGTGAGCGGTATGCGGTGAAATCACCGATGAAAACTTCCGTCTTTTTTGGGATGTCCTGGACGTTCGGTAAGCTGAACGGCCGGTCAAAAGAAGCAGATCTTAACTTTTAATAATTTAAACAAACACGAAAATGAAAAAGATGATTTTGATGGTGCTCCTGGCGGGCTGTTCGCTGGCGGCCAGCGCGCAGAAAGAAAAGTACGAAGCCACCATGACCGAATTGACCGGGCAGCTTCAGAACGAATACCAGAAATCGGTTATGCCCCTGATCAATAAAATGGAGCGGGTGGCCAATGCCGAAACCCGGGAATGGCTGCCGCAATACTGGGTGGCTTACGGGCTGATCAAAGAATCGTATACCGCCACCGGAACGGCAGAAAAAGATGTGATGCTGGATAAAGCGGAACAGTATTTAAACAAAGCTGACGCCCTGTCGCCTAAAAATGCCGAAATAGAAGTGCTGAAAGCCAACCTGAGCTCGGCCCGTCTGACGGTAGACCCCATGGCCCGCTGGCAGAAATACGGCGCCCTGTTTGAGCAACACCTGACTGAAGCCGCCAGGCTTGATCCGCAGAACCCGAGGATCGATTACCTGAAGGCCTCCAATATTTTCTTTACACCCGAGAACTTCGGTGGGGGAAAAGAGAAGGCAAAGCCTTACTTTGAAAGTGCGTTGAAAAAATTTGAAGTCTTTAAATCGCCGAACAGCTATTCGCCTGCCTGGGGGAAAATGGAATCGGAGTATTTCCTGGGTCAGTAAGAAATGCGCTTTCGTGAAGTTGTTGTTTTGTAAAGTTGTTTTTCTGACGGGCCGGATCATGCTTCACAAAACAACAACTTCACAAAAACCACTCCCCGGGCAGAATCCCTGTCACTTGCAGTGCTTCTCATACAGCGGCTCGGCTTTCTTTTGCTCCAGCAGCAGCAGGTACGACAGGCTCTCGCAGCCCTCGTCCTTTCTTCTCAGCGCAAAAGATACTTCCGCATGTTTGAAGTAGGCCTCCACGTTCAGGGGGTTAAAATCAATGGCCTTTTTGAGATAGGTAGCGGCATTCCTGTAGGCGCCGGTAGAGATAAACTGTAAGCCGTAATCAAGATACATCTTGCTGTATGACACAGAATCTACCTCCGAGGTAAGATTGCGGTCGTTGTACCCCAGGTTGTAATCGTACTCTACTTCCGTAGCTACTTTTTCCCCTTTAAATTCGGCCGGCTTCCACATGCCTTTGGTTTTAAGTACGGCATTCACCAGCTTGTCGTTGAAGCGGTCGTTAGACGAGGCCACTACCCGTATTCCGGTAAGCTCTCCTTTGGCGGTCACCACAAAACGCACCACAAACCCGCCCTTCCGGTACTCGGGAAAGCCAAACTGTTCGAAAATATAATCTACAGGACTCATGGTCTTATGCACAAACTGGGGCTCCAGTTTTCCGTGGATAGCCGTGAATACCACCTCTCCGTTTTTGGCCCGGTAGGCTTCCGGGGTATAGGTCAGATCAAAAAGAGGCTTGGGGGTATAGGTCATTTTAAAATCAAACCCTTCACTTTCCAGCGATTCTACCACCAGCCTGATGTCGGAAATCTCCCTGATCTTCAGCCGTAAGCCCGAAAGCACCAGCAGGCTGTCGGCGGTAAGGCGGTAGCGTAAAGGCGTCAGGCGGCTGTTGTTGAAGAGGTAAACAGAGTCAGACGAGAAGAAATTGAGGTCGAAGTCCAGGTTGGCCGTTTCGTCATCGTAATAAGGACTGCCGTCAATAGCGGAAATATCTGTTTTCTTCCAGTTTTTGATCAGCTGTTGCCTGAGATTGCCCTGACCAAAGCTTGAAAAAGTTATCAGGAAAGGAAATATCGCAAAAAGAACAGTACGCATTTCTTAAGGTTTATGTAATCATTACAAATGTAATAACGGCCGGCCGTTATAAAAGGTTTTAATTTAGATGATTTTCAAAGGCAAAGGTTGGGGCTGTACTCAAAAAAATGTTTTAGTTTTGTGTACTATTACTTAAAAATATGAATACAAAATTTAACGCCATTATTGTGGGTTTAGTACTTTCAGCGCCTGGATATGCGCAAATTCATTATCCGGAAACCCGGAAATCGGATCATAAAGACATATATCACGGGGTTACCGTAGCCGATCCGTACCGCTGGCTCGAAGATGACCGTTCAGAAGAAACAGGGCAATGGGTAAAGCAGCAGAACGAGGTAACCAACGCCTACCTGGCGCAGATTCCGTACCGTGAGCAGCTGCAGAACAGGCTGGAGCAGGTGTACAACTACCCCAAGTACTCGGCCCCTTTCGAGAACGGAGGCTGGTATTATTTCTATAAAAACAACGGCCTTCAGAACCAGTCGGTGCTGTACCGCCAGAAACAGATTAACGGTGAAGCCGAAGTGGTGCTGGATCCTAACGGGCTTTCTGCCGACGGAACCACCGGTCTCAAACAATTCAGCTTGTCGAAAGACGGGAAATTTGGTGCGTACGCCCTTTCCAAAGGAGGATCTGACTGGATGGACATTTTTGTGATGGACATGAACACCAAAAAAACACTCAGCGACAAGCTGGAGTGGGTGAAAGTGTCGGGTATAGCCTGGCAGGGCGATGGATTTTATTACAGCCGCTACCCGAAACCGGAAGGAAGCGCGCTGGCTGCCGTGAATGAAAACCACCAGGTCTGGTATCATAAGGTGGGCACGCCCCAGTCAGAAGACCGCCTGGTGTACGAAGACAGGGCCCATCCGCAGCGCTTCAATACGGTATATACGCTGGAAGATGAAGAATATGTATTCCTGACCATCAGCGACAGGGGAAAAGGACTGGACGGCAACGCCGTTTACTACCAGAAAAGAGGAGAAACGCAGTTCATACCCGTAGTGGCGGAGATCAGCAACTCTTCTTACAGCATATTTCATAACGAAGGAAATAAATTTTATGTCCGTACCAACGATCAGGCGCCGAACGATAAGGTAGTCACCTATGATGCGGCTTCAAAGAAATGGGCGGAGCTGCTTCCCGGGAAGCCCGAACCCCTCCAGAATGTAAGCGCTGCCGGGGGAAAGCTGTTTGTCAGCTACCTGAAAGACGTCAGCACCCGGGTGTACATATATGACCTTGCCGGAAAGCCGGAGGGTGAGGTGAAGCTGCCCGGTGTGGGAACAGCCATGGGTTTTGACGGTAAAGCCAAAGACCGGTCGGTCTTCTATTCTTTTACCTCCTTTACGTTTCCTTCCACCATTTACCGCTACGATATTGCTTCGGGGCAATCGGCCCTGTTCCGTAAGCCGGAGGTAGATTTTAACCCGGAAGACTTTGAAACCCGGCAGGTTTTTTATACTTCGAAAGACGGCACCCGCGTACCTATGTTCATCACGTATAAAAAGGGCATAAAGCTGAATTCGGCTAATCCTACCCTTCTTTACGGTTACGGCGGGTTCAATGTAAGTCTCTACCCGGGCTTCAGCCCTCTGCTGATCCCTTTCCTGGAGCAGGGCGGTGTGTACGCTCAGGCCAACCTGCGTGGCGGGTCAGAATACGGTGAAGCCTGGCACGAGCAGGGTATGAAGCTGAAAAAACAGAATGTATTTGATGACTTTATTGCGGCCGGCGAATACCTCATCGCCCATAAATACTGTGATTCGGAGCACCTGGCGCTGCGGGGCGGCTCAAACGGCGGGCTCCTGGTAGGGGCGGTGATCAATCAGCGCCCTGACCTGGCCAAAGTGGCCATTCCGCAGGTAGGGGTGATGGACATGCTGCGTTTCCAGAAATTCACCATCGGCTGGAACTGGATCGCCGACTACGGCTCATCTGACAATGCGGAAGAATTTAAAGCGCTGTATGCCTACTCACCGCTCCATAATATAGAACCGGGAGTGAGCTACCCGGCCACGCTGATCACTACAGCAGATCACGACGACCGCGTGGTTCCGGCACACTCGTTTAAATATGCCGCCGAGTTGCAGGCAAAAGCAGGAGGCAGCTCGGCCAATCCGCTGCTGATCCGGATCGATACCAATTCGGGTCACGGGGCCAGCAATACGAAGAAAAATATCGAACAAACGGCGGATATCTACGGGTTTATCCTGTGGAATATGGGCGTGAAAAAATTAAAATAATCCGGTGTTAACCGGATTATTTTACACGCTATCCGATGATTCTTTTCATGAAGATTAGCTCCTTCATATAAGATTATTTTACCCTTTTCCTTCCTCTTTCCTGATGTAAGTACTACCTTGCCGGCAGATTCACATTAAAACGTATGCCGCGCAATATCACTGACATCCACGATAAGTTTATCAAGCAGATTCTTTCCAGGAAAGAATTAGCCGCAGCGTTCTTACAACAGTATCTTCCGGAAGAATTGGTTAGCATTCTGGACTTTGAAACGCTTAAGCAACGAGACACTTCTTATATTACCGGTAGTCTGAAAACCTCTTATTCTGATGGATATGTACTTTACGACTTATCCTGGTTTTTTGAAAAAATATCTCCCTGTATTTTCTGCAGAATTTATTAACCTTCGAGAGGTTTCACCACAACAGATTTATGTACTAAAAAACGGGTTGTTAGGTAGCGCCATTATGCTGCAGAAGTACTGTTTCAACCCGGAAGAACTTGCTGATCATATGGATAGGATTATTAAAAACCTAAACCCGTATTTGGAGTCGAACGTTACAGAGACTATATTTGTTTATATGATAGAAGGCATCCGCCTTGAAAGAAAATATTTGACAGAAGCTGTAAAAAAACTATCGGAGGATATGAACACTAAAGTGATGACCATATACGATCAGTTGATAATGGAGGGAAAAGAACTGGGGCTTAAAGAGGGGAAGGAGAAAGGAATTACGGAAACCGTACAAAAAACCGTCTTGAATGCTTATGATGCCGGCATTGATGTGGCCACTATCCGTATCATTACCCGTGAAAGTGTGGAAAAAATAAACCTTATTTTGCAACAGAATAAGCGGTTGAGCTAACGGAACTCAGCAGTGACAAGCTACCCACCTTTGAACTTTTTCATTTATTTCTAATGCCTCTTCCTTATCGGTAAAAAATGACCAGTATCATTTTTTGCCGTTATTTTTTCAAGTACTTTTGTGCCCTAACATTTCAAAACTAAAACAGGATTATGGAAGATATACTGAGCTACACGATTGGTGATAAAAAATACGAAGTGTCTGTAAAAGATTGCCCGCCGTTTGACTACGGAAAAGACGTAAGGCTTTCAAGAGCAGATACCGATATTGTATATACACAGCCCTGGTACGACGAAGGCCATACCTCGGCCGGATTTCTGAGTGAAGAAGAATTTGCTTCCCTGAAGCAGGGCCTGACCCAGAGCGTGGCCGGAATTATACGGAATGAGCTGGGACTGGACGTGCCTGCTGATTTCAGCCTGGAGCGCTACCACGATGTGGTAACCAGCCGGGAAGACCACTTTAAAGTGGTGGGCAAGACCCGCGACCTCTTTGCGGAAGATTTCAATTTCCCGGTGAAAGAGGTATTGCCCAAGTTTGAAAAAATACTGGGCTTCAGCCTGACCGACATCAACCCCGAAGACGGTAAAGAGCTGCACATTATTGTACGGATCAACCGCCCGGGTTCCAGCGATTACAACCCGCCGCACAAAGACGTGTACGAAAGGGTAGACGAGGCCGGCTACATCCCGCCGTTTGTGAATCTCTGGATTCCTATTGCAGGGGTTACTGAGAACTCGTCGCTTCCTATAGCGCCCGGCAGCCATAAGCTGACCGAAGACAAGGTGCTCAGAACCCATAACGGTGCGGTAGTGGAGGGCAACAAATACCGGGTACGCATGATCAGAGAATGGGGCGGAAGCAGCCACCTGGAGCGGGCAAAGGTAGACTACGGCGAAGTGCTTTTCTTCTCCGGTCACCTGATCCACGGCCTGGCCGTGAATGCCGAGCCGGATACCACCCGTGTGGCCCTGGAGTTCCGCTTGTTTAAAAAAGATTGATTATCCGGAGTTATTCCGCGCATATTATTGTTTTTATAAAAGAAGGCATGATTTGCCTTCTTTTTTCCTTTTAAAACTGATTATGTTAATACTTTCCAGAAGACCAAGACGCAATCGCATATCTGCCGGCCTCCGCGACATGGTGGCTGAGAACACCCTCTCCGTAAATGATTTCATCTTCCCGATGTTTGTGCAGGAAGGAAGCGGTGCGAAGGTAGAGATCCGTTCCATGCCGGGCATTTTCCGGTATTCGTTGGATACCCTGCTGACCGAGATCGAAGACGTAGTGGCGCACGGCATCCGGTCCGTGTGCCTTTTCCCCAATTACCCGGAAAGCAAAAAGGATTCCGTGGGCTCGGAAAGCATCAGAGAAGGTACCCTGTACCTCCGTGCCCTTTCCGAAATCAAAAACAAATTCCCGGAACTGGTAGTGATGACAGATGTGGCGCTGGATCCTTACAGCTCTGACGGACACGACGGCATCGTGAAAGACGGGAAAATCCTGAACGATGAGTCGGTGGAAGTGCTGGTCAAAATGGCGGTAGCCCAGGCCAAAGCCGGTGCTGACATCATCGGGCCGTCTGACATGATGGACGGCCGGGTAGGAGCCATACGCCGGGCCCTGGACGAAGAAGGCTTCATCAACACCTCCATCATGGCCTACACGGCCAAATACGCTTCGGCCTTTTACGGGCCGTTCCGCGATGCCCTGGAATCTGCCCCTAAATTCGGCGACAAGAAAACCTACCAGATGAACCCGGCCAATGTGAAGGAAGCCCTGGTGGAAGCGGAGCTCGACTACGCGGAAGGCGCCGATATCCTGATGGTAAAACCGGCATTTTCTTACCTCGACGTAATCAAAACCCTGAAGGATAACTTTGATCTGCCCGTATCGGCTTACAACGTATCCGGTGAATACGCCATGATCAAAGCGGCCGCCCAAAACGGCTGGATCGACGGTGACAAAGCCATGATGGAAATGCTCATCAGCATGAAACGGGCGGGCGCCGATATTATTCTTAGCTACTTTGCGAAGGAGGCGGCAGCGCTGCTGAACCAGGCGTAATGTACAGGGAGCTCAGACCGTAGTTTCAGCCCGGGCAATTCCTTACTTTTGTTAAAAAAACAGGATACTATGACTACAATTGATTCGCAAAAGCTGAAGCACGAGCAGATACAATACATCGAATTTCTGTCAAAGGATATTAAGCAGGCCAAAGACTTTTATACGAAATGTTTTGGCTGGGAGTTCACAGATTACGGACCAGAATATACCGCATTTACGGGCGACTATGTGGATGGCGGCTTTACTCATGGAGAACCGGTTAACGGAACTATCCTGGTAGTGCTCTATACAAAAGATATAGAAGCAACGAAAAGTAAAGTAATAAATGCAGGAGGAATTATCGTTAAAGATACCTTCAGTTTTCCCGGGGGGAAACGTTTTCAATTTACGGATCCGGATGGTTATGAGCTGGCTGTTTGGTCAGAGTAATTGTTTTTTGTGAAGACTATCTCCCGGTTCTCCATTCCTGGGGCGTGACCCCGTATTCCTGCCTGAACACCCGTGCAAAATAACCCGGATCCTGGTAGCCGCACTCCAGCGCAGCGGTGGCAATGCTGTTTTCCGGGCCTAACAGCAGCGTTTTAGCCCTGTATGAGCTCAGGAACGGTGCCGTCCATTAGTTTAACCAGCTCTTTGGTCAGGGTCAGACCGATACCCGTACCTTCGGTTTTGCGGGTGTGGCTGTTATCGGCCCGGTAGAAACGGTCAAACACATAGGGCAGCTCTTCCGCAAGGCCATGTACGCCTGGGAAAGAGGAGATATTGATCAATACATGAGCTACTACGGCGAAAATGCCGAATTTTATGACATCAACACGGAATGGGGAAAAACACGCACAAAAGCGGAAGAAAGAGCCAATATCGGGCAATTCCGGGATCTTTTTGAAATCAAAAGCATAGACATGGTGGGTTACCCGGATTACCTGGAATATGAAATGGACAATGGCCGGGAAGTGCTCTCCTGGTGGAAAATGAACCTGGTACGGAAGTCGGATAAAAAGGCCATTACCCTGCCGGTACACCTGAGCATGGGTTTTGACGAAAACGGGAAGATCATTTCCGAATCAGCGTATTACAGCGAGAGCATGCTGATGAAGCAGTAGGTGATCTGTCATCTCTTTTTGCTCAGATCCCGGATCGTAATATTCCGGAAATCAATTTCCTGGCCTTCGCTCTGGAGCCCGATATAACCGGAGGTCAGCGGTTTTCCGGGGATAAAAATCTTCGGGTCGGCACCGTTCACTACGCCGCCGCCGATGGTGGGTTTCGTATATTCCAGCACCACTTCCCCGTTAATAAGGTGCTGCACCAGCGAATCGCCGTAAACGATCAGCTCGGCTCTGATCCATTCGTCGGGCTTATAGGTTTTTGAGCGGGAGTCGATGCAGTGGCGCGGGTCTTTCTGTCCCTGGTAAACCACATCGGTGCCCGGCGAGCACATGTTCCCGGTAGGGCGGGGTACGCCCGGCTTTTCTTCGGCCAGGAGCTGCATCTCCACCGAAATGGGCCAGTCCTGCTCTTTCAGGATAGTAGCCGGATCCTGGGAATGAAACATCACCCCTGAATTCAGGTGGGTGTACGAGGGGGCATCTTCCCGCCAGATGCCGTTGAACCGGTATTCCAGCGTCAGGTGAAAATGGGAATAGGGCGTCTTGTAAAACAGGTGACCGTAGCGTTCATTGAACTGATCGTAGCCGTCGTAGCGCACCTTGATGAGGTCGTCTTCCACCCGGAACGTGTTGGCATAATTGTCGCCATATTCATGGTGATGGATCTTGGGCGTCCAGCCGTCCAGGTTTTTACCGTTAAAAATCGATTTTTCTTTGGTGGTACTGCAGGAACACACCACTAGTGCAAGAATAAGTACACTCAATAATCGCATAAATCAGTTTTTTCAAGAGTAAAAATACCAGAAAATTATCGCCTTCTAAGTAAAATAAGAAGAAATGTACCTTATATCACAAAATAGTCCGTCTGTAAAATTTGATTTAGCTTAGGCATTTGAAAGTTTCTTAAATAGTTGGAAATCAAATTTTTCAGGAGGGCATTATTTTGTGAATGTTTTTTTGCTTACTTTTTTTTTATGAAAAAGTAAGTCCGTCTGAAAGACAAATTGCTTTTTACAAAGATTTTTTATAAATATCCCACGAATCCATAAAAATATTTACTAACTTTATTCCCAGGCATTTTCATTTCATGCGGATCAGGTATTTCTTACTCATCTTAACGGGTTGGGCAGCATGGGGCTGTCAGCACCGCGGAAGCCAACGGGCCGACAGCACCGCGGAGGTAGACTATAATTACCATATCCGCCCGATACTCTCGGATAAATGCTTCAAATGCCACGGTCCGGACGCCAATACCCGTGAAGCAGGCTTACGGCTGGACACACCGGAAGGAGCTTACGCCGCCTTGAAAGACAACCCCCATGGCCGGGCCCTGGTACCCGGTAATCCGGCTGCTTCAGAGATCTATTTACGGATCACGGCGAAAGACATTTCCCAACGTATGCCGCCGGCAGAGGCTAACCTCACCCTCACGGAAGAAGAGATCACGCTCATCAAAAAATGGATAGAGCAGGGCGGAAAATACAAGCCGCACTGGGCGTTTATCCCGCCCCGGAAAACCGGGCTGCCGGAGGCAGACAACGACTGGGTACGCAACGAAATTGATTATTTCACCTATTCAAAAATGCGGTCTGCCGGCTTGGAGCCGTCAGAAGAAGCCGGAAAAGAAGCTCTGTTGAAGCGGGTGAGCCTGGATCTCACCGGTTTACCGCCATCGGTAGAAATGCAGGACCGGTTTCTGAAAGACAAAAGCCCGGGGGCCTATGAAAAAATAGTAGATGAGCTGCTGCAAAGCCCGCATTACGGTGAGCAGATGGCCCTCGACTGGATGGATGTGGCGCGCTATGCCGACTCACACGGTTACCAGGACGACGGCCTGCGGACCATGTGGCCCTGGCGCGACTGGGTGATTCATGCCTTCAATGAGAATTATTCCTATGAAAAATTTGTGACTTACCAGCTGGCCGGAGACCTGATCAAAGACAGGAACGCCGAGAGCATACTGGCCACCGGCTTCAACCGGAACCATAAAATCACCCAGGAGGGCGGCGTTATAGATGAAGAATACCGTTCCGAATATGTGACTGACCGGACCAATACCTTCGGAAAAGCATTTCTTTCCCTGACGTTTGAATGCGCCAAATGCCACGACCACAAGTATGATCCCATCAGCCAGAAAGACTATTTCCGTACCTATGCCTTTTTTAACCAGGTACCTGAGAAAGGACTTTTCGGCACCATTGATGCCTCTTTTGCCGATCCACCTAACCTGAAGATCGGGCAGGACGAGATCAGGGGTATCTTGAACTTCATCCATAAGAAAGATACAGCTGACGTATACGTAATGGTCATGAAAGACTCGGTGGGATTGCGGAAAACCCACCTCCTGGAGCGGGGCAACTACGATACGCCCGGCGTGGAGGTAACGCCCGGCCTGCCGGAGAAAGTGTTGCCCTTTACGGCTTCTCGTTATGGCAATAACCGCGAAGGACTGGTGAAATGGATGTTTGATCCGAAAAATCCGCTGACCGACCGGGTGTGGGTGAACCGGCTCTGGGCCCGTTTTTTCGGACGGGGAATTGTGGCCACCACCGGTGATTTCGGCATGCAGGGCGACCTGCCCACGCACCCGGAGCTTCTCGACTGGCTGGCCGTAGATTTCCGGGAACATCATCGTGACGTTAAACGCCTCGTGAAAACCCTGGTCACCTCGGCCACGTACCGCCAGAGTTCAAAGGTAACCCGGCAGCACCTGGAAAAAGACCCGCTGAACCGCTACCTGGCCCGCAGCAGCCGCACCCGCCTGAAAGCCGAGCTGGTGCGCGACCTGGCCCTGTCTTCCTCGGGCCTGCTGAACCCGGAGATCGGCGGTCCCAGCATCAAACCCTACCAGCCCGAAGGCATCTGGGAGAAATCTACCTCCGGCCGCGGCAGCCTGGCCCGTTATGTGCAGGACGAAGGCAATGACCTTTACCGGCGCGGAATGTACGTCTTTATCAAGCGCACCGTTCCGCCACCCAATATGCTCATCTTTGATGCCAGTAACCGTGATCAGTGCGAAGTAAACCGCCTGGCTACCAACACCCCGCTCCAGGCGCTGGTCATGCTGAACGATCCCGTGATACAGGAGGCCTCACGGGTGCTGGCCCAGAAAATGGCCGGCCAGCCGGCCGACCAGGTGCTCAGGGAGGTATTCCGGAAGATCATTTGCCGGGAGCCGGACAGCCGGGAACTGAAAGTGCTGGCGGGCTTTTGGGACCAGGAGACCGCCCGTATCCGGAAGCTGAAAAAGCCGGACCTGCTGAAAGTAGGGGAGTATCGCGATATCCCGGTAAAAGAATATGAAAAAACAGTGGCGCTCATGTATACCGTTCAAATGATATACAACATGGAGGAGGCCATAGTACGGATATAGAATAGCCCTCAGCAATCAGCTGTCAGCAATCAGTTCTCAAAATGCTGATAAATAAAGCGAAGCGCCTCCCGGCGGTCCGCCGCGCGGCTGAAAGCTGATTACTGAAGGCTGAAAGCTTTTTACAATGAAAGAATTAATACAAAACCGGCTGAACATAAACCGCAGGCATTTCCTGGGGAAGGCCGCGGTAGGCATTGGCAGCCTGGCCCTGGGCTCGCTGCTGGTACCGGATCTCTTCTCCGGGAAAGCAGGTGAAGCCGGCCTGCCTCCGGGTTTACCCCACTTTGCCCCTAAAGCCAAACGTATAATCTATCTTTTCCAGAACGGGGCTCCCAGCCAGCTGGAATCATTTGATTACAAGCCGGCCCTCATCCGGATGGCCGGGCAGGACCTGCCGGAGAGTATCCGGGGCGGGCAGCGGCTCACGGGCATGACCAGCGGACAGAAATCTTTCCCCCTCGTAGGATCAAAATTTACCTTTCAGCAATACGGGTCTTCGGGGGCGTGGATCTCCGAGCTCTTTCCGCACATTGCCTCTGTTGCCGATGATATCTGTATTGTACGCTCCATGCATACCGAGGCCATTAACCATGATCCTGCGCTCACCTTCATGCAGACCGGTGCGCAGCAGGGAAACCGCCCCAGCATGGGGGCCTGGCTCAGCTACGGGCTGGGCAGCGAAAACCAGAACCTGCCGGCCTTCTGCGTGCTGCTTTCGCGTGGAAAAGGCAACGGCCAGGGGGTATATTCCAAGCTCTGGAGCAACGGCTTCCTCGATGCCACCCACCAGGGCGTGCTTTTCAGCAGCGGCGATAACCCCATCCTGTACCTGAACGACGCCGATGGCGTGGACCGCCGGGCCATGCTGGATAAGCTTTCGGAGCTGAATCACCTGGGCTTTGAAGCGTCAGGCGACCCGGCCATCACGGCTAAAATAGCCCAGTATGAAATGGCTTACCGCATGCAAACGGCCGTTCCGGAACTGACAGACCTGAGCCGTGAACCGGATCATATCATCAAAATGTACGGGCCTGAATGCCTGGTGCCCGGCACCTACGCCGCCAATGCGCTGCTGGCCCGCAAGCTGTCGGAGTCAGGGGTGCGCTTTGTGCAACTGTATCACCAGGGCTGGGATCAGCACGATAACCTGCCCGGTGAAATGGTGGGACAGGCCCGTGATGTAGATCGTGCATCGGCCGCCCTGATCAAAGACCTGAAGCAGCGCGGCCTGCTGGAAGAAACCCTGGTGATCTGGGGCGGCGAGTTTGGCCGCACCAACTACTGCCAGGGTAATTTTACAAAAGACAATTACGGAAGAGACCATCACCCCAGGGCTTACAGCATCTGGATGGCCGGCGGCGGCGTGAAGCCCGGCGTGGTGTATGGAGAAACCGATGAGCTGGGGTATAACATTGTGAAAGACCCCGTACATATCAATGACTTTCATGCCACGGTGCTCCATCTCTGCGGTCTGGACCATGAAAAGCTGGTGTACAAGCACCTGGGCCGGCGCTACCGCCTGACCGACGTGGCCGGAAAAGTAGTCCCGGGAATTATTGTCTGAACCTATGCGGAGAATCCCGGAATACCTCCTGATATTTTTGAACTGCCTGCTGGCCGTTCTGGTGATCTTTGAAAACCGGCTGCAGCTACCGCAGGCGCTGGCCTTTACGGGGCGTTTGCACCCGGTGATCCTGCATTTGCCCATCGGGCTTTGGGCCGGGGTGATCCTTCTTTACCTGCTGCGGCACCGGGTTACCGGGTACAGGGCCCTGCTGCTGATCTTCCTGCAGGTGACCGCTGTTTGTATGACCCTTACCGCCCTGGCCGGAATGACCCTGGCCCTCGGTGGCGATTACGATACAGTAGAGGTCGCCGGGCATAAATATGCCGGGGTAGTGCTCAGCGGCCTGCTCTGGCTCACGGTTATCTTCTTTGACCGGATCAGCACGCGGGGCTGGCCGGTGGTGCTTGGCCTGGCCAGCGTGCTCCTCGTTCTGACGGGCCACCGGGGCGGAGAGCTGACGCACGGCAAAGACTTCCTGTCGTTTCAGCCGGCAGCCACTCCCGTCCAGCCGGATGACGTATATGCGGCCCTGGTAGCCCCGCTTCTGAAAGAAAAATGCAGCTCCTGCCACAGGGCCGGCAAGACCAAAGGCGGCCTGAGCCTGGAATCGGTAGCGATGATGGTAAAAGGCGGAGAGAACGGCCCGGCCATAGAAGCGGGCAAAGCCCTTGAAAGCCACCTGATGAAACGGATCTTCCTGCCCCTGGAAGACAAAAAGCATATGCCGCCCCGCCAGAAAACCCAGCTTACAGAATCGGAAATGGAAATCCTGACGGCCTGGATTAACGAGGGTGCTCCTGAAAAAATGAGCTTTGCGCAGTTGCAGCCTGACTCGCCCCTGAGAAAATACCGGCAGCAGGAGCCGGAAGAAAAATACACTTTCCCGGCTGCCGGCCCGGAAACGCTGGCGGAGATCAATACCCCGTTTTGCAGGGTCACGCCCCTGGCGGTGAACAGCCCGGCTCTGCGGGCCTCGTTCTTTGTAAAGACTAAATTTGACCCGCAACAGTTGGAAAAGCTGCTGCAGGTAAAAGAGCAGCTGGTAGAGCTCAACCTCAGCAAAATGCCGGTAAAAGATGCCGACCTGAAAGTGCTGGCCCAATTTAAAAACCTCCGGCACCTGAATCTCAGCAGCACAGAGGTTACCGGGAGCGTCCTGGGCTACCTGAAAGATCTCAAAAACCTGGAGTCGGTCTCACTGGCCAATACACGCTTACAGGATCCTGACCTGGCGGTGCTGGCCCGGCTGAATGCGGTTTACCTTTGGGAAAGCGGCTTTACGGCCGCCGACAAAGACCGGCTGAAAAAACTGAACCCGGCCATACAGCTGGATACCGGCCAGAGAGAAAATGAGCGGATTGCCATCAATCCGCCCGAAAGCACACAGAAAAAAGCGTTCCTGGCCGCCGGGACCCCGGTAGTTTTAAAGCATGCTTTGCCCGGTGTGCTGATCCGGTATACCCGTGACGGTTCGGTACCCGACAGCACCCACGGAGAAACGTATACCCAACCCCTTACCGTGCACGGCCGTACCCAGATCAAAGCCCGGGCCTTTAAAGAAGGCTGGCTGGGCAGCACGGTGCTTGAGCTGGATTACCTCGTGAACGGTGTAACGCCCGACTCCGCGGCTCTCTCCACTCCGCCTGCTCCTCAATACACCGCCAAAGGCGCCCGCAGCCTGTATGACCGGGTGAAAGGCGATCCCGATAATTTCCTGGATAAAACCTGGCTGGGCTACCGGGAAAAACCGCTGGAAGCTGTATTTTTCTTCTTCAGGCCTCAGGAGCTGAGAAACGTAACGGTAAGCATGCTGGAGAAAGTGGATTCCTATATTATGCCACCCAAAAGTATTGAAGTTTGGGGCAAGGCTGTATCCGGGAAAGAGCAGCTGCTCGGAAAAATTTCACCTGTTCAGCCCACGGCCGGGCGTCCCCGGAAAACCACCTTTTGGGATATCGCGATACCCCCGCAGAAATACAGTGAGATCAGGCTCCGGGTCAGCAACGTGAACCCCTTACCCGCCTGGCACGCAGGCAAAGGCACTCCGGCATGGGTATTTGTAGATGAAGTGGTTTTTAACTGAAGGCCGTAGATGCAGAGCGCTGGTAAAAATGATCAAATAGCGGAAATGTTATAAATTCTTCGGAAATTGTCCCGGATATAGAAAAGCAGGAATGAACGTAAGAACCGACAAAGACCGGAACAGACTCCCTTACGACGGGACCGTAAATTATTACGGAAAACTTCTGAAGAAAGAAGAGGCAGACTTTTACCTGGAGAGATTGCTGGAAACCATTGAATGGCGGAATGACGAAGCCGTTATTTTCGGCAGGAGAATCATCACCAAACGGAAAGTGGCGTGGTATGGTGACAAGCCTTTTGAATATACCTATTCCAATACCACCAAATATGCTTTACCCTGGACAAACGAACTGCTGGAGCTTAAAAGCATTGTGGAGAAGGAAACCGGCGAAAGCTTTAACTCCTGCCTGCTTAATCTATACCATACGGGTGAAGAAGGCATGGCCTGGCACAGTGACGGAGAAGCCGATCTGAAAAAAAACGGGGCAATTGGTTCATTGAGCCTTGGTGCTGAAAGAAAATTTGCCTTTAAACATAAGCAAAGCGGTGAAAAAGCAGAGCTGATCCTGGAGCACGGCAGCCTCCTGGTCATGAAAGATACAACCCAGACCCACTGGCTTCACCGCCTGCCCCCTACCAAAAAAATAACGGCACCGAGGGTAAACCTGACCTTCAGGACAATTGTAGAGCCTTATACCCCTGCTGTATGACCGGGTCGTCAATCCGGAGTTCAAGATGCATTATTTTGCCGTCAGGTTTATCATATCTTCTCTGAACTTTGGCGTCAAATATGTCGGCCAATAGGTTAATCATTCTTTCCGCATCGTCCACCATAAACTAGGGGGAGACTGAATTATAATTTGCCGGCTTGAAATGATTAGTCATAATTATTTATGTTTTCTTTTTATACGCAGAACCGCCAGACAAAGAATTATCTCATAAAAAAACAGGAAAAGCGATAGTTGTAATCACTTTTCCTGTTTAGTGGTCCCAGCGGGAATCGAACCCACATCTAAAGTTTAGGAAACTTCTATTCTATCCGTTGAACTATGGAACCTTCTCGTTTCGGACTGCAAATGTCGGAAAACTTGCGCTAATTTGAAAATATACACCAACAAAAATCCCCGGCAGTACCGGGGATCTTTGAAGATTATTACCAATATGTATGAAGATAAATGCTGTTTGATCTCCGTTGCAAAATTGCATCGGCAGTATTAACTGAATATTACGGGAGTATTAAGAATTGCGACCGTTAGCTTATTTCATCTACCATCTCACCTGCCCCTCACCCACAGCCACCCACTTTTCTGTCACCAGCTTTTCGAGGGCAAAGGGTCCGCGGGCGTGGAGCTTCTGGGTAGAAATGCCGATTTCGGCGCCTAAGCCGAACTCGCCGCCGTCGGTGAACCGGGTGGAGGCATTGTGGTATACGGCAGCAGCGTCTACCTCGTCAAGGAAACGCTCTGCAAGGGCCTGGTCGCGGGTAACAATGGCCTCGGAATGCCGGGAAGAATATTCCCGGATGTGATCCAGGGCTTCGTCGGGACTGTTTACCGTTTTTACCGATACCTTGAAGTCGAGCCACTCCTTGCCAAAATCTTCTTCTCCGGCCCGGTTTACCCGGAAACCTTCCTGCTCAAAGTAGGGGAGGGCCGCTTCATCGGCAAAAACCTCAATAGCATATTTTTCGAAGCCGGCTTTCAGCTTGGGGATCAGCTCCCCGGCTATAGCCGCATCCAGGATCATGCAGTCGAGCGAGTTACATACCGATGGCCGCGAAGCCTTGGCGTTAACGATGATCTCAGCCGCCATGCCTGTGTCTGCCGTCTTGTCCACATACACATGGCATACCCCGGCGCCGGTCTCGATGGTCGGGATGCGGGAATTTTCGCGTACAAAGTTGATCAGTCCCTGGGAGCCCCTGGGAATAATAAGGTCTACGTACCGGTCGGCCTGCAGCAGCTCGGTCATAAACTTCCGGTCAGTAGGGAGCAGCAGAACCACCTCTTCCGGCAGCCCGTTTTGGCGTAATGCCTGGTGGATCAGCTGCACAAAGACCCGGTTGGAATAATCGGCTTCCTTCCCGCCTTTCAGCACGGCTGCGTTCCCGGAGAGAAGGCAAAGCGCTGCCACATCAATGGTCACGTTCGGGCGCGACTCAAAAATAGTGCCCACCACTCCCATCGGGGTAGTTACCTTTTTCAGCCGGATACCGTTAGGCAGGGTCTTTTCCAGCAGCACTTTCCCGGCCGGGTCTTCCAGCCGGCTGACTTCCCGGAGCGAACCTGCCAGAGAACGTACCCGGTCTTCGTTAAGCAGCAGGCGATCGTATTTGGGGTCTTCCCGGCCCATGCGGTCCAGGTCTTTCCGGTTTTCAGCAAGAATAAGGGCCGTATTTTCCGTGAGCAGGCCGGCCAGGTCGGTCAGCACTTTTGCTCTTCGGGAATGGGGTGTCCGCCGCAGCTTCGCCGCCTCCCTGCTGGTTTTCTGCAATTCAGGTAGTAGGCTTTCCATCGGTTTCAGGAGAGGTCAGGCCGGTTACGAAACGACCGCACCAGGAAATACAACCCGATCAGCACGGCCGGTACGCTCAGGATCTGGCCCATATTCAGCTTCATGCTCTCTTCAAATGCCACCTGGTTTTCTTTGGTGAATTCATAGAAGAAGCGAAGTCCGAATACCCAGATAAAAAATATACCGGTAAGCGAACCCTGCGGGGTTTTCTCCCGCCACTTGTTGTACAGGAAGATCAGAATTGCAAAAATGACAAGGCAGGAAACCGACTCGTACAATTGCGACGGATGCCTGGGTACCTGTGTAAATTCAAAATTCTGTTTGAAGATCACGCCGAAAGGCCCGTCGGTGGGTTTCCCGATGATCTCCGAGTTCATGAAATTACCGAAACGGATAAATGCACCGCCCAGCGCCGATACAATCACCAGCCGGTCTGTCAGCCAGAGGTAGCTGTATTCGGGGTGTTTCCTGCGGAACAGGAAAAGGCCGATCAGCACACCGAATGCTGCACCATGACTGGCCAGCCCGGCATAAGGCGGCATCAGCATATCGTAAATAAAGGCACCCGGGTGCTCAAAGAAATGATTGCCTTCATAAAAAACGTAATGCCCGATACGCGCTCCCAGCACAATAGAAAGGATCATCGTCAGCAACAGGGCATCCAGGTCTTTGCTGTCTTTCTTTTCGATCTTGAATGCCCAGGCAATAATCTGGTATCCGATCACGAAACCCAGGGCAAAAAGCAGGCCGTACCACCTGATTTCAAAGTTTCCGATTTTAACAATAGTGGGCGAAATATCCCACACTATCTGGGCTAAAGTCATATTTATTCCGATTTATAGAAGCGTAAAAATACAAGGAAAATGGTGAAGTAGGGGAAAGGGGCCGGTTTATTTTCTCCTGCGACCCGTAAAATAAAATTGGCCGGCCGTATGGTTTTTAATTTTAATTCCTACATTTGTGTTAAACTTCTGTTTGGCATTTGAGCGAGATCAGCTACATACAGACTCCCCGCGCCGGGCACCGACGATAGGTGCCGTGCATCTCTATTTGTTTCATCCGTTAATTGTTATTTCATGAATTCCATAAGCGTTGGAATCATAGGAGCGGCCGGGTATACCGGCGGAGAGCTTCTGCGAATCCTTATCCATCATCCGCAGGCGGAAATCGTCTTTGCCAACTCCCGCAGCCAGGCGGGCAAACCCGTGTATGAAACCCATACCGACCTGCTGGGCGACACCGGCCTGGTCTTTACCTCCGGGCTTCCCTTTGAAGAAGCAGATGTGATCTTCCTGTGCTCGGGTCACGGGCAGTCCCGGAAATTCCTGGAAGAAAACCGGGTACCGGAGACCGTAAAGATCATTGACCTCAGCACCGACTACCGCAATGAGACCGGGGGCTTTGTATACGGCCTGCCCGAGCTGAACCGCGAGAGAATCCGTGAAGCCCGTAAGGTGGCCAACCCGGGGTGTTTTGCTACAACCGTTCAGCTGGCCCTGCTGCCCCTGGCGCATGCCGGGCTGCTCGGGGAAGTGCATGTGTCGGCCATAACGGGCTCAACCGGTGCCGGACAGGCCCTGAGCGCCACCACCCATTTTTCGTGGCGCAATAACAATGTATCGGTTTATAAAGCCTTCACGCATCAGCACCTGGCAGAGATCCGCCAGAGCCTGAGCCAGCTTCAGGATGGCTTCTCGGAAGACATCAACTTCCTTCCTTACCGGGGGAACTTCCCGCGCGGCATCATGGCCAACGTGTACCTGGACTTTGAAGGAAGCCTGGAAGATGCCCAACATCTTTTTGAAACCTACTATGCAGAGCATCCGTTTACCCATATATCACACCGGCCCATTGATGTGAAGCAGGTGGTCAATTCCAACAAATGCATCCTGGAATTGCAGAAGCACGGTAAAAAGCTGCTGATTACCTCTGTTACCGATAACCTGCTGAAAGGAGCCTCGGGGCAGGCCGTGCAGAACATGAACCTGATGTTCGGCCGGGACGAAACAACAGGTCTTCATCTTAAAACCATTTCTTTCTGAAAATGAAATTATTTGACGTATATCCGATTAACGCCATTGAGCCTGTAAAGGCTCTGGGAAGCAAGCTCTGGGACAGGAACGGTACCGAGTACCTCGACCTATACGGGGGGCATGCCGTTATTTCCATTGGCCACTCGCATCCGCACTATGTGCAGAAAGTCAGCGACCAGCTGGCTAAGCTGGCCTTTTATTCCAACTCGGTTGAAATACCGCAGCAGCAGGAGCTGGCCAATAAGCTCGGCGAGCTTTCGGGCCTGGACGATTATTCGCTCTTCCTGGTGAACTCGGGGGCGGAAGCTAACGAGAATGCCCTTAAGCTGGCCTCCTTCCATACCGGCCGTACCAAAATAGTGGCCTTTACCAAAGCCTTTCACGGGCGGACATCCGCGGCTGTAGCGGTGACCGACAACCCGGCCATTAAGGCTCCGCTGAACTTTGCGGGCCATGTGCAGTTTGTGCCTTTCAATGACGTGGAGGCCGTTAAAGCAGCCGTAGACCAGGATACCTGCGCGGTAATTGTAGAAGGTATACAGGGCGTGGGCGGCATACAGGTGGCCAGTGAAGCATTCCTGGGAGCCATCCGCCAGGCATGTGATGAAAACGGGGCGGTGATGATCCACGACTCCGTGCAGTGCGGATACGGCCGCAGCGGAAAATTCTTTTCGTTTCAGCATTACAGCGTTAAGCCCGATATCGTGGCCATGGCCAAAGGCATGGGCAACGGCTTCCCCCTGGGCGGTATTCTTATCTCGCCGGAATTCCAGGCGAAGCATGGCCTTCTGGGCACTACTTTTGGCGGGAACCACCTGGCCTGCGCAGCAGGAATTGCCGTACTGGATGTAATGAAGCAGGAGAACCTGGTAGAAAATGCCGCGCGCACGGGTGCTCACCTCATCCATGCGCTGAAAAGCTTTACAGGCATCCGTGAAGTGCGGGGCCGCGGGCTGATGATCGGCATTGAGCTGGAGGAGCCCGTCAGCACGGTAAGGAAGAAGCTCCTGGAAGACGATAAAATATTTACGGGAGTGGCCGGCACCCATACCATTCGCCTGCTGCCTGCTTTGTCGCTCAGCACAGGAGATGCAGACCGGTTCCTGGAATGCTTCCGGCAATACGTGAAATAACAGGAAGTAGCTGGCAGATCGGGTAATGAGCAGGATTTTTGCCCGGTTCTCGACTACGCCCGGTTCTCGACTTCGCTCGAACTGGTTCTCGACTTCGCTCGAACTGACAAGCCACGAGCGCTACCTGTCAGTTCGAGCGAAGTCGAGAACCGGCTCGGGTGTAGCCTGGAGCCAGTTTGAGCGAAGTCGAGAACCGGGCGCATTGCAGCTAACCGGCCTGCTTACCCGTTAAAGGCCTTCCGGAGCAGGGCCAGGCTTTTGGGAACAGCCGTTTCCGCATCTTCTTTACCCTCCATTTCCAGGGAAATGTATCCCTTGAAGCCATGCTTACGGGCTATTTTTGCTATCCGGTCGTAATCGAGGTCAAGATCATAATAATGACCGCCGCCGTAATACGTTTTGGCCTGGATGATATCGGCGTATTGCACCAGTCGCTCAAATTGCGGATAAGGATCACCCACGTAGTTACCGGTATCGAGGTTCAGGCCCATAGACGGCGAGTCTTTTAAGGCCATATAGATGCGTTCAAGGTAGTCAATATTGGAAGAAAGGCCCCAGTGGTTTTCAATGGCCAGTATTACGCCTTCCTGCTCGGCATATTTCAGGCACTCCTTCATTCCTTCGATGCACCAGTTGATGGCATCGTTATCCGTATAGCCGGGAAGTGGCGTTTCCTTTCCTGTTTTGTAATAATCAGGGGCCGAACGGCCTGTTCCCCAGCTGCCCGTGTTCATCCGGATACACGGAATTCCCATTTGTACGGCCAGCTGAATACAACGGATGGTATGGGCTACGTCCTTCGCGCGGGCTTCGGCGTCGGTCTTTACAAAACTCTGGTGTATGGATAGCATGGGCAGGGCCAGACCGGCATCAAATGCCATTCTTTTCAGCTTGTTCATGTACGGTTTTTCTTCGCTTTCCATCTGGCGGTGCAGAATCTCCACCCCGTCAAAACCCAGTCGTGAGGCATTTTCGATCACTTTTTCAATCGGGTATTTTACTTTTTCAAAATGCCAGTACGAATACGTGGATACGGCAAAACGAATGGGTGGCCGGTCGGCGGCAACCGGTTCCGGCTCCGCAGCAAATGCTCCGGGGGCAGCTAATGCGGCAGCGCCTCCGATAGCGATGTTTTTAATGAGGTTTCTCCGGGAAAAGGCAGTGTTATTCATATGTATTAAGATTGATCGTTTATGCAATTTACAGAAAATACCGGCTCATTTCCATGCCGGTCAGGCTATTTTTAACAGGCTGAAGATGAAGAAACAGGAAAGAGCCGGGAATACCCCGAAATAATTTTTGTTTAAATTAGAATATTTTTAATTTAGCATCGTGTATATACATGAATTACATCTTTAAACAAACCAACATGAAAAAAATTATTTTGTCTTTTGCGGCCGCTCTGGTCACTTCGCTGACATTTGCCCAGGATTGGGCTTTGGATAAGGCACACTCGCACGTAGGCTTCACCATTGTCCACCTGAAAATTTCAGAAGTAGATGGAACCTTCGGAAAGTTTGACGCCAAAATGACCTCATCCAAAGATGATTTCTCCGATGCCGTTTTCGATTTTAGCGCTGAGACTGCTTCCGTGAATACCGGTAATGACAGGAGAGATAATCACCTCAGATCAGACGACTTCTTCGGGGCAGAAAAAAATCCGGCAATAACTTTTAAAAGCACTTCAGTAACAAAGGTATCGGGCAACAATTACAAAATTACCGGTAACCTGACCATGAAAGGGGTAACCAAGCCTATTACATTGGATGCTGTTTTCAGAGGCCCTATTGAAGGCAGGGGAGGCAAGAAAATTGTAGGTATCAAAGCCAGCGGTACCCTGAACAGGATAGACTTTGGTGTGGGTACCTCAGGCCCTACCGTAGACGATGAAGTAACCCTGAAAATATCGGGTGAATTCTCGAAATAAAAAGAGGATTATCGGTGCGTGATTCTTGATTACGCTCGATTTCCGTCCTCGCTCGAACTGGTTCCCGGCTACGGTCGAACTGACAAGGGGCAACGGCTCCTGTCAGTTCGAGTGAAATCGGGAACCGCATGAGCGCAATCTCCTTACTCCCGCCAGTCGATCAGCGTTGCCAGTGCATCCACATCAAAAACAGGCAGATTCAGCTTCCGTTTAACTTTCAGGCGTTCTCCGTAAGCGTTGTCTATAAAAATCACCCGTTCTTTCTCCGTAATGTAATTGTATTTTTCGTCTTCCATCGGGATGTGGTGGATGACGTCGAAAATACCCCGGTGAATAGACAGCTTATCCAGGGTTTCTTCCAGGTTGCCCTGGTGCTTGGTGATCAGCTTCAGGGTACGGCCTTTGTTTTTCTGGTGATACAAAAACATCATCACGTTCTGGTTTACACGGCCTTCTTTGGTGATGGTATCATCAAAATCAATATAAATGGTATCGTATTCCAGGTCAACGGTGTACCGGCTGAAAAGGGCGCGGTCTACTTCTATGCGGTAATCGTTGGGAATTACCTCTACGTCATAGTCCAGGTAATCGTATACCATCAGCAGCGGGAAATTTACCCCGATGCCCCTGAAAACATTCATATTACCGGCTACTTTAACCGATGCTTCCAGCAGCCGGAACCGGCCGTTCACGTCTTTTTTTACCTGGAAATACCAGGCGCCGCGTATGCCTATGGTATCTGAAACCATTCTCCCGATAGCCTCAACTTCCGGTGTGAGGGGTACGGAAGCACTGTTGACCGACACACCGTCAAATACCCGTTTCCGGGTACGCGGGCCCATGAACCGGATCTTCCCATGGCGGTCGGTGAAGCAGTCCACCGTCAGCTCTTCACCGGGCAGAAGCTCCATAAATACGTAATTTTCCGGATCGGGCAGGTCTTCCAGCTGCTGCCGGTTATGCACCACAAATGCCCCTTTGCTACCCTGGCCTTCGTCGAGCTTGGCGTAAATGGGATAGGCCGGGACAGCGTCTATGGAATCAAAAACGGCAGGATTAAAATCATGCTCCCTGAACAGCGCATAAATCTTCTTCTTGCTCCGGCATATCTCTGCCTGCCGCAGGCCGGGTACGGCCACCCGGGCACCAATCTTGTCGAGGTTGCGGGCCATATATACCAGAACGGTATCGTGTGTGGGGAGGATAAGGTCAATAGATTCCTTCTCAATGAGCCGGTTCAGCTCTTGCAGGAAGTTTTCTTCCGCAATATTAGGAAAGTTACCGTAATAATTGGCATACACCATGCGGCCGTGATCTTCTCTTTTGGAAGCACCCACCACACGGATATTCATCACATCTTTCAGGGCTAAATGGATTTCCATGGCGCTCTCGGCACCACATGGAAATACAAGCACATTAGTTTTCCTGTTCATCTTTTATAATAATGTCGAAGTTGTCCAGCCACCGGATCACCTGTTCCTTCGGGTTGAACATCAGCAGGTCGAGTACAGACAGCCAGGGTACAAATGCATCTCCGGGCTGGGGGTAAGTAAAAGGCCTGGCCTTATGAAACTGCAAAGTTAAGCCCTCTGCGCTAAAATCAGCAGGATGATAGAGATCAAATCCGCCGATGGGGTTAAGATAAATGCGACCGCCTGTCTTTTTGACCAAGGCAATGACCTTATCCTGTCCTTTCAGGGTGTGATCGATCTCCACGGTAGAAGAAACGGTCAGCGGAGTCGTAATGTCGAGGTACCGGCAGACGGTACGGAGGGAAGAAAAAATAAAATCAAAAAGCCCCTGCCCGGGAAAATAGAAAATACTTTCCACCATCGGGAAAATCGTTTCGAAGTAAGGCGCCTTCCGGTAGTTTTGTGCTATTTTCCGTACTATTTTTTCGCGGTCGGACGCCCAGCTGTCGCTCAGCCGGCGGTCACGTACATCCAGGAAATCGGAGTCTTTCTTCAGGGTCAGGCTGAAATATTCATCCTTCCCGTTCTGAAGCATCCGGTTGCGGTGAAACCATCCCTTTTTCGAAAACTGGATATTATCATAGACAATAAACTCGTCTACGGCACGAATGAGCTGAAAATAACCGATATACGGCAAAAAGTAGGGTTGCATTACGGCAACCTTTTTAGGCGTAAGTTCCAAGGATTTTTGTATGATGTTAAACAGATATCCGAAAAGCCTGGTGCTTAATTACGTTCGGTTCTTGACTTCGCCCGGTTCTCGTCTACGCCCGAACTGACAAACCACGAGGGCTACCTGTCAGTTCGGGCGAAGTCGAGAACCGCCTAGTCGAGAACCGCCTAGACGGGAACCGGGTAATTACAAGCTCGCGGCCTTCTGCCTGAGCTCTTCGAGAATAACTTCTTTCATCAGCAGCTTCCTTCTTTGGGTTTTCAGGTTGCTCTGAATCATTTTTTCCATTTCTTCATCCATGCGCTGTCCGTCATACGAACGGATCAGCTCGTCCAGGTCGGTGCGCGCTCTCCGTACAATATTGTCCATTTCACGATATTTGGTCAGATCTTTCTGCTTATCGGAAAGGAAATTAAATGTAGGATACTTACGGGCAATCACCTTATGCAGGTAGCTGAGCTCAAATATCTTGTCGCAGGCCGCCCTGAATCGCTCGGCGATATTCCTGTCGGCCAGGTGCGCCGGTATCCGGATGGTCTTCCACTCGTTGAGCAGGAACTTGGCCCGGTTGGTGGCAGCAAACATATCGTCAGATTCCGACAGCTTTTCCACCTCTTTTACCATATTCATCTGCGCTTCTACCCGGGGATCCAGCTTCCGTTTAGGCTGAATACCCTTGGCCTTGCAGTACTTTTCGTAGAATATGGAGGTAGGCCTCTTGAAGTTCTTGAACAGCGCCTTCAGAATCTTCGGCGGAATTTCCCCGATGATCTTCCATTCGGTCTGGTAGTTCCGCAAATCCAGGAATGCTTCGTCCCAGTCGGTACGGTCAACCAGCTCTTCTGCCTTGACGATCAGGTCGTTGTATTTGGCGACCCGCTCATCAATCAGCCTGTTCTGCTCTTCAAAGAATGCTTTCCTTGCCTGGTAGAAGGTATCCAGAATGCTCTTGAACTCTTCTTCAATGGCTGCATTCAGGTTTTTTTCTACCGGACCGGTGCGAATCCACCGGCTACGGATCTCCTGCAGGACATCAGCGGTGTCTTTCCAGTCGGTACTGTGCTCATAGGGTTTTGCCTCGTCAATAAGCTGGCGTTTGATCTGGAGGTTGGAGAGCTGATTCTGTTCGATCAGGCTTACCAGATCTTTTTCCATGACCTCCAGTTTATCCAGGAGAGGAAGGAAATTGCCGATCCCGTCAAAATTAAGGAGCCTTTTCCTCAGCTGGAGAAGTTTGGTCAGATACGACCCTTTATTCTGGGCGTTCGAGATCTCTTCTTCGAGTTGATTCACTTTTGATACAGCTATATCGTATCTTCTTTCGAAGTACTGAAAAGCCTCCTCATCCGTGTTTTTTACTTCGCCGATCTGTCTGTCGGGCATGCCCAGATACCCTTTCAAAAATACCTTACCGTCAAGAACGTAAGCGTATTCGTTTTCTAACGTAGAGCCTTTCATATTAATACCAGGAGTGGCCAGGTTAAATTTATATTGTTTATTTGGTTTTGAGGTGTAAAAAAAGGAGTTTTTTTGCACATTACAAAGTAAGAACGCGATATTTGTGTATTAAATTACATTTTAGTCAAAATATATGAGTGAACAGGTCATCTTTTCGATGGCTGGCGTGAGTAAAATCATCCCACCTAATCGTCAGGTACTTAAAAATATTTATCTTTCTTTTTTTTACGGGGCCAAGATCGGTGTGCTGGGCCTCAACGGTTCGGGGAAGTCCACCCTGCTGCGCGTCATTGCCGGAATCGATAAAAATATTAACGGGGAAGTGGTGTTTTCACCGGGGTATTCGGTAGGGCTGCTGGAGCAGGAGCCTCAGCTGGACCCTGAAAAGACCGTAAAAGAGGTGGTGGAAGAAGGAGTAGCAGAAATTGTGGCCCTTCTGAAAGAATTTGATACCATCAACGAAGCCTTCGGGGATCCGGATGCCGATTTCGATAAGCTGATGGAACGGCAGGGAGATGTGCAGGAAAAGCTGGATGCCCTTGACGCCTGGGAACTTGACTCCCGGCTGGAGCGGGCCATGGATGCCCTGAGATGCCCGCCCGGAGAAGCGAAAATTTCTACTCTCTCCGGCGGTGAGAAACGCCGGGTAGCCCTCTGCCGCCTGTTGCTGCAGCAGCCCGATGTGCTTTTGCTGGACGAGCCTACCAACCACCTGGATGCCGAGTCGGTGCTGTGGCTGGAGCAGCACCTCAATCAATATAAAGGTACGGTGATTGCCGTAACCCACGACCGCTACTTCCTGGACAATGTGGCCGGGTGGATCCTGGAGCTGGACCGGGGCGAGGGAATTCCCTGGAAAGGAAACTACTCTTCCTGGCTGGAACAAAAGCAGAACCGGCTGGCCAGCGAAGAAAAGAGCCAGTCTAAGCGTCAGAAAACCCTGGAACGTGAGCTGGAATGGGTGCGTATGTCGCCCAAGGGGCGTACGGCCAAGTCGAAAGCCCGTCTGAATGCGTACGACAACCTGTTGAACCAGGACACCCGGGAGCGGGAAGAAAAGCTGGAGCTGTATATTCCGCCGGGGCCGCGCCTCGGTAACAAGGTCATTGAAGCCCAAAATATTAAAATGGGCTTTGAAGACCGCCTCCTGTATGAAAACCTGAGCTTCAGCCTGCCGCCGGCCGGGATTGTGGGCATCATCGGGCCGAACGGGGCGGGAAAAACCACTCTCTTTAAGCTCATCACAGGCCGGCTTCAGCCCCTGGAAGGTACATTTGAGACCGGCGATACCGTAAAAGCCGCCTATGTAGACCAGGAGCACAACCAGCTGGACCCCGGCAAGACCGTATACGAAATGATCTCAGGTGGAAACGAATGGATCACCCTGGGCAACCGGCAGATCAATGCCCGGGCCTATGTGAGCAAATTCAACTTCGGCGGATCTGACCAGGAAAAGAAGATCGGTGTACTCTCCGGCGGGGAAAGAAACCGGGTGCACCTGGCCATGATGCTGAAAGAAGGCGGAAACCTGCTTTTGCTGGATGAGCCTACCAACGACCTGGATGTGAATACCCTGCGGGCCCTGGAAGAGGGCCTCGAGAATTTTGCCGGCTGTGCCGTGGTGATCTCCCACGACCGCTGGTTCCTTGACCGTATAGCTACCCATATACTGGCTTTTGAAGGCGACTCACAGGTCACCTGGTTTGAAGGTAATTTCTCGGAATACGAAGAAAACCGGAAGAAAAGACTGGGAGATATTACCCCTAAAAGAATAAAATACCGTAAACTGCAATAAGCAATGCATCACTGCTGGTTAAATGGAAAAATAACAGATGTAGCCTCCGCCCCGTTTCATTTTAATGACCTGGGCGTGCTCAGAGGCTACGGACTTTTTGATTATTTCAGAACCTATAACGGCCGTCCTTTTCAATGGGACTGGTACTGGGAAAGGTTTGAGCGCTCTGCCCGTATTCTGCGCATTCCGTGCCCGGTAACTCAGCAGGAGACCCGGCAGATTGTGTCGGAGCTCTTTGCCTTGCAGGGCGGCGAAGACTGTGCGTTCCGGTTCCTGCTGACGGGTGGCTTTACCGGTGATTCCATTTCCATGCATACGCCCAACTTTATTATTATTTCAGAAGACCTTCATCATGACGCACCGGGTGAGCACGAAAAGGGTATCCGGGTTATGACCTATGACTTTGTGCGGGATCTGCCCATGCTGAAAAGTACCGATTATAAGCACCTGCTGATTCTCCGTCACGAGTTCGGCGAAAGGGGCGTAACCGATGTGCTGTTTCACAAAGACGGCTATATCAGTGAGCTGAGCCGGAGCAACGTGTTTATCGTGAACGGTAACAAGCTGATCACACCCCACGAAAATATCCTGGAAGGTATCACCCGCCGAACGGTGCTGGAACTTGCCCGGCCTGATTTTGAGATCGAGCTGCGCCCCGTTACCCTGCAGGAAACCCTGGAAGCCGAAGAAGTCTTCACCACCAGCACCACCAAACGGGTGCTGCCCATTACCGGTATTGACGACCGGGTAATCGGTAGCGGCAGAATAGGGCCGAAGTCGCAGATTCTTCTTGACCGCATTAATGATCTGGTAAGAAGCTGGTGATACAATATTTCCGGGAATAAAACGTTACCTTTTTAAAGCTGTATTAGATGTATAAATCCATAACCGTACTGATCGGCCTTGTGCTTTTGATGCAACGATGCACGTCAGGGGGTTCCATGACCGAAAAAAAGGCCGTCCTGGCCGATTCCACTTCGTTTTATACCATCTCGGTAGAATACCCGGAAGACAAACGGGATAAGGAGCAGGTCATGAAGACCTTTGTGCTGGACCGCTACAATGCCAAAAAGGAAGAATGGAAGATCGGCGGGCCGCTCTACGAAGAAGAACGCAAAATAAGCCGGGCCTTTCCTGACCGGGCCAATATACGGTATACGTACGATATGGGGTTTGAACGTTTTTCGGCCGACAGCCTGAAGGCGGTTTCCTATCTTTTCACTACCTATGAATATACGGGGGGCGCAAACGGCAATACCTTGGTCAACAGTTACTGTTTCAATGCGGATAACCGGAAAGTAGAGATAGAAGATATTCTTGATTTGTCAGCCAATAAAGACATCCGGCTGTCGCGGCTGCTGGCAGAACGTGCGCTGTCAGATACCACGCTCTTCTTTAAAGACTTTGTGGAAGCAGGACTGGGCCTGGCCTATCTGAAGCCTGACGGAGTGACGCTGGACCGGGAGAAATGTCGGTGTGACGGATTTTTCTTCGGTTCCAACTTCCGGAATTTTGTAGTGGAAGACCGGGGCATGACCTTTTATTTTGATAAATACTCCATTGCACCGGGAGCTGCCGGCATCACCCACCTTACATTGAGCTGGGACGATCTCCGGCCTTACCTGAAAAAGCCCCTTCCTTTCTGAGGCGGAACATCCGTTTCGCCGGTTTTAAACCGGGCCTGCAGGGTGCCGTTTTTACGCGGAACCAGTATGGCGAAGGGCCACCAGACATCCGTAGCCTTTTTGAGCCCGGCAGGGTCATAATACCGCCGGTCTCCTTTCAGCTGACCGTCGGCATAGTGCTGGTCAATGGAATACGGGTCGTGTATTTCCAGCCACATTTTCCCGTCAATAATGCTATATCCTTTTACCAGGAGAAAATGTCCCCAGCCCTCGCTGTTGGCTGCGTAAAAGCGGTTGGTCCGTTCAGTGAGAACCGGGTTTTCCTTCACATAATACATATCCAGGCAGAGAATGGCCAGGTAGCCTGCGTTAATGATCTCTGCCAGCCTGGTTTCGTATTCGGTTTCGGGCAGGCTGGCGGGTAGGGGGTAATATCCCGGTGTAACCCCGTATTTCCGCAGGTAATCGTAAATGTTATTGGTATACCACCACCCGCCTTCGGGCAGGATGGCGTTACGGGCGTCCAGCGGGCTCAGGTGAAAAGTAGAATCGCTCCACCGCAGCGCCATGGTCACCACGGTTGGGCCACAGTTGATGTACTGGTGGGTACCGGTACCGTACTGGTCCAGGTAAAAAGAATAGCTCCGGTTCAGGCTTTTGTATTTCTCCTGGTTCAGGCCCATCCCGTATTCTTCAAATACCGACGATTTTTTCAGGGTATAGCTGCGGGTATGGCCGCCGGCTGATTTCAATACCAGCACTTCTGTCCCGGAAAGGTCGGCGATAGTGCCCGGCAGGAGCACGTTACCGTTCATCTCCAGCTGCGCATTGCCTGTAGCGGCATAATCTACGGTCAGTGACTCCCACACCTCGTTTTCTGCCAGCTTAACGGCAATGGAGAGGTCCTGGTTATTCACCAGGGCGGCCTGTCCGTTTACGGCAAAAGAAAGCAGGGTATCCGGTACTACCTTGTCTTCCCTGCAGGCGAAGGGGAGCAGGAGAAGGATATAAATGAGTCTTTTCATATATTCATGTCGAAGTTCCCGGTACACTTTAAACGTATAAAAGTACGCCGAATGTCTGCAAGTCGTGCTATTTTCAACGGTTTTCGAACTTTATCCCTTCAAAATGAATTATTTTTGCAGTATGATTAAAATCGGGAATATTGAATTAGGCGAATTTCCGTTGCTGCTGGCACCCATGGAAGATGTGAGCGATCCTCCCTTCCGGCAGGTGTGCAAGGAGAACGGGGCGGATATGATGTATACAGAGTTCGTGTCGTCAGAAGGACTGATCCGGAACGCCGTGAAAAGCGTACGGAAGCTGGATATCTTTCCTTACGAGCGTCCTATCGGCATCCAGCTTTTCGGGTCTGACGTAGACACTATGGCAGAATGCACCCGTATTTCCACAGCGGTCAATCCCGATCTTATTGATATCAATTACGGCTGCCCGGTGAAAAAAGTGGCCTGCCGCGGGGCCGGTGCTGCGCTCTTGCAGGATATCCCCCTGATGGCGGCCATGACCTCAGCCGTGGTGAAGGCCACTCCTTTGCCCGTAACGGTCAAAACCCGGCTGGGCTGGGACGATTCCACCAAAAATATAGAAGAAGTGGCTGAAAGGCTGCAGGATGTGGGCATACAGGCCCTCACCATTCACGGGCGTACCCGGGCGCAGCTCTATAAAGGAGAAGCCGACTGGAGCCTTATTGCCCGGGTAAAAGAAAACCCCCGCATTAAAATCCCGATTTTTGGAAACGGCGATATCGACAGTCCCGAAAAAGCCCTGGAATACCGGAACCGCTTCGGGGTAGACGGCATCATGATCGGCCGCGCGGCCATCGGCTATCCCTGGATCTTCAACGAGATCAAACACTATTTCCGCACCGGGCAGCACCTGGCCGCTCCCACCATGGGCCAGCGCGTAAGCGCCGCCGCCCGGCACCTCCGGTTTTCGGTAGAATGGAAAGGGGAGACCCTGGGCATCCTCGAAATGCGGAGGCATTATTCCAACTACTTCAAAGGCCTGCCCAACTTCAGAGAGCACCGCATGAAGCTGGTGCAAAGCATGAACCTGGAAGAAATTTTTGAAACCCTTGAGTTTGTACACCGGGAATACGAGGGTATAACCCTGGAAACCAAGGCAAAAGCGGTGGAATACGGGGGCGTGGATTAGCCGTACCGGGGTTTGTGCCTCTAATAAAAATCTAATATTTTTTTGTAGAATACAACACTTTTAATTACGTCTAATAGGATTCTAATATTTTTCTATAGGCTTTCTAACTGATTTTTCTACAAGCGATAAAGAACTTTGCGCCGACTTAAAAATAGTGCAATGGTATTTCGCTTCAAACACGCATTTTCAATACTTTTTTCTTTACTGCTTTGCTTCACAGCAACAGCACAAAGCAACTATACACTACAGAAGGCCCTGCAAACAGCAAGGTCAAATAACCCTGTTTTAAAAACAGAGCAATTTAACGTAGATGCAGCACAGGCAGAGGTTATTACAGCAAAGCTGTTTATCAACCCGGCATTCAATTTTAATTATATGAATGTTGCTGCCAAAAAATATGCAGAGCCTAATTCAAACTTATACAGTGCTATAAACAACCAATACGTATTTCAATTGGGCAAAACCTTTCAGGTGGCAGGACAACATAAATACAAAACAGACGTAGCCAATAAGAACGTTGTTTTTACCGAAAAAAATTACACCGAAACCGAACGCAATCTTTTTGCAGATGTAGCCGCAAAATGGTTGGAAGTATGGACAGCCCAAAAGCAGTTGGATATTCTGATAACTGCTAGAAACAATATTGAGAGCTTAGTTATTACCAATCAAAACCGGTACAAAAATCAGGTCATTACACAAACCGATCTGTATCGCACCGAATTGCTGTCAAAGCAATACGCCATTCAATACAAAACAGCTTTACAAGAGGTTGTTAACCGCCAAAATGAATTAAAATTTTTATTGGGCGTTCAGGACAGCATAAACATTGATACTGCCGATAATTTTCTTTTCCGTATTCCTGCAGAGATAGACAACCTGCTTACACAATCGCTGCAAAACCGCAGCGATATTCTTACGGCAAAATCATTCATTGAAGTTTCAAACAGCAACATAAAGCTGCAAAAATCGCTCGCCTTTCCGCAGCCTGAATTAGGTTTTTTTTATAATCCGCAAAATGCTGTTCCTTACTGGGGTATTTATGCCGCTATTGATTTGCCTTTTTTTAACCGTAATCAGGGCGAAATAAAAAAATCATATCTGCTGAAACAGCAAGCCGAGCAACACCTTTTCACGGTACAAAGCCAACTGCTAACCGAAATCACAACCGCTTATGCCAGCTATCAGTTACAGCAGCAGAACGTTCAGAATTTCCAGGCTGTTTTACAGCAATCGCAAACCATTTTAGACAACGTAAAATACGCTTACCTCAAAGGCGGTACAGCCATTATAGATTTTTTGGAAGCACAACGCAGTTGGCTGGAAACACAGCAACAATATTATGATGCTTTGCAGCAATACCGCCAGGGCTACATTCAACTGCTTTATACAACAGGTTTAATCAATCAATTAGCAAAATGATGAAGAATATAAGATACATGCTGCCAATACTTCTGCTTCTTGCTTCCTGCGGGAACAAAGAAAAAAAGAAAGAAGAAAAAAATACAACTCCTGTAATAAGCAGTAACGGACAGACAATAACCTTTCCTGATACGGAAACCCTTGCTTTCTTCAAAACCGGAAAGATAAACACTGACCATATCAATGCCGATTTTACCGCAATCGGAAATGTCGGGGCCACTATTCTTGCATCAAGCACAGGAGCAGCACAAAACATTGTGCTGTTTGAAAACCCCGAATTGGCAAGTAACTATACACAGCTTATTCAACATCAAATCAATATCCGTCAAATTCAGAATATCAACATCAAACAAAAGCAAATTGAGTTGGAACGGACAAAGGATTTACAATTACACGGCTCAGCCACAGGGCAGGATTTATTAAATGCCCAAACAGCATTAAGTATGGAGCAAACGGGTTTAGCCAATGAAAAAGCGGCTTTGATTGAACACGAAGCAAAATTGAAATCAGGCGGCTTTAACCCTGAATTACTGCGTAACGCAAAAGCAGGAACGGCATACATTATTTGCGACATTCCCGAAAATCAGATAGGAAAAATCAAGCAAAGTCAATCCTGCAATATCGTTTTTACGGCATTTCCAAATGAAAAATTTATCGGGAAAACAGATGCAGTTGCAGATATGGTAGACAATGCAACACGAATGGTAAAAGTCAGAATTTCAATAAACAATTCATCAAGTAAAATCAAAGCGGGAATGTTTGCCAATGTTTCGTTTGGATTGAGCGAAGGCAATTTTATCACCATCAGTAAAACATCATTAATAACCGTACAGGGGAAAAACTACGTGTTTGTAAAGAAATCTGCTAATGAATTTGAACGCAGGGAAATTCAGACAGGGCAACAAATTGGCGACAGGCTGATTGTTTTTAACGGACTGAATAGCGGGGACGAGATTGCTATTGAAGGCGTAATGCAATTAAAGGGATTATCATTTGGCTACTAAAATTTATTTCAATGTTACAAGCACAGATTTATATAGATAAAGACGAACTGAAGGGGACAAAGCCACTACATCAGTTTATTATGCAATTACTGATTGACAACGGAATTGCAGGAGCAACTGCATTTGTCGGGCATTCAGGTTTTGGCGGACATCAGCGCCTCAAGCAACCTGCACAACAATTCTCATTTGACGAAACGCCTATGCTTATCATTTTCATTGATGAAAAAGAAAAAGTAAAAGAAGTGTTGACCGAATTGCGGAAGCAATACAGGGGCGGATTTATTGTAACACATCAGGTCGAAAAATGGTAAACAATGATTAAAAATCTTCTCATATTCTCACTAAAAAACCGGTGGCTTGTAGTTACGGTAAGTTTTGTATTAATGGCAGTTGGCTACTATTGCTTCACACACTTAAAAATTGAAGCCTACCCCGATATTGCCGATACCAATGTAATTATCGTAGCACAATATCAGGGACGGGCAGCGGAAGAAGTGGAACAGCAGGTTACGGTTCCCATTGAACGGGCATTACAGAATACACCCAATGTATTAGATCGCAGAAGCCGGACCATTTTTGGTTTAAGTGTGGTACAGCTTACTTTCAAAGACGGCACAGATGATTATTTTGCAAGGCAGCAGGTAATGGAACGATTGGCAACAGCCGAATTGCCCGAAGGCGTATCGCCTGAGCTTGCACCGCTTTCCACTGCCGTTGGTGAAATTTTACGTTATGTAGTGGAAGCATCGCCAACCTTTTCGCCCATTCAGTTAAGGGATTTGCAGGATTGGGTAATTAAACCCTACTTACTGCAAACCGCAGGAATTGCAGACATTACCACCTTTGGCGGACCATTAAAACAATTCCATATCCTTGCTTATCCCGACAAATTACGCAAATACAATCTGACAATTTCCGATGTAGAAAATGCCATTACAGCCAATAATCAGAATACAGGCGGAAATATTATTGAACGTGGCGGACAAGGCTTTGCCGTTCGTGGATTGGGAGCAATTAAAAACGAAAGCGATATTGAGAACATCGTACTAAAATCAGAAAGCGGAGTACCTGTTTTTGTTCGTGATGTAGCAAGTGTGGAAATAGCACCGCCACCACCAGGCGGGGTTTTGGGCTATACCGTTGCAGACGAAAATGTGAATGTAAACAACGGAGTAGAAGGAATTATTTTGCTTCGCAGGTACGAGAACCCAAGCGAAGTATTGGCAGAGCTGAAACAACGTATTGCTGATTTACAGGAACACGAACTGCCCGAAGGTGTAAAAATCAGAACGTTATATGACCGTAGCTTTTTGATAAACCATTCCATACATACGGTTGGCAAAACTTTATTCGAAGGCGTTAGCATTGTAATCATTATTCTGATTTTCTTTTTGGGAAGTGCAAGAAGCGCGTTAGTTGTGGCACTCACTATTCCGTTCTCATTGCTCTTTGCCTTTATTATTATGCGGTTTACAGGCATACCTGCTAACCTGCTTTCATTGGGAGCTATTGACTTTGGTATCATTGTGGACGGTGCGGTAGTAATGGCGGAACATCTTATCCGGAAATACAGAACAGCTACACCCGAAGAAAAAGAAAACGGTATTGTGCATATTACTTTACTTTCTGCACAGGAAGTAGGCAGGGAAATTTTCTTCTCCGTAACGATTATCATTTTAGCCTATATGCCCATACTTTTAATGACAAGGGTTGAGGGCAAATTGTTTTCGCCTATGGCTCTGACATTGGCATTTGCGGTTATCGGTTCCATGATTGCTGCATTGACATTCATCCCCGTATTGATTTCATTTGTTTATAACAAAGTCATTTCAAACCCCGGCAAACCATTCAAAGAGCATAAAAACAGGGTACTTGAATTTTTAGAAAACAGTTACGGAAAAACCCTTTCCAAACTTTTAAAACATTACAAAAAAACGGTTTTGATGGGTTTTGGAATAGTAGTATTGCTTATTTCCTTTGGTCTGAAATTAGGGACAGAGTTTTTACCCGAATTAGACGAAGGCTCTATTTTTCTTCGTGGCAACTTTCCTGCGGGCATTACCATTCAGGAGAATGCCAAGTATGCTCCGAAAATCAGAAGCATTATTGCCAAATATCCGCAAATCGCTTTTGTCATTACCCAAACAGGCAGAAACGATGACGGTACGGATCCTTTCCCTGCCAATAGAAACGAAATCTTAGTGGGGTTGAAAGATTACCACTTGTGGAGCGACACCATTTCCAAAAAAGAATTGGTAACACAAATCCGTACCGAATTAGAAAAAGAATTACCAGGTGTGAAATTCACATCAGGGCAACCCATTATTGATCAGGTAATGGAAATCGTTACAGGCAGTGCTGCCGACCTCGCCGTTTCTATCGTGGGCAATGATCTGGTAATGATGCGGAGCAAGGCAGACAGTATTGCGAACATCATAAAATCTATGCACGGAAGCGAAGGCGTAAACATTGAGCAGGAAGGAACACAAGAGCAAGTAGCCATTCAAATAAACCGTGAACAGGCAGCCCGATACGGCATCAATGTTTCCGATATACAAAATATGATTGAAGCTGCCATAGGTGGTAAAAACATTTCCGTATTGTATGACGGAACAAAGCGCTATGATATTGTAATCCGCTATTTACCACAATTCCGAAACAATATTGATGAAATCAAAAAACTGCTTGTGCCTTCTGCCAGGGGTTCTTTAATTCCTATGGAACAACTAGCCGACATCGGTTTTACGGAAGGGCAAACCAACATTTACCGTTACAACAATAAACGAATGGTAACGGTACGAACCAATATCAGAGGCAGAGACCAGGGTGGATTTGTAAAAGAATTGAACAGTCGCGTTGAAAAGGAAATTCAAATTCCGAAAGGGTATGAATGGGTATATGGCGGTCAATACGAAAACTTAGAACGGGCAGGAAAGCAGTTAGCATTTACCATTCCATTGACCCTGATAATGGTTATTGTGTTTCTTTTTATGCTTTACAAAAATTTCAAACATACACTGATAACAACAAGCTGTGTTTTGTTTGCATTAGCGGGGGGCATAATAGCCCTGCTTATCCGCGGCTATTACTTTAATGTTTCGGCGGGTGTTGGCTTTGTTTCTATTTTCGGAATATCGGTCATGTCAGGGGTGTTATTGGTTTCTGCATTGAACAGGGCAACATTTAATAATACCATCTCACGGTCACTTATTAACCTTACATCCAAAGAACAGCTGAGGGCATTATTATCTATCCTTGTCTTAGCCATTTTCGGGCTTATCCCTGCTTCTATTTCAAGCGGCATCGGTTCTGACGTTCAAAGGCCATTGGCAACCGTTATCATAGGTGGCCTGACAAGCACATTGCTTTTTGCACCGCTATTGATACCGCCTTTGTATTGGTGGACAAATAGGGTTAAAAGCAAGGCTGAAAAAGTGACATTGTAACCGATGCAGGGCGTGTGGTACCCCAACAGGTATTTTTAAATAGTTCGTGCTATTTTTTTTGTTATTTTCAGAAAAAATAGTAATTTAGACTGTTAATACCTAAAAAACCAATGAAAAACCACTATTTAACCCTGTTATTTTATCTGTTCATTTCCATTCATTCATTTGCGCAGGTTGAGGTTCCTATAAAAACCACTCTTACAGGCTTTATTATGGAGTCTAAACCGCCTTATCACTCATTGAGAGTATCTTTTGAAGGCCAGGTAGATGAATTCTTCTCCCAATTAATGTTTACAGATACAACCCTGATCTTCAAAACAAAGGCAGAAATGAATGCCTATGAAAGGTTGATGAATAAATACAAAAATGAGGTAAACAAAAAGGCAAAAGCAGAGGCCAAAGGAACCCGGCTGAAGGATAATCCGAAAGAATTGGAAACACCGGATATCAGCGGGTACCTGGATGAAAGAGAAATGTTACGGCCGGGTATAGAAGTAGAGGTTACGTTTGACAAATATACGTACACCCGGAAAAATGTAATTCTCATGATCCTGGTCAAAACAGACTTTAGCTCAACCGTAAAAGTGAAAGGACTGTATGAAAAGCTGGATGGCGACGTGGCGACCATTGACGGTCAGGCGGTATCGCTCAAAGAAAATGTTGCTTTGGTCGGGAAAAGCGGGTTTGAAGGAAAAACCTTTTCGTCGTTTAAAGAAATGATGTACGGCATGGAGATAGAGGCCAAAGGGAAAAGAAAGACGAACGGGGTGATAGAGCTGGAATCGGGCACGGTTACTGAAAATGAATTCTCGGAAGTGGACCGTAAAATAGCCACTTCGTACAGAAATATAATGAAGAGATCGGCCAACCAGGAAGAGATCAATATAGCCGATACGCTTACCTTGCAGCTGCTGAACAATGTAACGATCCAGACGTATATTAACCGGGTGGCCTATGCGGTAGTGCCGAAATACATGAAAACCCTGCCTGACGGTACGCCGGGAAAAGTTGACTTCTCATTTTTAGTGATCAAGGATAAATCGTTTAACGCGTGTGCTTACCCTGACGGCACTATCCATATTTATACGGGCCTGCTGGAAAAAATTGAAAACGATGCTCAGCTGGCCGCAATTATTGGTCACGAGATTGCCCACGTGGTTTATAAGCACTCCCGGAAAAACTACCAGAAGCAGAAAGCGCCCCTCATCTTGTCTGAGCTAAGTGTCCTGGGCATGATTGCCGGTATAAAAGGGGCCGATATAGCCGTGGTAGCCACTGCCCTGGGCGGGCCCATCCTGTTAAGCAGCTACAGCAGGGACATGGAAGAGCAGGCAGACAGGATAGGTTTAACGTATTTGTACGATGCCGGGTATGACCCCAGGGAGGCCCCGAAAATATGGCAGATGCTGGCCCATGAAGCAGATGATGAGCTTCCTTCCGGGTCATTGCTGCAGGCGGTTTCCCTGAAAGGCGCGAAAAAGCTCAAATCAATCTACAATTCTCACCCGGAAGCCGAAAAAAGATACCGGAACCTGAGCCTGCTCCTGGCGCAAAACTACCAGGAATCTGACCTCTCGGGCCTGAAGGTAGGTACAGAGAGCTACCAGAAAATGAAAGCAACCTTAAAGAGGGTAATGAAAGGACTGCCCGAAAAAGAGGAGGTAAGGGCTGAAGTACCTAAAAACAACACGAAAACACCAAAGCAAACGCAGAAAACCCCGGTAAAAGCCAAGACCGGCACCTCCTCCGCCCGGAAAAACTAAACAATTTCACCTCATTTGAAGACCTATGAAAGCAAAAGAAGAAGAAGAAGAAGACTGGTTTGACAAATTGTACAAGAAAAAGCCGGTTAAAGCAATAAGCCTGGTGGTTGCCGTCATGACCTTTATAACCGGCTTCCTGATCCCTGTAGAAACCTTTGAAAAATGGAAAAGCGGCATAGCCGGTATTTTTTCAGACAAAACAGGGTTTATTTTTGAGTCTCCTTATGTATTTTACCTGGAAACCACAAGTAACAGGCCGGCTTTAAAAATAGAATTGCCGGTATTCAGCATTGAAAACGCAACCAACGGAGAAGCAGACAGCCTCAGGCGGATCATCGTATATAAATTGATAGACTATCTGAAAGAAGACACCTCTTTTAAGGTTAGCAGCCTGTTGCCGGAAGACTATTATGATCTCGATAAAATTTTACATAATTATAACCCCGCCATAAGTTACACAAGGGCTATAAAAGTTACGCTGGATAAAAAAAATATCCGGCCGTTGCAGCCTGTGAGAGGAAAATTAAGCGGGTACCTGTATATGACCGTGCTGGAATCAGGCAACATGGCTTATTCAGACACCCTGAGCCTCGATTATATCAACTTCGACAGAGAGAAAATGCAGGTGCTCTCTCTCGACAGCCTGGTTGAGCCTTATTTCAGAAATTACGTATCCCGCGTGTATACCCATACCTTAACAGATAAGGAGAAAAATATTTTTTTTAACGAATTCTTTTTCCTGCCGCCTGCATTTTATCTCACCGATAAAGATATATGCTTTCAATATGTCAGGGAAAAGAACAGGGAGGAGTACCAGGGTGCGCGTACAAACTACCTTTTCCGGGTTCCTTACGACTCCATAGTAAACGGAGCCTTGATCCGGAAAAATGGGAAATTGAAATTTTTACTCAAAAATTAAAGCTACATCATGAAAAAGATCATTCTGCTGCTCGTTCTCTTCTCCGCTGGTACAAATGTATTTGCCCAGGGCTTCCGGCTATACAGTTTTATAGACCAGCGCCTGGCTACGCAAAAACTGGATAAGGAAAGCATAGACGATATGGAAACGCACCTGCCCAAATTATTGGGTATGTCCATTGAAGCAGGTATTTCGGCAGACCCGGTCCGGTCGAGCTATAATGAGCTGGTATCAGCCTTGGATCAGATCAATAAAGGAGATGTGGTTATTTTCTATTTTGCCGGAGCCGGGGATGGGAAAGGCACAGAGACAGGCAAACAGAAGGTTTATATAGGCGGTAAGCCCGTTACCCACCAGGAAATCATTGACCGGGTGACCCGAAGGGGGCCTAAACTGGCCGTTATCCTGATGGAGGGGAGTAACAGTCAGGCACTCACCAAGGAAGGAGAATACAAGCATGATCATGCAGGAGCTGTTTCAAAAACCAGCACCAAAAAACTTTTTGACCAGCTTAAGTCTCCGGCTGATAAAGGCATGCTCGTTTATATGAATGCCACAGAGCCGCCCAAGCCGGCCCAGAAAAATTATAAGACGGGCTCCTACTTCTTATCCTCCTTTAAAAATAACCTGTACGATGAGCTGGGAGAATCGAACCCGGACTGGAATAATATAATAAATAAAGTCAGCGCCCAGGTGAGAGAATTTTCAAGAAATGTACAAAAACCCTATGGTAACACGTATTCGATCAGGTAGCCGTCTGCTCCTGGCCATTTTTATTTTTTCCGCGCCCCGGGTAGCGGCCCAAAAGCTGTACTTTTTTTCAGTGATCAATACCGATAATTTTTACCGGCCCGACCGGCAGGTGGATGCTGAAAATATAAACCGGATGGCCGGTAATATATCAAAATACCTGAACATGGAAAAATACACCTATGACTTCGGGGATAGCGTTAATTTTAACCCGGAGACGGTAAAACGGACTCTCAAGAGCATTCCGGTAGTACCCTGCAGCAACGACATCGTATGGTTTCACTACAGCGGAAACGGGGGGAATTACGGAGGAGGCCCCGTGCCTGCCCTGCAGCTGTTTGGCGGGAACCTGGAAGTAAGCGATGTAAAAAAAATAATAGCGGAAAAGAACCCGAAGCTGCTTTTAATCACTATAGATGCCCCCAATAAATCAGCATCTGCTGAGAGAATGAGCGGGAAATACCTGTCTTTAAGCAAAATTCCGGGAGCGCTGTCTCCCCGGGTCTCATTTATATCTTCTGACGAAATCCCGTATTACCTGGTTCTGGAAAATTATGATGCCCTGTTCAGGAACTTTGACAACTCACGGGTGATCGTGATCACCTCTTCTTCGCGGGGAGAAGACGCGCTCTCCGACAGGTACAAGGGTTCCTACTGGGTTCAGGCCTTCAGCAGGGCCATAGACGAGACCGTAAACGGTAAAACGGGGAAAGACATCTGGGTAGAAAATGTATCGGTCAGGCTGGATAAGCATTTAAGCAGGTTATCCAAAAACATGCAGCATTCGCGAATTTCGGTTATCCCCTCCAGCATAATTTGTGACGAAGAATGAAAAAGATATTGTACGTATTTATCCTGCTCTTCTGGGGCGGCCGGGTATCGGCTCAGTCCCCGGTATTTCATTGCCTGTTGTTTTTAGACACTGACGACATCAGGTTAAGCAACTCTGTCCGGCTGACGGAAGCCCGGATAACCGACCTGGCCGGCAAGATGGCGAAGAACGCAGAAATGAAATGCAAAGTTACGGTAGTGAAAGGGGCTGATCTGTCGGTGGCCTCAGCCGGTAAGGCCATTGACCTTTTGCAGGCCGATGAAAAGGATGTCATTTTTTTCTATTTTGCAGGACATGGATGGAATAACCTGCAAAGTGAATATCCGATGTTGAAGATGGGAAGCGGCGAGACCACCGAAGAAAACGCTTTAGGCCTGGAGGCCATCTATCGCCGTCTTTTAGAAAAAAAGGCACGAATGACCCTGGCTTTTGCCGAGGCCTGTAACGGCACAAAGAATTTAAAGCAAAAAGTGATCAGAGATGGCGAAGCCGATCATTTGATCTACAATATGAACCCCAATAAGGTACGTGAGCTTTTCCGGCAGTCAAAGGTAAACCTGATCATGACCAGCAGCCGGCGGGGGCAGGCGTCGTATAGCAACAATTTCGGCGGGCATTTCACCAATGCTTTTTGCGATGCTTTTGAGCGGATGACCTCACGCGAATACCTGGAGGCGGTTTCATGGGAAAAGGTGGTTGCAGAAATTACGGAGGAAACATGGACACTGTCAAAAGGCGCACAAGACGTAATCGCTGAAATAGAATACAACGAAAGCAATAATGCAAGGGTGGATAAGCAGGGGCCCTGTGCCATGAACCTGGTGGCTTTCCATAAGATATCAGAAGACTATCAATTTCTGGAGAGATACTGGCAGAATCTTCAGCGGTACGATAAGGATAAAGCGGTAGAGGTCTACGAAGCGTTTTTCCAGGCCGAAGTGCCTGAGTTTTATGAAAACCTGGTGGCAAAGCTGAATCTCAGCAATGGGCTTCCGGATAAAGATAAACAATGGTTTGCAGAAACAGCGGGGGAAACCGTTTCTTTTTTAAAGCAGATAAACCGGTACAAAAATGATGGCAATTACCGCGATAAAGCCTTTGCCAAGATGTCTATTCCGGTAGATAACCTGAAGCAGATGTACGAGAAGCTGGATGACCTGCGTAAGCGCTGTAAGGAATGACACCCGGCCGGACGGGATATCACTGCCTGCAGCGCTCTGAGCGGCTTCATTCTGTCTCCTCTCCGGTTTCTCCGGCCTCCAGCTCCAGCGGCTGAATGGGCGCTATGGCGTTGCCGGCAATGCCTTTGATGGAGCCGTACATGTCAATGGTATTATCGATCACCTTTTCGATCTGCACTTCACGTTCCTTCCAGATCTTCTTCATGGCCCGCTTTTCCCGTTCCAGCTCGGTTTTCATGCTGCTGAAGCCTTCCACAATGGCCTCGAGCTGCTGGCGGAACTGCGTGCCGGTGAGATAGTTGTAAAGCAATCCCATTTTATCGGTTTTATTTTCCTGCACGGCGCGTGCGCTTTGCGAGCGCACCAGGATCTGCCTTAGCACAAATACCAGGCTGATCACCTCCTGGTAATTGCAGATCCAGATGCCCTCGCGCTGGCCGAAACGCTCCATGTCTTTGGGCATCACCTGGCTCACCAGTACGGCAATTTCCGCGCCGAGCGCCCTTTGATCGTCCTTCAGCTTATCGATCCAGGCATCCTGCCAGTTCTGGGTACGCTTGCTCTCAAAAACGATCTTCCCGCAGATCTGCCCGAATTCGTTGATGACGGTCTGGATAGCGTCGGCTCCGCGGATGCCCTTACTGACTTCCTCTACCGTATCGTATACAAAGGCCCGCCGCAGGATCTCCTCCAGCGCCAGCTCCTGGATCTCGCCCTGGAGCTGGGTAGAGCCCTGTTCGGCCTTCCGCTTCATTTCGTTGATCAGGTTTTTCTGGTCTTCGAGCTTTTTTTCGAACTCTTTCCGGGTCAGCTCAAACTCTTCATCCTTCTTCTTTTTGGCGGCCTCTTCTATCTGGGCGGTCTTTTCGATCAACTCTTTCTGGATCTGGATCTGCATCAGCTCCTGCTGGCTTTTGAGCTCCTGTTCCCGCCTTAAAAGCTCAATTTCCTTTTCCCTGCTTTTAAGAATTTCCTTTTGCTTGGCCTCGTTATCCTGCTTCAGCGCGGTCAGCTCGGCGGCATTTTTTTCTTCCATGCGTTTTTGCGCTTCCGAAAGCGCCACGGCCCAGAGTTTTTTCTTTTCGCTGATCTCAAACTCTTTCTTCTCGGTTTCCAGTCTTTTCTTAAACTCGTCCATCCGGAGGGCATACTCCTTCTCTCTGAGCTCCATATTCTTTTTCAGCTCAATCTCCAGGTGCTTTTGCATAGCCTCACCGGCATCAAATTTGTGGCCGCAGTTGGGGCAGGTGGTGGTGTTTATTGACATAACAAAAAGTGAACAACTAACAGGGAACAACTAATAGTGAACAATTAACAGTGAACAACTAATAATGAATAACTAATAATGAACAATGAGCAGTAAGTAGGAGATACATGTTTTGTCGGTCTATATCATAAGTTTTTTGATGTTTTTACTGTTGAAATCAACATTCTTAGTAACTCTCCGCAATCTGCCTGAATACTCTCAAATGATTTTGGATCTATAAATTCAGTATCTTTTAACAAGTTTAACCAATACTCAGTTTCATTCGTTTCTTTAAGCGAAATAGACATTTTACTGATAAAGTCAGCCTTACTTTGGCCAAACTCTGCTTCTCTGATTAATGCTCCTATTGCTGTTCCGCTTCGCAGCAATTGCTTACTTATTACATACTCTTTTTTTTCGTTTTGTAGAAATTGAACTAACCTTACAATTCTGATTGCAAACCTATAGCTTTTATCCTGTAAAACATTTTTTTCTTTCATTCTAACTGTTCACCGTTAGTTATCCACTATTAGTTGTTCACTGTTAATTATTCACTGTTAGTTGTTCACTGATAAGCTACTGCCGTTTGCTTCTGACTCCCCAGCCCTTCAATCCCCAGCTCCACCACATCGCCGGGTTTCAGGTAACGGGGCGGTTTGAAGCCGAGGCCCACACCGGCAGGGGTGCCGGTAGAGATCACGTCGCCGGGCAGCAGGGTCATGAATTGGGTGAGGTGCTCTATCACCTGGGGAATATTGAAAATAAAATCGCTGGTACTGGAATCCTGCAGCTTTTCCCCGTTTACTTTCAGCCAGAGGTTCAGGTTATGAGGATCGGCGACCTCATCTTTCGTGGCCAGGAAAGGCCCTAACGGCGCGAAGGTGTCGTTCGACTTGCCTTTTACCCATTGTCCGCCCCGTTCCATCTGGAACTCGCGTTCCGAGTAGTCGTTATGCGTGCAGTATCCGGCAATATAATCCCATACGTCAGCTGCGTCTACATACGAAGCCTTTTTACCGATCACCACGGCCAGCTCCACTTCCCAGTCGGTTTTTACCGAGTTTCTCGGGATGATCACGTTGTCGTTCGGACCGCACAGGGCAGTGGTGGATTTAAAAAACACCACCGGCTCTTTGGGTACCACGGCACCGGTTTCAGCAGCATGTTTGGCATAGTTCAGTCCTATGCAGACGATCTTGGAAGGCCGGGCAATGCAGGAATCCAGCCGGTTGCTTTTAGATACTTCCGGGCAGGACGCTGTCTTCAGCCATTCGCCGAGGCGGCTCAGCCCGTCATGGGTAAAAAATGCTTCGTTGTAATCCTCTCCGAAAGCCGACACGTCCAGCCAGCGGTCATCTGCAGTGATAATGCCGGGTTTGATTTTCCCGTCCTGCTCAAAACGTATTAATTTCATTTAGATATTTTATTAATTATTTAATTTTATAAATCCTCCATCGATCGGGTAATCCGACCCGGTAATGAACGAGGCCTGGTCAGACACGAGGAAGGCCGTGAGGGCGGCAATTTCTTCGGGTTTGCCCATACGGCCGATGGGTTGGGTTTTCGACAGCTTGTCGAACATCTCCGCTTCTTTTCCCGGGTAGCTTTTCTTGATAAACCCGTCAACAAACGGCGTATGTACCCGGGCCGGTGAAATGCAGTTGCACCGGATATTGTAGGAAAGGTAATCGCGGGCCACCTGGAAGGTGATGGCGCGTATGGCCCCCTTGCTCATGGAGTAGGCGAAGCGGTCGGTCAGTCCTACCGAGGCGGCAATAGAGGCCATGTTGACAATAACCCCGCCGCCGTTTTCCTTCATGACGGGCACAACGGCATGAAGGCAGTTGTATACCCCCTTGATGTTGACATTATACACCCGGTCGAGGTCGGCTTCCGTGGTGCTCTCCACCGTACCCACATGCGAGATCCCCGCATTGTTGATGAGTATGCTGATGGGGTGGAGGTCGTTTATTTTGGCTACTTTCCGGAGTACCTCTTCCTGCCGGGCCACGTCTACCCGGTGGGCATAGGCCACCCCTCCGTTGGCATTGATGAGGTCGGCCTCGCGCTCGGCCAGGTCCGGGTTAACCTCGAAAATATGAATGATGGCGCCGTTCCGGGCCAGGGTGCGCGAGATCTCAAGACCGATACCGCTGGCACCCCCGGTAACGATGGCTACTTTTTGCTGAAGATTGTACATGATTAACCGTTAAAATAAAGATCAAAAATAGGGAGTATCGGGCAGACTACGAACAGAGTGACCCTATATTCTGGATATATCTGTGGTCAGGCCCTGTAAATCTGATTATTTTGACGTAAACGTTTCATAATTAAATAAAAACTACTATCTTTGCACTCCCAAAAAAGGGGTAATTTATTTTAATTAATTAATTTTTAACAGTTTACAATGCCTACTATACAGCAGTTAGTAAGAAAAGGAAGAGAGACCTTACAGTACAATTCTAAGTCTCCGGCATTGGATTCCTGCCCTCAGCGTCGTGGTGTATGTACACGTGTATACACGACTACTCCTAAGAAGCCTAACTCGGCTTTGAGAAAAGTAGCCCGTGTGCGTTTAACCAACCAGAAAGAGGTTAACGCTTATATTCCCGGCGAAGGTCATAACCTGCAAGAGCACTCGATCGTACTGATCAGAGGCGGCAGGGTGAAAGACCTTCCGGGTGTACGTTACCACATTGTTCGCGGGGCCCTGGATACCGCCGGTGTGAATAACCGTAAGCAGGCTCGTTCCAAGTATGGCGCCAAACGTCCTAAGCCGGGACAAGTGGCTGCAGCTCCTGCAAAAGGTAAGAAAAAATAATTCTTTATAGCTTCTGATTATCAGATATATAGGGAAGTAATATTCAGTTTTTACCGAATGTGAATTAGTTTAAATCGTTAAACGAAACCTTCTTAAAAAGATTTAAGAAATGAGAAAAGCAAAACCTAAAAAGCGTTACGTACTGCCTGATCCCAAGTTCAGGGATGTTACCGTAACCAAGTTTGTTAACAACCTGATGTACGACGGTAAAAAATCGCTGGCTTACAGTATTTTCTACGGTGCGTTGGAGATTGTGGAAAAAAGAACCAGTGAGAACGGTCTTGAAGTATGGAAAAAGGCTTTAAGTAACGTTATGCCTTCTGTGGAAGTGAAAAGCCGCAGAGTAGGGGGCGCTACTTTCCAGGTTCCTACCGAAGTAAGAGCCGAACGTAAGCAGTCGCTGGGTATGAAATGGATGATCGGTTACGCACGTAAGCGTGGCGAGAAAACCATGACAGAACGTCTGGCAGGAGAGATCGTAGCCGCATCCAAGGGCGAAGGTGCTTCTGTGAAAAAGAAAGACGATACCCACAGAATGGCCGATGCCAACAAGGCATTCTCGCACTTCCGGTTATAATCGGTATACAAGAGATTATGAAGAGAGCTTCCTCCGGGAGCTCTTTTTTTGTGACCACATAGATACATAGATTTAGGGTTTCGTTTTAATTCTATGAATCTATGTGGTTAGAAAAAACGCACCACACTCACTCTTCATCAAATTCCTTCCTCGCATTCAGATACCCCTTAATCACGGTAAACGTAGTAATGGCCAGGAAGAACATAATGATGTAATGAACGTAATCGATGATGAAGGGGAAGCGGTTGCCAAGCAGGTACCCGCCACCTACCAGCGTCATGACCCATACCCCTCCGCCTATCATATTGTAGATGCTGAACTGCAGAAAATTCATCCGGACCAGCCCGGCAAGAATAGGAGCAAAAGTGCGCACAATGGGCAGGAAACGGGCAATGATCAGGGTACGGTTACCGTATTTTTCAAAATAATTGGCCGTTCGGGCCAGGTATTTCTGCTTAAAGAAAAGAGAATCTTTTTTATTACGGATCTTATCGCCGAAAAACCGCCCGGAGATATAACCCGTATAAGTACCCAGAACCGCTGCGGCAAAAACCCCCAGCAAAACAAGGTAAATGGGCTGGTCCAGGTGCTGGGAAGAAACAAATACGCCGGTGAGGAACAAAAGATAGTCGCCGGGCAGGAAAAAACCGAAAAACAGGCCGTTTTCTATATATACGATCAGCAGAATAGCCAGGAGCCCGCCGGTTTGTATGATCTCTTCCGAGTTCATGATGTAGGTAAGGAAAGAGCTGATTTCTTCCATTTATCCGCTTTTTAATAAAGATAGACCCCCGCGTTTTCTTCGTCGGATAAAATAACCCGGACGTGATCGGACAGCGTGGTCGACAGGCTGTATCCTACGAAGTCTGCCTTGATGGGGTACAGGGGGTGATTCCTGTCTACCATTACGGCCACCTGCAGCTTCCGCAGGGGAATAGACAGGAAAGGCCGCAGGCAGAAAGCCAGCGTTTTCCCGGAGTTGAGCACGTCATCTACAATCACCACCGACTTGTTCCGGAAGGTGTCTACTTCACTTTCAATGGTAATGTCGGGTTGCGAGCCGGCCGTTTTGTCAAAGCTGAGCCTGGCAATGGTGACTTTGAGCCCGGAGATCTCCTGCAAAAAGTTCACAATGATCCCGGCCAGCACGTACCCCTCGCCGCCGATGCCCGCTACCACTACTTCGTTTTCTGAGGTGTTATTCTCCAGGATCTGGTAGGCTATCCGTTTGGCTTTCTGAAGGGTTTTTTCACGGGTGAGGAGCAGCGCCTTAGACATACGTTGAAAATTAACATTATTGCAAAAATAACCAATCCTCGCTTTGGTAGGTGAAAATACTTTCTAAAAAGGAGAAATATATTTTTGAACAGCGGGGGCTATTCGGGGGCTTTTTTATAATTTTGCAGGTCGAAATAACGGGATATGATAGTAAAAACGAAAAAATTTGCTTTAGATAAAAAACATTACATCAAAAAGGCCTTTGCCGGGCAACTGGAGAAAGTGAAGCTCTGGTTCCTGGTTCCGGCGGCAATAGCCGTGCTGGGTCTGGTGCTCAACTTTACAGGGGTATATAAAAACTGGTGGATACTCATTACCGCCATCATCGGCGCTATCCTTTTTGCCGCTTTCTGGTACCTGCAGTTCTATGCCGCTACCCAGATGGATCAGAACAAGCAGATGTTTGATAAGTTTGCGTATGAAGTAGACAGCCGGCAGATCCTGGTAAAGCTGAACGCCAAAGAAGGCGGTGTGATCAAATGGGATATGGTCAAATCAGCCGAGAAAGACAAAACAGGCTTCTACCTGCACATGGGGAGAGGCCAGTTCCTGCATTTCCGGAACGATGTGTTCAACTCCGAGCACGACCAGAAGCTCTTTGAATCTATATTGAGAAGAAAGAACCTTCTTCCTGCGTAAAGAAGAGGACCTTTTCCTAACCGTAAAAGCAGATGCCACCCGAGCACAAACCTACTGTTTGTATACGGGTGGCATTGGGTTTTCACCGGCTGACGTTCTGCATCAGTGAGCGGCGGCCGGAACTTCTTCCAGCGAAAATTGCTTGTCAAAGCCCACCAGCCGGCAGGAAATATTCCGGTATTTCGATTTATAATCCACAAACTCCTTGATGCCCTGCAGCACGTCAAAATCAATGTAGGAAGAATTCGACGCATCAATAACAATGGAGCTGTTCCGGGGTATGGCCTCCAGCGACTCTTTGATATTGGCTTTGTTCAGGAAAGAAACCTCCTCCGACAGCACCATCCGGACAGGCCCCGATGTACCCGCTTCCGGCGGATAGTAAAAGAACGCATTCCTGAAATTTCCTTTCAGGATATAATATACACTATAGGCCAGGCCTATGCCCACACCCGCCAGCAGGTCAAACATGACCACGCTGATCACCGTAACCAGGAAGGGCTTCCACTGGTATTTGCCGTTGGCAAACATCTCTTTAAACAGTACGGGCCGGGCCAGCTTGTAGCCGGTATAGATCAATATGGCGGCCAGCGAGGCCAGCGGGATCTTGTTCAGCACCACCGGGATCAGCAGCACCGACGCAAAGAGCAGCACCCCGTGAAAAATAGCCGATACCTTGGTGCGGGCGTTGGCATTCAGGTTAGCGCTGCTTCGCACAATCACGGAGGTGATGGGCAGGCCGCCGATCAGCCCGGAGGTCATATTGCCGATGCCCTGCGCTACCAGCTCGCGGTTGTTATTGGTAAATCGTTTGTGGGGGTCAAGCTGGTCAACGGCCTCAATGCACAGCAGGGTTTCAATAGAAGCCACGGCCGTAATGGTAAGGGCCACCATCCATACCTGCGGATTCAGGATAGCGGTGAAGTCAGGGAAGGTAAACAGCGCGGCGATCTCGGAAAACGAACCGGCTACCGGAACGTTAACAAGGTGCTCAGGCGAGATGGTCAGGGCCGGGATATGCCGGAAAACCAGCTCACTGATCAGTACGCTGACCACCACGGCTACCAGCCCGCCCGGAATAATCTTTGAAACTTTCTTCAGCCTGGGGGTCTCAAAGGCGGCCAGGATGCCCAGTCCGATGAGGCAGATCAGGGTAGCCCCTGTACTGATGTGGCTGAACGACTCCCACAGGCTTTGGAGGGCATTTCCACCGTTTTTCTTAAAAAAGCCGGTCAGCTCGCTGAATGCTTCCGTGTCGTACCCCAGGGCATGCGGAATCTGCTTCAGGATAATGATGATCCCTATCCCTGAAAGCATGCCCTTGATCACGTTGGAGGGGAAATAATAGGCCAGCACCCCGGCCTTAATAAAGCCCAGGATAACCTGGAAAACCCCGGCCAGCACTACGGCCAGGAGAAAGGTTTCAAAACTGCCCAGCGTGGCGATGGCAGAAATCACAATGGCCACCAGGCCCGCCGCGGGCCCGCTTACGCTCAGCTGGCTGTTAGAGAGCGTGCCGATCACGATGCCGCCGATGACGCCGGCAATGATACCGCTGAAAAAAGGAGTTCCGGAGGCCAGGGATATGCCCAGGCAAAGAGGTAGCGCCACAAGAAAAACCACCAGGCCCGCGGGCAGATCGTACTTCAGATTCTTCAGATACTTTGAATTCATACAATGAGTTTTAACGGTTGTATACACCATGTTTCGAGAGTGTAAACACCGCTCCGGAGAGGCGGGTTTCATGAAAAACCCTGGCTGTGAGGATTCTAATTGGATTCTAATTCCGTCTTAATGGGATTTTAATTTCGGCGGTAACTCCCTGCCCGGCGGCCGAAGAAACCAGCAGCTCTCCCTTGTGCAGGCGGATGATGTTCCGGGCCAGCGGCAGGCCTATGCCGTACCCTTCAAACTCACCGGTATTGGAGGCCCGGAAGAAGGGATCATAAATGAAAGGCAGCTCGCTTTCAGGAATACCGATGCCCCGGTCTTTGATCCGGATCACGATATCGTTTTCTTCCCATTCCAGGCTGATCTCTACCACCTCGTTTTTGGAATATTTCAGCCCGTTGCCAATGATATTGGTGATGGCCAGCATGAGCAGCTGCTTGTTTCCCTGTACCTGGAGCTGCTGGTGCTGCTCGGGCAGGTTGGTGAAATCAATGACTACATTGTTGGAAGGATCAATTTTATTGAAGGTCTCCTTGCATTCCAGCAAGATCTCGTCTATGCGCAGGGGTTCAAAAAGCAGCTTTGATTTCCTGAAGCCCGTTTGGGCAAGAAACAGCAGGGCCTGCGTTTTGTTGTTGAGCTTTTCAGCCTCCCGGAGTATTACGCGGAGGGTTTCGCGGTAAAATTCGGGGTCGCGCCCGCGCGAGAGTGCCAGGTCGGCTTCCGCAATAATGGCCGTAAGGGGTGTACGAAACTCGTGCGAGGCATTGGATACAAAATTCTTCTGCGCCTCAAAAGACGTTTCCAGGCGGTCAAGCATCACATTGAACGACTTCGACAGGATCTCCAGCTCGCGGGGCAGGTCTTCTTCGGGAATGCGCAGGTGCAGCTTGTCGGTGCCGATCTCATTGACCCGTGTGCTGATCTCCTGCAGGGGCTTGCTGATGCGGCTGGAAATCCAGTACGACAGGAAGAAAATGAGCAATACGGCAAAAATAATGGTTCCGGCCAGCAATTGCCGGAGATACACCTCGTGGTGGGTATGGTAATAATTTTCAGCAGAAACAATAACCAGGTACTGCCCGTCAGCATGATCCGTGCGTATGGCATTATAGAACGTGTTTCCCTTTTTATAAAAATGGTCGCCGTCGCGCAGGGTTTCCTCAAAAAAGTGTTGCGGTATGTCCAGCTTATCGCTGAGTGCTGCCGGGTTGAGCGTATCTGTGCGGATAATAAAATGCCGTTCGTTGGTCAGCTTTTCCAGGTATTCGGCCTTGAACTGCTTCAGGTAGTCGGCTTCGTTATCGGTTTCCAGCTCAATGCGGGCGGTGGTCAGGGCCCGGGTATGGAGGCGTGCGTGAAAATCAGCGTAAGAATACTGGATGAGGTTATAATAAATGAACCCGCTGAAAAGAAGGATGATCGCAAACAGGGAAGCGAAGAGCAGAATCACCAGTTTCCGGCGGGTTGACATATATTATTTTAATATTTGTATAATTATAAAATTCCGCAATAATATTTCAACGACTTCAGGATATCTTTCCGGGTAATGGGGATATCGTACGTACAGCTGCCTATCCCGTCCAGGAGGGCGGCCCGCACCGTATTACCCCGGTTCTTTTTATCCTGGGCCGTAAGTGCGGCGATAGCCCCAAAATCCTGGGGATCGACCGGCACCGTACCGTATACCGAGAAAATGTACTCCTCGATCTCTGCCAGCCCGGCCTCGGGCAGCATTCCTTTGGAATACGCGATATACGCCTCGCAGATCATGCCAATGGCAATGGCTTCGCCGTGCAGCAGGCGGTCTTTGTCAAGGTAGAACGTTTCAACCGCATGCCCGATGGTATGCCCGAAGTTCAGGATTTTCCGGAGCCCCTTTTCGGTAGGATCCTGCGTAACAATTTCTTTTTTTGTTTCTACCGAGTGCGTGACCAGGTCGCTCAGGGGCACCTCTTCCGGTTCCATGCGCCTGATTTTATCCCACATGGCCCGGTCACGGATCAGGCAATGCTTGATAATCTCGGCAAAGCCTGACCGAAGCTCCCGGCCGGGAAGGGTGGCCAGGAAGACCGGGTCGATCAGAACCGTACGGGGTTGGGTAAAAACACCGATGTGGTTTTTCAGGCCCCGGAAGTCGATGCCCAGCTTTCCGCCCACGCTGGCGTCTACCTGGGCCAGTAAGGTGGTAGGCACCTGGATAAAGTCGATTCCCCGCTTGTACGTGGCGGCACAAAAGCCACCCATGTCGCCGATAACGCCCCCGCCCAGGTTAATGACCAGGGCATGCCGGTCAAATTCAGCCTCTGTTAATTTTTGCCAGATAATTGTACAAGTATCTAAATTCTTGTGCTCCTCGCCGGCCGGAACCGTGATCAGCAGGTGCCTGGGCAGCAGGTCTTTTATCTTCGGGTAGCAGTCTTTCCGCGTGTTTTTATCTGCTATAACGGCTATGGCAGAATAATCCTTTCCTTCCAGGTATTGGGGAAGAAGCTGCTCAACAGAGCCTTGTAATACCGACATACGTTTCTTTTTAAAATTCAAAAATACTGGAATTAACCCGTTTATGAAAGCGCCGAAACCACTTATCTTTGTGAAAAACGACCTGGTGCGTGAAGTCTGAGATAATATACAAATACTTTCCGGAGCTAACGGAAAAGCAGCGGCAGCAGTTTGACCGGCTGGGCGAACTGTATGAAGAGTGGAATTCCATGATCAATGTGGTATCCCGGAAGGATATCGATATGCTCTATGAAAGGCATGTGCTCCATTCGCTGGGCATAGCCAGGGTCTGCCGCTTCGCCGATGACTCCGAGGTGCTTGACGTAGGCACGGGTGGCGGCTTTCCCGGTATTCCGCTGGCCATTCTTTTCCCGGAAGTATCTTTTCACCTGGTAGATGCCGTGGGGAAAAAGATCAAAGTGGTGGAAGAAGTGGCCGCAGGATTGGGCCTGACCAACGTAAAAGCCGAGCACCAGCGGGTAGAGCAGCTGCGCGGAACCTACGATTTCATTGTGAGCCGGGCCGTGACCCGCATGGCACCTTTCCTGGCATGGGTACAGAACAAGATCAACCGGAACCATTTCAGCCCGCTCGATAACGGTATCCTGTACCTGAAAGGCGGAGACCTCCGCGAGGAGCTGGCAGAAGTAAAGCGGAAGTTCCGGGTATATGAGCTGAAAGATTATTTTGAGGAGGAATTCTTTGAAACGAAAAAAGTGGTTTACCTCCCGTTCTGAGCATGTCTGCCATAGCCTATATCGAAGAAGGGGAAATACGGGTCAAAGCCGTGATCTTCCTGTACGGCAAGTATGCTGACGCCCCGCTGGCACAGGCCATAGAAGCGGAGATCAACCGGATGTGGAACGCCCCGGAGGTGGTGATCCCGGTACGGATGCAGCTGCTGACGGTACGCTTCCGGGTAGAGGTGGAGCCTGTAAGCCTGGAAGAAGCCAGGCAGAAAATGCAGGATAACCGCTCGCATGAAGTGAACTTTGTACGGGTAGAAGATGCCAATATCGTGGAACGGTCTATGATGGGGAGAGGGCTGGGACAGAACTCGGGCCATTGGCTGATCACCGACCAGCTTGGACAAAGCACCACGGCGGCCCATGAGTTCGGGCATGCGCTGGGCCTGCCGCACCCGCACCAGCTCGACTACCGCGGCACGGGGTACCCGCCGCTTATGGCGCCGAGGGGCACCCTGGTAGATGCCGTTTTTCAATGGAACCCGCTGGCCGAACCCGGCGCTTACGGCGGTACCATGAACCCCGTTCACCGGCGGGTGAGGCCGGAGGAAATCATGGATGTACTGGCACGGGCGGAATTTAACGGAGATTATTTTATAATTGGCGAAATATCTAATTACTTTTACGACGAAACAGGCCGCTGATTTAAACCTTTTCAGAATTTTGGTATCTAAGTATAAAATGTTTCTCAACAATTAAACAAAGAAAAAATGAAAAGATTATGGGGAATAGCGCTGACAGGTATGCTGCTGGCATCTTGTGCTACCGGAGGTGGTTTGACCACGGGCGGTGGCGGTGGCGGACAGGCGTCGAGCCAGACTTCCAGCGCCGAGGCGCAGGCAAGAGACCTGACGAACCGGATGAAAACGGTATTGAGCCTCGACAAGACGCAGGAAGAGAAGGTGCTCACCATTAACGTGGTTAACCAGAAGCTTTTGCAGCGGATCCGGGAGAATAACGACCAGGGACTGGCGGCTTCTACCAAAGAGAACTACCACAAAGAGCTCAAAGCCGTGCTGAGCACAGACCAGTTCTCGAAGTTCAGGACTTCCTTTCCTGGCCTTTGATCACATATGAAAGACAAGCTTTGCCGGTAGCCATTTCGCCCCCGGCGGAGAGCCCGGCAAAGCCTGTTGATATTTCCACATCAGCTCCTCCCATTCCTGCACCTTCGGGTTCAGGTTGTCCATTTCTGCTTTTTTCTCAAAGCTGAAATCGTCTTCGGTTTCCATCACCATGAACAGGCGGCTATCAAACCGGTAGATATCCATGTGCCGTATGCCTGAATCACGGATGCTCTGAATGATTTCGGGCCATACTTCCCGGTGGTATTTTTCGTATTCGGCAATGAGCGCAGGGTCATTGACGAGGTCCAGTACGAGGGCGAATTTTTGCATTTGTGTTTCGTTTTTTGTGATTTTGTCTTTCTGCTTTTTACTTCCTTACTTCCCTCACATTCCTGAGCGCAAAAAGCAGCACCACTACAAAGCACACCAGCGGAACATAATAGCCCGGCTGGATATCATCACCGGCACGGTCAATGACATATCCCATAAGTACGGGGAAAATAGCTCCGCCTATAATGGCCATAACCAGCAGCGATGAGCCCGCTTTGGTATGCTGCCCCAGTCCTTTAATGCCCAGCGAGAATATAGTAGGAAACATAATTGAGAGGAAGAACCCGAGTGCTCCGAGAGCAAATACCACCAGGTTTCCCTGGAGCGAAATGGCCATGATACACAGGATTATAGCAGCTACGGCATAGGCGGCCAGCAGGCGCGCCGGGGCAATGATACGGGTAAGGGCGGTACCGGCAAACCGGCCGGCCATAAACAGGAAACCGTAAATACCCAGGTACCAGCCGGCTTCTTTTTCGCTCATTCCGCCACCGGCCATGGCCATCCGGATAAAGAAGCTGGTGATGCAGACCTGTGCGCCCACGTAGAAAAACTGGGCCATGACCGCTAAGCGCAGGCCCGGGAATTTCCATGCGGTAAGAAAGCTGCCTGACTCCCCTTTATTCCCGCTTTCTTCAATATCGGGAAACCGGATCAGGTAAAACAATACGGCCAGCACCAGCAGGATCACACCTATATATATATAGGGCCCTTTAACAGAGGCCGCCTCTTCGGTAAAATACTGTATCTTTTCTGCTTCGGGCATCAGGGCCAGCTCTTCAGTGCTGAATTCCTTTCCTGAAAGAATAAAAAGGGTACCGATGAAAGGTCCGGCGGTGGCGGCCAGGCCGTTGAACGACTGGGCCAGGTTCAGCCGGGTGGTAGAAGTTTCTTCCGGCCCCAGCCGGGCGGCATAGGGGTTGGCGGCTGTTTCGAGGGTAGCCAGTCCGGTTCCGATAATAAATGAGCCCAGCAGGAAGATGGTGAAATCGCGGTTATTGGCCGCCGGTATGAAAAGAAAGCAACCCAGGCTGAATACCAGGAGCCCTGTAATGATGCCGTTTTTATACCCTGTTTTTTTCAGAAGCAGTCCGGCGGGAATGGCCGCAATAAAGTAAGCCAGGTAGGCGGCGGTATCTACCAGCGTACTTTGCGCATTGCTCAGCTCAAGGGCTTTCCTTAAATGCGGGATCAGCACCCCGGTAAGATTATTGGCCAGTCCCCACATAAAAAACAGGCTGGTGACCAGAATAAAAGGAATCAGGTATTGGTTTTTTTCTTTCATGAATAAGGTTGAAAATCTGGCTGCTAAAATAGGGGAAATCCGGTTAAGTTTTCTTTTAGTAAGGAAAAACTAATCGAAAACCACTCTTCATGTGCCGTTCGGTTCCTCTTCAGACCGGGCAGACAATCGCCGGGGGAATATTTTCCGGGTTCTTTTGTGAATGTGCGATCATATATGTGGCATGGAAATTGCAGTATTTAAAGATATTTTGGCTTTGTGCGGCTTCTTTAAAAAAATAGCTGCAAACAGGTGAAATACTGAACCTAAATAATAAATGATATGAAGTACTGTTTACTCCTGGTTATTTCTTTGATATCCGCGATCAGCGGGTCGGCCCAGGGGACACTCAAGTTAACCATTGACTGGAACCAGGAATCGGCCAGGTATGAGGTATTTGCCATATCGCCTTCCACACAAAGGAACTTCGCTTTTGGTAAAGCACAGATCGCGGTGGTAGTGCCTAAATCTTCTCCTGATACCCGGTTAAATGTGGTCAGCTATGCGGGTGGCTCATGGACGGATGAAAAATTTATCACCGATCCGGCATCATCGCCGGGCAAAGACTTTCACGCAGTAGCAGCTCACGGCAGCACGGTAAACTTTACCGCCAACCAGAAGCTCCTGCTTTTCAGTTTCACGTTTGCTGACGGCCAATGCAGAGAAGGCGTCAGATTATTCAATAACGGTGCAGACCCCGGTGCTTCGGCCCAGGGATTCAACGGCATTGATTTCAGCAATTCAATTTTGGGAGGCGGGAATGTACAGATTTACCATTCCAATACATCCAATTCAGGTACCACCTGCATGGATTGTCCTGTAGAATTTACAGTACCTAAATTGAAAAAACAATCATAACAGATATGAACCGGATCGCTGCTATCGGAAAGCTACATCAGCCCATAATAAAATTTGGGAATGATTTTTGTGCCGGGGCTTTCAGAGCCTCTGAACAGACCGTAACCGCGAAGCCCTATCCGGGCAGTGAATATATCTATCCAATTTTTGAAACACTTAACTGAGTTTTGGATGAAACCTACGTTTACCATCAGGAAAAATTTCCACTATCAAAGTATTCTCATACTGTTCCTGCTTCTGGCAAGTGCAGTAGCGGGGTTTTCCCGGGAGAGAGCTGACCTTAGCGTTAATCCTAATCTAAGGTCGAATTCGGTTAACCCTTCCTACCTCGAGAGGTACAAGGAGGGGCTAAGAACCCTATATTCCTTCAAAAATATTCTTGCCGGGTTCAGGGAGAATACCTCTGAAGAAGTAAAGAATAACACGGCCCACACCGTATACGCCAGGGCTATACCGGCGGATACCACGATCGGTGGCAAGTGCTATTCGGATATTTTCAGGTATTGTGCCGGCCAGGAGATTGAAATTGAGGTCGAAGCGGAGGGAGGATACCAAAACTATAAGTGGTTCAAAAATGACGTGGAGATTGCGGGAGCAACCGGTGCCGTATATACGATTACCGAACCCGGATCCTATTATTTTACGGCCGAAGACGCAGAGACCTGTGACGCCAAGCTGTGTTGTCCTTACCTGGTAACACAGGAGCAGGAATTTGACGCGGTGGTCACCAAAACCGATGCCGTGTGTGCTACCGGTACTACCGGCTCTATTACCGTAACCCCAACCGTGGGTGAAATAAGCGATTATACCTACAGTCTGAACGGAGGACCTTCGCAGGCCTCTAACCTGTTTACTAACCTGGCCGGGGGATCTTATACGGTAACCGTTAAAAATGCAGCCGGTTGTTCTGTAGAGAAAACCGTTGAGCTGGTTCAGCCGGGCGGTATCACGGCTTCTGCTGAAACCGCATGTGTTAATGATTCAACTACGGCCACTATAGTGGTTTCTGGAGGGGTAAAACCCTATATGTATAGTTTAGACGGCGGAGCTTTCGGAAGCGACTCCGTTTTTGCTGCTTTAACTGAAGGCCAGCATGAAGTGCTGGTGAAAGATGCCAACAACTGTACCTATAAGGTCACTGTGGATGCCTATTGTGAATGTACTCCGGAAATCTTTGAATATTGCCCGGGTGATACCATTCAGATCCTGGCAGAAGCGCTTCCCGGACAAGGGAATTATCAATGGTATAAAAACGGGGAAGCCATTGCAGGCGCTACCGACAGTGTGTATACCATTACGGCTGCTGGCACCTACCATTATACATCGGGTGGCGACGACACCTGTGAAGGGGAGCTTTGCTGTCCTATTATAGTAAGAGAAAAAGAGGCGCCTTCCGTTAACCTTACGGGCGGCGAGCTGAGCTGTACTATTACCAGTATTCAGCTGGCCACCGGTTCAGACCCGGCCAATACTTTCAGCTGGAGCGGACCAAACGGTTTTACGGGCAATACCCCGTCAGTAACCGTGGCCGAGCCCGGAACCTATATCGTGACCGTAACGGGTGCCAGCGGATGTTCCGTATCGGATACCGCGATAGTTACCCGTGACAGCGACGTACCTACCGTTGCCGTGAACGGCGGCGAGCTGACCTGTGATGTAACCAGCCTGGAGCTGACGGCTACCGGCAGCGCAGGAGTGACCTACAGCTGGTCAGGTCCCGGCAGCTTTACCGCTACCACTCCAACCGTTACGGCTACTGCCGCCGGGGAGTACGTAGTAACGGTGACTTCCGTAAACGGATGTATCGCGAAAGATACCGCTACCGTTACGCAAAACAGTGAATTACCAACGGTTGCTGTAAGCGGCGGCGAGCTGACCTGTGATGTAACCAGCCTGGAGCTGACGGCTACCGGCAGCGCGGGGGTGACCTACAGCTGGTCAGGCCCGGGTGGCTTTACGGCTACCACACCGGCCATCACGGCTACGGCTGCGGGTGACTACGTGGTAACGGTAACCTCAGTAAACGGATGTATCGCGAAAGATACCGCTACCGTTATACAAAACAATCAATTACCTACCGTTGCCGTAAGCGGCGGCGAGCTGACCTGTAAAGTAACCAGCCTGGAGCTGACGGCTACCGGCAGCGCAGGGGTGACCTACAGCTGGTCAGGCCCCGGCGGCTTTACGGCTACCACGCCGGCCATCACGGCTACGGCTGCGGGTGACTATATCGTAACGGTAACTTCCGCAAACGGATGTATCGCGAAAGATACGGCTACCGTTACGCAAAACAGTGAATTGCCTGTGGTTGCCGTAAACAACGGCGAGCTGAACTGTAAAGTAAGCAGTGTGGAGCTAACCGCTACCGCCGGCGCAGGGGTGACCTACAGCTGGTCAGGCCCCGGCGGCTTTACGGCCACCACGCCGGCCATCACGGCTACGACTGCGGGCAACTATATCGTAACGGTGACTTCCGCAAACGGATGTATCGCGAAAGATACCGCTACCGTTACGCAGAACAATGAATTACCAACGGTTGCGGTAAGCGGCGGCGAGCTGACCTGTAAAGTAACCAGCCTGGAGCTGACGGCTACCGGCAGCGCAGGGGTGACCTACAGCTGGTCAGGCCCCGACGGCTTTACGGCAAATACACCCAATATTTCAGCTACTGTTGCGGGCAACTATATCGTAACGGTGACTTCCGCAAACGGATGTACCGCAAAAGATACCGCTAAAGTTACGATGGCAGGTGCCCCTACGCTGGCAGTTACGCCTTCATGCGTAGATAATAAAGGTACTGTAACCCTCCTGGCTTCAGGAGGTAAGGCCCCTTACCAGTATAGCAAAGACGGCGTGACCTTCCAGGCAGAGGCGTTGTTTACCGGCCTGGCCAACGGCAATTACGTATTTACGGTAAAAGATGCCAACGACTGTATTTTCACGGCTACTGCGGCAGTGAAATGTGAAGTGGAATGTGTGCCGCAGATCTATACATTCTGCGACAAGGAAGCCATCGATGTGACCATTGAAGCAGAAGAAGGCCTGACAAATTACCAGTGGTACAGAAACGGGGAAGCGATAGCAGGAGCTATCAACCGGATATACACCGCTACCGAACCGGGAAGATACCATTATACAGCCGGAACCGGCGACCAGTGCGACGGCATCCTGTGCTGCCCGATTGAAATTACCCGTTATCCCGGATTTGTGGCTACGGCTGTAGCGGGAGTCCTGGATTGTAAGAAAGGGCCTTTGGTGCCGGTAACCATAAGCGTTACCGGGGGCACTGCGCCGTTTGCTTACAGCATGGATGGAATTACCTATATCTCTGCTGCGGTATTCCAGGTAGGTTCAGGAACACACAAATTCTATGTTAAAGATGGGAACGGATGTGTTAATGAGACCAACGCTGTAGTAGTTCCTGAAATAGTATTGCCTAAAGCACCGATCGTGACCGTGAACAAAACCATGGTTTGTGGTAATGAGCTGGCTACTTTAACGGCAGCTTGTGCAGTAGGGGAGACTATCCAGTGGAATAACGGCATGATAGGGATTACTATCCAGGTAGGAGTCGGAACATATACCGCCATTTGCAGCGATAAATGCGGAGAATCTCCTGCATCTGCACCGGTAACGATCACCAACAAACCTGTACCGGATGCTCCTATTGTGGGCACCGACAAAACCTTTCTTTGCGGTACAGAGCTGGCAACACTGAGCGGCAACTGTGCTGTAGGCCAGGTGATCGAGTGGAATAACGGCAAAACCGGTATCACGATCCAGGTTGGTATTGGAGTGTATACCGCAGTTTGTAAAGATGAGTGTGGAAAATCTGTGGATTCAAGACAAATAACCATTACCAAAGACAAAGTGCCTGGTCCGCCGGAGGTAACCACCAACAAGTCGTCGGTTTGTGGAGATGAAAAAGCTACCCTGGGCGCAGAATGTGCGGTAGGAAGCTACGTGGTGTGGAATACCCATGAAGTAGGCAACATGATCCAGGTGGGTGCAGGAATTTATACCGCAGTTTGTAAAAATGATTGTGGTGAATCGGAGAGCTCAGGACATATAACCATTAATAAAGGAGAGAATCCCGCTCCGCCTATACTCAAACCATCCAAGGTGTTTGTATGCGGGGATGAGAAAGCTTCTATCACGGCCACCTGCCCGATCGGAACAACCGTTTTGTGGAGCAACAAACAGGGTGGAGAAACTATATACGTAGGTGAAGGGGTTTACCGTGCAGTATGTGTGAACAGCTGTGGCCAATCTGAAGAATCGATCCCGGTAATTATCAGTAAGGACAAAGCTCCTGACGCACCGCTGGTAACGACCGATAAAACTACGGTTTGTGGTAACGAGAAGGCGAAGCTTTATGCCCATTGTGAATCAGGTATCGTGGATTGGGGCAACGGTTCTTTTGGGAATGAAATCGAAGTGGGCGAGGGTACTTACTCGGCTAAATGCTCTAACAGTTGCGGCGTGTCGGTATCTTCTATGCCAATCACGATCTCCAGGGGTGGAGCACCGGATAAGCCGACCATTTTCGCTGAAAAAACCAATGTGTGCGGTGACGAGCTGGTGAAGCTTGTAGCTTACTGTGCTTCAGGTACCATAACATGGAACGGCGTAACCGGGTATAATTCTACGGTTTATGTAGGTCAGGGTATTTATTCAGCTACATGTACCAATGCCTGTGGAACCTCAGCGGCTTCTGAAAAGGTAGTTATTACCAAGGGAGGAGTACCGGCCAAACCTATTGTCAGTGCAGATGTAACCAGTGTGTGTGGTGAAGAGAAAGCCACATTGACCGGTAGCTGTCCTACAGGCGGAGTACTGACCTGGAATGACGGCAGCACCGGCAGCCCGATCCAGGTGGGTGTTGGCTTCTATATTGCTACCTGTGTGAGTGCCTGCGGTACTTCTGCAGCAGCAGACAGGATTGCCATAGAACCGGGTGTAAAACCGACCCGGCCAACCATCGTTACCAATAAAACTACCCTTTGCGAAGGGGAAGTGGCTACATTGAGCGGCTCATGCTTATTTGGTGAGCTGAAATGGAGTAACGGCCTTACCGGTACTTCAATACAGGTGAGTGTAGCGGGGTCGTATACTGCCGTTTGTGTTAACAGCTGCGGTACTTCAGATGCCTCCAGCACAATACTCATCAACAAAGGGCCGGTACCGACACAACCGGTTATACAGACCAATAAACTTACAGTTTGTGGTACAGATAAAGCTATGCTGACCGGTTCCTGCCCTACAGGCGGAACCCTGAAATGGAACAACGGCAGCACGGGCAGCCCGATCCTGGTGGGAGTAGGAACCTATACGGCTACCTGTGTGAACAGCTGCGGCGTGTCAATAGAGTCAGCACCGGTAACCATTGGTAACGGCGCTACGCCTTCAGCACCGGTCATTACACCAGTTCAGGCCTATGTATGTGATAACGATAAAACTACGCTTACAGCGACCTGTGCCAGCGGAACAGTCAGATGGAATACGAATGCAACTACGGCTTCGATCAGCGTAGGTGCCGGAAGCTATTCTGCCGTTTGTGTAAGCGACTGCGGAGCTTCGGCCTCTTCTGTATCCGTAACGGTTGAGCAGAAACATAAGCCGGTACCGCCGATAATTGTGGTGGCAGATAACAGCATCTGTGATAATACTACTACTACCCTGACGGCTACATGTCCTGAAGGAAGTACCGTAGTGTGGGACAACGGCTCAACCGGGAATAAACGGATAGCCGGACCGGGGAAATATACGGCTACCTGTGTCAACGAATGCGGAAGCTCGCAGACACCGATTCCGGTAGAAATTTATGGATTGCCGGCGCCGAAAGCACCTGTTCTGACCGCAAGCAAGACCGTACTTTGCGGTACAGAGATGGCTACTCTTACAGCGACCTGTACCAGCGGAACTGTACAGTGGAACGACAATACCACGGCTAACCCGAGACAAGTGGGAGCCGGAACATACACCGCAACCTGTGTAAGCAGCTGCGGAACTTCAGTAGCTTCAACACCGGTAACGATCACTACCCAGCCAGCACCGACTGCGCCACAGATCACCGCCAACAAGCTGAGCGTATGTGGTGATGAGAAAGCGACTCTGACCGGTAGCTGTCCTACAGGCGGAGTGCTGACCTGGAATAACAGCAGCACGGGCAGTCCTATCCTGGTAGGAGCCGGAACGTATACCGCAACCTGTGTAAGCAGCTGTGGAACCTCACCGGCTTCAACACCGGTGGTGATCGGCAGCGGAAGCACACCAACAGCACCGTCAATAGTGGCAAGCAAGACCACACTTTGCGGTACAGAGATGGCTACCCTTACAGCGACCTGCACCAGCGGAACTGTACAGTGGAACGACAATACCACGGCTAACCCGAGACAAGTGGGCGCCGGAACATACACCGCAACCTGTGTAAGCAGCTGCGGAACTTCAGTAGCTTCAACACCGGTAGTGATCACTACCCAGCCTGCACCGACTGCACCACAGATCACAGCCAACAAGCTGAGCGTATGTGGTGATGAGAAAGCCACCCTGACCGGTAGCTGTCCTACAGGCGGAGTGCTGACCTGGAATGACGGCAGCACGGGCAGTCCTATCCTGGTAGGTGCCGGTACTTACACAGCAACGTGTGTAAGCAGCTGTGGAACTTCAGTAGCTTCTACACCGGTGGTGATTACCACCCAGCCTGCACCAACAGCACCGTCAATAGTGGCAAGCAAGACCACACTTTGCGGTACAGAGATGGCTACCCTTACAGCGACCTGCACCAGCGGAACTGTACAGTGGAACGACAATACCACGGCTAACCCGAGACAAGTGGGCGCCGGAACGTATACAGCAACGTGTGTAAGCAGCTGCGGAACTTCAGTAGCTTCTACACCGGTAGTGATCACTACCCAGCCTGCACCGACTGCACCACAAATCACCGCCAACAAGCTGAGCGTATGTGGTGATGAGAAAGCGACCCTGACCGGTAGCTGTCCTACAGGCGGAGTGCTGACCTGGAATAACAGCAGCACGGGCAGCCCGATCCTGGTAGGCCCTGGCACGTATACCGCAACCTGTGTAAGCAGTTGTGGAACTTCACCGGCTTCAATACCAGTGGTGATCACCAGCCAGCCAGCGCCGACAGCACCGTCAATAGTGGCAAGCAAGACCACACTTTGCGGTACAGAGATGGCTACCCTTACAGCGACCTGCACCAGCGGAACTGTACAGTGGAACGACAATACCACGGCTAACCCAAGACAAGTAGGCGCCGGAACGTATACAGCAACGTGTGTAAGCAGTTGCGGAACTTCAGTAGCTTCAACACCGGTAACGATCACTACCCAGCCTGCACCGACTGCGCCACAGATCACCGCCAACAAGCTGAGCGTATGTGGTGATGAGAAAGCGACCCTGACCGGTAGCTGTCCTACAGGCGGAGTGCTGACCTGGAATGACGGCAGCACGGGCAGTCCTATCCTGGTAGGTGCTGGTACTTACACAGCAACGTGTGTAAGCAGCTGTGGAACTTCAGTAGCTTCAACACCGGTGGTGATTACCACCCAGCCTGCACCAACAGCACCGTCAATAGTGGCAAGCAAGACCACACTTTGCGGTACAGAGATGGCTACCCTTACAGCGACCTGCACCAGCGGAACTGTACAGTGGAACGACAATACCACGGCTAACCCGAGACAAGTGGGCGCCGGAACGTATACAGCAACGTGTGTAAGCAGCTGCGGAACTTCAGTAGCTTCTACACCGGTAGTGATCACTACCCAGCCTGCACCGACTGCACCACAGATCACCGCCAACAAGCTGAGCGTATGTGGTGATGAGAAAGCGACCCTGACCGGTAGCTGTCCTACAGGCGGAGTGCTGACCTGGAATAACAGCAGCACGGGCAGCCCGATCCTGGTAGGCCCTGGCACGTATACCGCAACGTGTGTAAGCAGTTGTGGAACTTCACCGGCTTCAACACCAGTGGTGATCACCAGCCAGCCAGCGCCAACAGCACCACAGATCGCGGCGAACAAAACGAGCGTGTGTGGTGACGAGAAAGCTACTCTTACGGCTACCTGCACCAGCGGAACTGTACAGTGGAACGACAATACCACGGCTAACCCGAGACAAGTGGGCGCCGGAACGTATACAGCAACGTGTGTAAGCAGCTGCGGAACTTCAGTAGCTTCAACACCGGTAACGATCACTACCCAGCCTGCACCGACAGCACCACAGATCACCGCCAACAAGCTGAGCGTGTGTGGTGATGAGAAAGCGACCCTGACCGGTAGCTGTCCTACAGGCGGAGTGCTGACCTGGAATAACAGCAGCACGGGCAGCCCGATCCTGGTAGGCCCTGGTACGTACACCGCAACGTGTGTAAGCAGCTGTGGAACCTCACCGGCTTCAACACCGGTGGTGATCACCAGCCAGCCAGCGCCGACAGCACCGCAGATTACAGCAAACAAAACAAGCGTATGCGGTGACGAGAAAGCCACTCTTACGGCTACCTGCGCCAGCGGTACTGTACAATGGAACGATAATAATACCACGGCTAACCCGAGACAAGTAGGCGCCGGCACGTATACAGCAACGTGTGTGACTTCGTGCGGAGCTTCACCGGCCTCAACACCGGTAGTGATCGGCACGGGCAGCACACCGGCAGCACCGGTCGTAGCAGCAGAAAAGACCACTGTTTGTGAGGGTGAGACTACCCTGCTTACTGCAGCTTGCGCTACCGGCACCGTACAGTGGAACGACAATACCACGGCTAACCCAAGACAAGTGGGCGCCGGAACCTATACGGCCGTCTGCGTGACTTCGTGCGGTAACTCACCGGCTTCAACACCGGTAGTAATTACCAAAGGAAGCAAGCCGGCTGCTCCAACCGTAACCACCAGTGTGACTACGGTGTGTGATAATGAAACGGCTACCCTGACCGCTACCTGCGCTACAGGAACCGTATTGTGGAACGACAATGTAACGGCTAACCCGAGACAAGCGGGAGCCGGTACCTATACCGCAGTTTGTGTAAATGCCTGCGGTGGTTCGGCTAACTCCAATACAGTGGTGATCAACCGCGGACCGGTACCTTCGAAACCTACTGTACAAACCAACCGGAATACGGTATGTGGTACAGAGAAAGCTACCCTGACCGCCACCTGTGCTACCGGCGGAACCCTGACCTGGAACACCGGTCAGACCGGTAGCCCGGTACTGGTAGGAGTAGGCACTTATACAGCTACCTGTGTGAATGCCTGTGGTTCATCAGAAGCATCTGCACCAATCGTAATTGGTGACGGAAGCAAGCCGGATGCACCTGTGCTTACTACCAGCAAGTCGGTTCTCTGCGGCAGTGAAACCGCTACCTTAACCGCTACAGGTTGTGCGGGCGGAACGATCCACTGGTCGAACGGCGGAACCGGTACCACGCAGGTGGTAACTGCCGGAACGTATACGGCTACCTGTGTGACCGTGTGTGGTACATCAGCGGTTTCAGCTGCGGTGACCATTACACAGGAGAGCGCACCGGCTAACTTTACCATAGCAACCAGCACGGCTAAAGTGTGTGGCACAGAAAAAGCTACCCTGACCGCCACCGGTTGTGAAGGTGGAACCGTAACCTGGTCAACCGGTGCTAAAGGAAACAGCCTACAGGCAGGTGCCGGAACATACACCGCTACCTGTACTACCAGCTGCGGAGGCACCGTATCAGCAGGACCGCTGGTTATCGGCCAGGAAAATGCACCGGTAGCGCCATCGGTTACTACCAATAAAGGAGCCGTTTGTGGTGATGAAAAAGCTACACTGACCGCCACCGGCTGTACAGGAACCCTGACCTGGTACAAACCGGGAACAACCGCACCGGTTACGATCGGGAACGGTGCAACGGTGCAGGTGGGAGCAGGTACGTATACCGCTACCTGTACAACCAGCTGCGGAACCTCTCCGGCCTCTAACCCGGTAACCATCGGAACCTCTGTGAAACCGGCGGCTCCATCGGTAAGTGCCGACAAGGCTACCGTATGTGAAAGCGAGAAAGCTACGCTGACCGCCAGCGGCTGTGCCGGAACCGTGACCTGGTCGAACAGTGCCACCGGCACCAGCATCCAGGCAGGCGCGGGTACCTATACCGCCACGTGTACTACAGAATGCGGAACGTCATCGTCTTCGCTGCCTGTAACCATCGGAACTTCTGTGAAACCGGCAGCTCCGTCTGTAAGTGCAGACAAGCTAACGGTATGTGATAATGAGAAAGCCACGCTGACCGCCAGCGGCTGTGCCGGAACCGTGACCTGGTCGAACAGCGCCACCGGTACCAGCATCCAGGCAGGAGCAGGTACGTATACCGCCACCTGTACCACCAGCTGCGGAACATCAGTGGCTTCGGCTCCGGTAACTATCGGAACCTCGGCTAAGCCGGCGGCTCCGTCGGTAAGTGCCGACAAGGCTACTGTATGTGAGAACGAAAAAGCTACGTTGACCGCTACCGGCTGTGCCGGAACGATTACCTGGTCAACCGGCCAGACCGTGAGCGTGATCCAGGTAGGCGCAGGTACCTATACCGCTACCTGTACCACCGGCTGCGGAACATCTGCAGCATCGGTACCGGTAACTATCGGAACGTCGGATAAACCGGCAGCTCCGTCGGTAAATGCCGACAAGGCTACCGTATGTGAAGGTGAGAAAGCCACCCTGACGGCTACCGGCTGTGCCGGAACGGTTACCTGGTCAACCGGCCAGACCGTGAGCGTGATCCAGGCAGGCGCAGGTACGTATACCGCTACCTGTACCACCAGCTGCGGAACGTCAGCAGCCTCGGCACCGGTAACCGTAGGAACATCGGATAAACCGGCAGCTCCGTCTGTGAGTGCAGACAAGGCTACCGTATGTGAAAGTGAGAGAGCTACCCTGACGGCTACCGGCTGTACCGGAACCGTAACCTGGTCAAACAGTGCCACCGGCACCAGCATCCAGGCAGGAGCAGGCACCTATACGGCTACCTGTACCACCAGCTGCGGAACATCAGCAGCCTCGGCACCGGTAACCGTAGGAACATCGGATAAACCGGCAGCTCCGTCTGTGAGTGCAGACAAGGCTACCGTATGTGAAAGCGAGAGAGCTACCCTGACGGCTACCGGCTGTGCCGGAACCGTAACCTGGTCAAACAGTGCCACCGGCACCAGCATCCAGGCAGGAGCAGGCACCTATACGGCTACCTGTACCACCAGCTGCGGAACATCAGCAGCCTCGGCACCGGTAAGCATCGGAACGTCAGATAAGCCGGCTGCTCCATCGGTAAGCACAGATAAGTCTACCGTATGTGAGAGCGAAGTGGCTACCCTGACGGCCAGCGGCTGTGCGGGAACCGTGACCTGGTCAAACAGTGCCACCGGCACCAGCATCCAGGTAGGAGCGGGTACCTATACCGCTACCTGTACAACAGGCTGTGGTACATCAGAGATTTCTTCTCCGGTAACCATCGGTACCTCGGAAAGACCGGCTAAACCGGTAATTACCGCCAGCGGTTCTTCCGTATGCGGTACAGAGCAAGTTACCCTTACCGCCAGCGGCTGTTCAGGAACCGTGACCTGGTCTAACGGTGCCACCGGCACCAGCATCCAGGCAGGAGCAGGTACCTATACCGCTACCTGTACCACCGGCTGCGGAACGTCAGATGCCGCTACCATCACCATCTCTGAAGGTGGCTCACCGGAACCTCCGGTAGTAACGGCCGATAAAGGCTCGATATGCGGAAGCGAGAAAGCTACCCTGACCGCTACCGGCTGTGTGGGTGGAGTGATTCGCTGGTCAACCGGGGAAACCGGCTTCCAGATCCAGGTAGGTACAGGCGTATATACCGCCACCTGTGTGGATGCCTGTGGTAATGAGTCGATCGCATGTATCGCCGTAGAGGTAGATAACAATGCCACTGCTCCGGAAGCGCCGGTAATCTCTGCCAGCACTGATGGCGTATGTGGACAGGAGCTGGCCACCTTAACCGCTAACGGTTGTACAGGCGGAACGGTGATCTGGTCGAACGGAAGTGAAGGCCATAGTATCCAGGTAAGTGCAGGCAGCTATACAGCCACCTGTAAGACCGACTGTGGAGAATCAGCCGTATCGAACAGTGTGACCATCCAGGCGAAAGGCGGAACATTGAGCATCTCAAGTGATAAGACCGCGTATTGTGTAGGTGAAACCGTAACCCTGACGGCCAGCGGATGTGCCAACGGAACAGTAAGATGGTCTAACGGCGCCACCGGTAACAGCATCACTGTACAGGCAACGGCTACCACCAGCATGACCGCCGTATGTTCTGAAGGCGGGGCAGGCAGCTCGTGTGACTTTGCCGTGGGTAACGTGGAATTCAACTACGAGGCACAGCAGAATCCGAACGGTATGAATACCCGGTTCCTGCTTACCAATAATGCGTATGAAATATTGCAGGTGAAAACTACACCTAAGTTTGAAAATGTACAGGAAGGAACCTACAAGGTGATCACCCTGGTATACATTGGAGACATTCAGGGACTGGTTTCAGGAGCGAACTACAGTGACCTCAATAAAGGAGCCTGCTACAGCGATGAAGAAACAGACATCTCCGTATGTACACCGGCTACTCCGGGCAATGATTGTGAGGCGGTAGGTTCGATCACCGTTCGTGTGAAACCGGCAGGAGAATGCAACGGAAACGGTACAGGATCTTGTGAAACCGCACCTGTTGTGATGTCTTCTGTAGGTTCAGCGACCTGCCTGGGCACTTCAGTAACGCTGACCGCTATGAACTGTAGCGCTCAGGTGGTATGGAATACCGGGGCTACCGGAGCATCGATCAACTTTGTTCCTACAGAAACCGGCGCCTACAAATTCTCTGCGAAATGTGTAAACAACGCAGCAGGATGTGAAAGCGAGAGTTCGGAAGTAGTGACCGTGAATGTGGTGGATGCCCTGCCTAAGCCTACGGCTATTGAGACACTGAATAACATCTGTCCTCTGGCCTACGTGGATCTGAGAAATGCCATTCTCGGGGCACCGACAACAGGCGGAACGTTCGAATTCCGTTACGGAAACTCGCCGTCTGCCGCCCTGGTGACTTCTGCCCAGGTGACCACCGGTGTGTACTACCTGTTTGAAAGAAATACTGCGGGATGCTACAGCGAGGGAACTCCGGTGAATGTAGTGATCTCAGACGACTGTCAGAACCCGGTTTACCCGACATCTGTTGATGTAGCCGTTCAGAAGACAGGCGATAAGGAAACTGCCGAAGTGAGCGAGGAAGTGACCTATACCGTAACCGTATCCAATGCCGGTACAACCGGGGCCTCCGATATCCGGGTGAGAGACATCATCCCGTTAGGCCTGGAGATTACGCAGGTGGGTGATCATGCCTTCCTGGAAAACGGTGAGGTGGTGATCAGTCTTGATACCCTGGCACCGGGAGCTTCTGTAGACGTTAACTATACCGGAACAGTTACCCGGACCGGCAGAATAGCCAACAAGGCTCAGCTGGAATCGGTAGCTCAGAACGACACGAACCAGGCCAACGACTCCTCTACATGGGTGATCAACAATGTGGCCCGGGTAGATTCGCTGATCGGACTGGCCAAAGCTGTCGGAACAATTACCCGGACCGAAGGCAATGCCTATAAGGTACCGTTCGTGTTCACCCTGACCAACATGGGTCTGAAAGATCTGGATCACATCAGGCTGACCGATACGCTTTCACTGACCTTCGGAAGCGCTGCCGTGATTGACTCGATCTACCTGGAGGCCGACAACGGACTGACCGTGAATCCGGAGTACACCGGTAAAGGGGAAAGCACCGACCTGCTGATTGCCGATCAGAGTGCCATAGCTGCGGGTGCCACACTCAATGTTCGCATGGATGTATATGTGAACATGGGCAACAATGCTTCGGTAAGCTTCGCTAACTCGGCCACCACGTATGCCGGTACCAACGGAGAGCTTTCAGACCGGTCAACAGACGGTGTGAATCCGGATCCGGATAACGACGGTGATCCGACCAACAACAGTACGCCGACCGAGTTTACGATAGGCGGAGACGGCACACCGGGTTACGGTATCGGAGCGGCCCTGGCCATTGTTGACTCTGCGTTTGTGAACGACGGCAAGGCCTACGAAGTGAAATACCTGGTACAAATCAGGAACTACGGCGCAGATACTGTGAGAAATGTATTTATGACCGATACCCTGATGAATGCATTTGCCAATGCCCCTGAGTTCAACGTGACCGGTACACCGGTGATCACCTCGCAGGGAAGTACCCTGGTGGTTAACCCGGACTTCAACGGTAAGGATGACGTGAGGCTGCTGTTGCCGGATACCAGCGCGGTGCTGGCACCGGGTCAGACAGATACCCTGGAATTCAAGGTGACCGTGGTATTCGGAGACAACTTCGGACCTTACAGTACAAACGTGATTGCCTTCGCTGAAGACAGCAGCAACGTACTGACCGATACGTCTAACGCCGGTCTCGAGATCATCAAGCACCTGAGTACGCCAACCGTATTCAACATCGCTGACGACGACGATCCGAGAAGCATGGTAAGTGTTCCGGAAGGATTCTCGCCTAACGGTGACGGAGTGAACGATAACTGGAAGATCACGCTGAAAGGCAACGCACAGATCGAGAAACTCATTATTGTGAACCGGTACGGTGCTACACTGTATGAAGAAGACGGTGAAACCGTTACCACTTCAGGCTGGGATGGTAAGGCAAATAAAGGGGTGATTCCGGGAACCGGAACCGTACCTACAGGCACTTACTATTACAAGCTGAAGCTGGTAGGCAAGGATAAATACATCATCGATTACATTACAGTAGAAAGATAACCGTAAGGAGGGGGGCAACCCCCTCCTTTTTTATTTTAAGTCCGCAAAACATGCCGTTCGCGATTCACTCTTCATAAAACCTTGCGTAACTTTGTACCCTATGAAAACCTACTTTCTTCAGGTACAGAAAATTGTGCGGGAAACAGAAGATACCGTCTCCATTCACTTCTGGCATCCTATCAGTGAACAGATCAAATACAAGGCCGGGCAGTTCCTGACCGTGCTGATTCCGGGCAGTGACGGGAAGAAAGTGAGACGAAGCTATTCCATGTCGAGCTCGCCGGCTACCGACTCCTCGGTAGCCATCACGGTGAAGCGCGTGGAGGGCGGACTGGCCTCTAACTATCTCAACGACCGTTTACGGGAAGGAGACTTCCTGGAGGTGATTGAACCCATGGGCCGTTTTGTGTATGAGCCGGAAGAGCCGCATCACGGCAGCCTGGTGCTCATAGGCGCCGGGAGCGGCATAACGCCCCTGTTTTCTATCCTGAAAACCGTTCTGAAAACGACTGACCGGAAGATTCTCCTGATTTACGGAAACCGCGACGAAGAGAACATCATCTTCAAAGAGAGGCTGCAGCAGCTGGAATCGGAATATGCCAGGCGTTTCACCGTGGTGTATATCCTGAGCCGGCCTTCAGGGGTATGGGTAGGCCACCGCGGCCGGATACACCAGGCCAACGGTGTCTGGTTTATGAAGGAAAACCGGGTGGATTTTAAGAATGACTATTTCTATATGTGTGGCCCGGAAGAAATGATGGACCAGATGCAAAAAATTTACAAGTTGTTTGAAGTTCCGGCAGAGCATATCTTTTACGAGCGTTTCAATGCTCCTGCCCAGGAGGAGGAGGAGCACCTGCCTGACCTGAAAAAGCAAACCGTTACGGTACACTACGACGGGGAAACCCACGTTTTTGAGGTAGAGCCGCACCAGACCATCCTGGAAGCCGCCCTCGAGCTGGATATTGACCTGCCGTATTCATGCCAGGCCGGGATGTGCACCGCCTGCCTGGGGAAATGCCTGGAAGGCACCGTGAAAATGGATGAGGACGAGGGGCTTACGGAAAAGGAAATTGCAGAGGGGTACGTGCTGACCTGCGTATCGCGGCCCATGTCAGAAGGAGTAGTGATTGAAATTGACTGAGCCTGCTGACACACTGCTGTCAATGCACCGGGGTAGATTTGCAGCATCATCAAAACAAATACTACCATGAGCGAAGTTATTTCATCCGGCAGCCTGCTGGAAATATGGCAGGGGAACCGCCGGCTTACCCGCAGGGTGATCGAGGCCTTTCCCGAAAAAGAATTATTTGAATTTTCTATAGGCGGCATGCGCCCGTTTTCCGAGCTGGCCAAAGAGCTGCTGGCTATTGCCGTTCCCGGCCTTACGGAAATAGCCGGCGGAGACACCGGCTCTCTTAGTGAAGATCTCCAGGTTCATTCCAAAGCTGAGCTGCTGCAGCTGTGGGACGAGGCCACGGAGGGTATCAACGGCTTTTGGCCCCGGATCAGCCCGGAGCGTTTTGGAGAGACCATCCGCCTTTTCGGCCAGTATGAAAATACGGTGACCGACTCTATCTTCTATTTCATTGAAAATGAAATTCACCACCGCGGGCAGGGGTATGTATACCTCCGGGCGTTGGGTATTCAGCCGCCGTTCTTCTGGGAGAGGTAAGCCATGTTCACTGGTTTTGTTCTATCCGTTGAATCAGCTTTCGTACATTGTCTTTCAGCTCCTGTGGTTCCAGCACCCGGATATAATCTGCAAAACTAAGGATCCAGCGGGGGAAGCCCTCTGCAATTTCAATGGTGTGGAAGGTCATTTCCACACCATTTTCCGTAACTTGTTCCGATACAAACCCGTAGTTGTTGCGCGAATTGCCCAGGTAGCGGGCAATGCGCGGCTCTACCAGCAGCCGTACGGTAATACGCGGCAGGGTCTCGTGGCGATCCAGGTGTTCAGAAAGCTTGCCGTGCCGGCGGGTGAAGCGGTTCGTGGTGCTGCGGATAGCCAGGATCCGGTCCGTACGAAACTGCCGGTAATCTCCCCGCAAAAGGCAATATCCCAGGATATACCAGTTGTTGTTCTCATGAAAAATGCCCACCGGCTCAATTTCCCGTTCGGAAATGACATCTGTGATGGCCTTGTATTCCAGGATAACCGACTTCCGGTCAGCTATACCGTGCAATACCGTGTGCAGTGAATCTTCAATATCGCTGTTAAAGAGGGCCTTGGGCGGGCGCACCCGGATGGTTTCTTCGAGGGCGTCGAGCCATTCGCGGTCGTAGTTTTTAAGGACCGACCGGATCTTCACAATGGCTGACTGGAAATGGTCGCCGAGGCTTTTGTCGGAGAAGCTGCGCATCAGCTTTTCGCCGGTGACCAGGCTTCCGGCTTCTTCACGGGTAAACATCACGGGCGGCAGGCGGTACCCTTCCATGAGCGAATAGCCTATACCGGCCTCGGAAAGGACGGGCACTCCGGCGCTTTCCAGCGTTTTGACGTCGCGATAGATGGTGCGGAGGCTCACTCCGAAACGGTCGGCCAGCTCCTGGGCTTTTACAATCCTTTTGGCCTGGAGCGAGGTGAGAATAGCAATGATGCGGTTGATTTTTTTAAGGCTGTCATCCATTATTTAAATACGTGTATTATTATATTTATATATAATTTCATAATTATATATATGCATATTTAGTTAAATAATTAAATTTCTTAATTCAGGAATAAATACGAAGCCGGATCAAAAAAGGGAGGCCTCCTGCAATATAATCAATCGGTATCCGGCTATTTGATTTTCCTGCAAAATAATCCTGCATCGCTATAGGCGAATATGTGCGTTTTGTAGCTAATTTCGCGGTTTATCCGGTACCAGAAACCTTTATGAGAACCTTATATCGAATAACCTTGCTGTTTTTAGCAGGATGCAGCACTGCTTTTGCACAACAGTCCCGGTTCTATGCTTATTTTGATTTTCAGGAGATCGAATGCGGTGGCCGCTACCTCACCGGTAAGATTGACTATTACTTCAGCGATAGTACCTCTTCCGAGCCGGGCTTTAACGAAGACAACCGGTTCCTGCTGGAAATAGCGGCGGCTGATTCGGAAGAATACCGGCTGCTGCCGGAAGGACAGGCCAATAAAGGGCAATCGGGACAGGCGCGTTTTCTGTTGCCCGATACACTGGTGAGCGGGAGACGCTATAAGCTCCGGATGAGCTCTACCAGTCCGCGATACACAGCAGAAGAGCCTGCTTTCTTTACCTACGCACACCTTCTCCAGCCCTTTACCGCAAAGTTCGGGCAGCAGCAATATATAGAAGGCGAACAGCAGGCATCGCTTCGGGTCACCCTGGAAGTTCCTGAAAATCACTACGGGGATTCGTATCAGCTGTATCCCTACGAGGTTCGTTTGAGTGATGGTTCAAAGTTTTTAAAAGATGTTTGGCAACCCGGCAATTACCTGGAGTTAAAAGTGCTGCCGGCAGATTCTTTGACGATTTACCGGATCAGTGAGATCACCAATCAGTGCGGGACGAAAGGTAACGTAGAGGGCGAGGCTGTGGTCGTGAAAAGAGATAATCTCCGGCGTATCTACATCCGGACCGTTTCCGGGATTCCGGAAATCTGCAAGGGTGTGCCCCTGGGGCTGAAGATAGAAACTCAGGACATTTCCGGCAAAGAGCGTTTCCGGGTGGAATTTTCGGCTTCTTATCAACCGGAAGGTTTCATTTCTGCGGGTTTATATACGCCGGATAAAGATAATAACGTTTGGGTAAAGCCTCCTGAGACCCTGGAAAACAACCAATACCTGTATTGCCAGGTGGTACAGGAATCTACCGGGGAGGTCAGTCATCAGCTCTTTCTCAACCGGGTGGGCCGGACCAGGCAGGTAACCGGTTATCTTACCCAGCCAGATATGGACAGGCTGTTTCTTGTCTTTTACCCCCAAATTGATTTGGAATACCCCTACAGTCCGAAGATAAGTACGGTAGTGGTGAATGGCAGGGAGCTCCGGCAGGGGGAAGAAATAAATAACGGGATCTGTATACTTCCTGTTCCTGCAGGCGATACCTCGTTCGTTGTATCTCACGCCAGCACCTCCTGCGAAAGTGTTCCTTTTGAGCCGGCTAAAATAGATTATGTAAAAGAGAAATCACTTTTTTATAGCTTCACGGCGGATAAAAAAGAGTATTGTGAGGGCGAGGAAGCGGAGATCCGCTATGCGCTTTCAGATCCGGGAAAACTGGATGAACAGGGATTTTATGCAGTCATTTACGCCAGGTCCTACCTGTACGATAAAGTGACTGGCGAACCTACATGGAACGGAGTTTATTATCCCTCGCTGAGTCCTGAGATGAAAATTAACCGGGACAGGGGCACCTTGTCTGTAAAAATCCCTAAGAACCTGTACAGCCTGATAACCGGAGGGGTAAGGCATGAGCCCAATTTCATGTACAAAATTATATTGAGTGTAGGATATACCGGCAGCAGAGGATCTGAGGTTGAGCTTTGGGGCAACAACCTGGAGAAAGATATACGCGTCCGGCCGGAGCTTAGCCTGACGGCTTCCGAAATCCAAAGTGTTCCGGGGCAGGCTCTGGTACCCCTGAAGTTCAGTGGCGGGGAGCTTCGTTATGAGCTTTCCAACGGGGGGAGTGGAGAAATCCGTCAGCTTATACCCGGCTGTTATGGCTGCCCACCGGTTGTGGCCGGTGAAGTGCTGATCCCGGTACCGGTGAATGATGACACGGTGATCCGGGTCAAATCAGTGAATAACGCCTGTGGCACAGGCACCTCTGATGGGGAAACCCGGATCCGGATCAACAAAGCAACGCCCTACCTGAGTATAAATGAAGCCGCCATAGGTCAGGCGGTATGTGTAGGCAAGGCGTTTGATGTGCCTTTTTTCGTGGGAAATCTGGGTGGGGCAGAGGTGCTTATCAAAGACGATGCCGGGACCATAAGGAAACTTACGGAAGAGGAGATCCTGTCGGAAAGATTTCAGCTGACGCTCCGTACTACCGGCCACCGGTATGAAACCTCTTTCTGGCTGCAAGCCGGTAATACCCGCTCTAATACGGTAAAGGTCAGGCTGGAAGAAACGCCTCTTTCATTCGGGCTCTCTGTAGGAGATAACTATACCTGGTTTTCTGAGGGTAATACGGAAGTTTACCAGGTGCTGGCCGGTTCTCTGACCTCTCCGTCAATTAATGCTATTGGTTCGGTAAGTCGTTTTAAAGTTAACGGGACTGATTACGTTCCCTATCATAATTCCGGAATAACCACTCAGTTATACCTGAGCGATATAAAGGAGGCGTCTCATTATACGTTGAACAGTGTTACCAATGCCTGTGGTACCACAGAAGTGAATTGGAAATTCATGATCCGAACCAGAACCGGTCTGGTAAAAGCAGAAGACGTAACCGAAAAAAAATTTATGCTGAAGAAGGACTGCCCCGGAGCCTTGCGGTTTTATGAGGTGAGTTATTCCGGAAGCATCCCCACAGACGACTGGCTGACAGTGGAGCTGCTTTCCTCATCAGGAAAAATCACACCCATCCCTTTTCAAAAAGAAGGAGAGACGTTGAGGGTGGAAATTCCTAAGGATCTGGAGGGCAGCTATAACCTCCGGGTAAAGTCGGAGGCAACAGATTCTTATTCCAGTGTACTGTACCTGGGTTATTTCAGGCCCCAACCGGAAGTAAAGCTGGTATCCTTTACCGGAAAAACGGAAGTACTGGGTGCGCCCGGCGCCATTCTGCGGCTGGAATCCAATTATGAGAAAGCCGGCGAATTTTCCGTAAAAATGAATACTGGTGAAATATTTACCAGTGATGATTTCGGGATCTATTATACGTATTCAAATATAGAGGGTACGAAAGAGGTGATTTCCTCCCTGCAAAATTACGGCCTTATGTTTGCTCCTGCGCAAACAACCACCTACCGGGTGGAGTCGGTTTTCACTCATTGCGGACAGGGGAAAGCCTCGGGTAATGTAAAGGTGATCATTCCTCCTTCTGTAAAATTGAAGTACAGTGATCCTGCCCGGTTTGGACAGGCTTTTTGTTCGGGAGAAGAAGTGGAGGTGGACCTGGCCTATACCGGTGGCTTTCCGCAGGATTCGCTCCTGGGCCTGTACCTGCATCATGCAAATGTGGTTCAGACATACCGGGAACTGGCCACCTTTAAAGCTCCGAAAGACCGGGTTAAATTCCGGATACCCCTTGACCTGGAGCAGGGAGAGTATTCTCTGCAGGTACGGAAAAGAAGCCGGGCTGATGCAGATCTGACCCTGGGCCGCATGCGGGATTCCCTGGCAATTGCCAATCTCGACTCGCCTCTTCTTCCGCTTACCCTCATTACGGCGCCCCATGTACGGCTGAGCGGCAATACCGAGATCTTTACGGGGGAATCGGCAGATCTGAAGCTGGTTTCGCTGGATATAAACGGGGAGAAAAGGGTATATACCTTGGAAGGAGCAGAAAGTTATTTCACGCTGAGCAACGGCCGCACCTATTCTTTGACCAACACGTACATTTCTGTTTCACCGCCGGTGACCGAAACATTTTCGCTGAAATCGGTGAAGAACGTTTGCGGCACGGGGAAAGGCTACGGACAGGCCACGGTAGTAGTGCACCCGGGTTCGGGGAAAAGGGTACAGACGAAGGGATTTCTCCGGTCTTTCCCTGAGTTTAATGAATGGTACTACGAAACCGGGATGCGCTTGTGTGGCGGAGCGAAAGATTCGCTTGATGTAATCCTCTACGGGTGGAAGGAAAAGGAAGTCCCTGGCCCGTTCCGGGTGATGCTTTCAGACGGAGAAGGAGGCGCTTACCAGGCAATCCCTGTTTCCCGCTCGCAGGAGGTGGTTTTCCCGCCTTCCCCAAAGGGAGCCAGAACCCTGAGGCTGTGGTTTGAAATCCCGGAAACGATGGCTCCGGGCGATAGCTACCGCATTAAAGCCGTACCTGAAGACTTGGCCGTACCCGGTACGCCCCTGATGGAACCGGGCCGCTTAAGGCAGCCGCCTGCCGCCACGCTGTCGGGAAGTGTGCTGGCAGAAGCCGGTGGACAGGTAGAAGCCCTGGTGAAATTTACAGGGGATGCCCCCTGGTTTTTTACTATCAGCGATGTGTCTGACCGGGTGGTTTTCAGCACGATTCCCACTGCAAAAGACTCTTCTCTGAGACAGTATACCTTTTCACCTCTTTATACCGATAACTATCTTTTGAAGCTGAAGGCGGATAGGGCAGGAGAATTCAGGGTAAGCAAAGTATACAACTGGTTTTGCGGCTACGGAAAAACGGAAGGGGTTTTCAGGATAGAGCTTATCCTGGGTAATGAAAAAGTTGCACCGCTGGAAGTAAGCCTGTATCCTAACCCGGTGCAGGACAGGCTCTATTTCAACCTTTCAGGAACAGAGGCCACCGTACAGGTAGAGATTTTTGACCTCCAGGGAAAAAGGCATATGACGGAAACCTTCCGGGAAGGTGATCTTTTGCAAAAGCAGACGCTGGACCTTCGGAAGCTTCCGGCCGGCACTTACCTGGTGAAGCTCAGCTCGGGCGGCCAGCGGCAGACAAAAAGGATTTACAAGTACTGAGCAGCGCCGGGTTTCCCCAACAGCAGCATAGCCGCAGGAAGGTTATTCCAGCAGCCGTTGTATTCTTTCGCCCGGTGAAAAGCGGACCAGCAGCTCTTTTTTCGGGATATCCTCATCGGCTTCCGCCCATTTCCATTCCTCGCAGGTAGCATCGAGGAGGTCGAGCAGGGTGAGGATCTTGCTTTCATTGCGCTCTTTTTCCAGGAATTTGTCCGAATGGGTGAAGTAGATCAGGATTTTTTCGTTTTCGATCCAGGAAAGATCATTCATCATTTCGTCGAATGAATCGAGGTTGTATCCGAAATAATCGGGAAACTCAAATACTCCGGCCATTGTCTCGTAAAACTCCCGCAGCGTGGTTGTTTTGGAAGCATCAATTTCCGCGATTTCGAAATTTTCCGGCAGCTCTTCCCGCCGGGCTATGGCAATGTTTTTCATAGGGTATACTTTTTTAGCTTTTAGTTATTAGCTGTTAGCAATTAGATTTATTTATGGGTCATTATCCTGCTAATTTCTAATTCCTAACCGCTGATTTCTCATCACGCCATCACCTGATTCTCGTAAAAGTCCCGTAATGATCCCGGGTATAATGGGCACTTTTGTCATCACCGGTCACCAGGCGTTCGGCGCCCCGGTTCCTGCCTTCTTTTTTGGGATTTACGTCCCACTCCCGGTACATTATTTTCTTTTGGGTTATCTTATTCTTTTGGGGCAGGTGTTTTTCATAGTTACCGAAACGCTTTCCGCCCGCGTACCCCTCCGGTGCTTCCCCGTGCTGGTCAATGTAGTCCAGCACCTCGTAAACTTTGGCCGGAATGCCGGGTTGGGGCGTGGCCGTTGCCCGGGGGGAATCACCGGCTGATCCTGTAAAATTTCTTTTCCCCTGGTAATACCCGAAATAGTAGAACAGCCCGAGAGCCAGGAGAAATAAGAGGCTTTTTATGAGATTTTTATTCAACGCCGTATACAGTTTTGAGCAAAAATAATACGCCCTGCGTCAAATTGTGTAAACGGCAGGAGAAATTACGGTGAAAAAAAAGCTCACCACATATGCAGTGAGCCTTTCGTATTTACAGCCTCATTAGATTCATTCTGTGTAATTGAACACTACCACCGGGATCTTCGTGTCGTTGATCATTTTCCGGGTTTGGGAAGGATCAATAATGCCCTCGAAGAAGCCCCGCTTACGGGCAGTGACAAAGAGCAGGGATATTCCCTCTTTTTCGATGAACTCTGCAATGCCTTTCTTATAGACATCAGCAGCAAAGTTTTTATAAACGTAACCTTTGTTCTGAAAATCCCGGTCAATAGACGCCATGTACTGCTCATTGGCGTTGATGTCGAGCGGGAAGTCTTCAATAATATGCCCGATGATCAGGTCGGCATCCGAGTATTTCCGCCAGTTAAGCGCCTGGGCCAGGTAGATTTTCTCATTAAACTCCATTTGAGATGCGTAGCACAGCTGCCCGAAGAGATCGCCGGAGAAATCTTCCGGGATTACCAGCAAAGGCGGCGCAATATGATTGATCAGGTTCTGTGCCGTAGAACCGATCAGCCGGTCGAGGAAGGTGCGGTGTCCTGTTTTACCGATCACTACCAGGTCGGCGTCTTCGGCCTCGTTGATGGTAGATATAATGTCTTCAAAGGAAATGATGTAATCGGCTGCAAGTCCCTGGCCTTTATCCTCTTCCACGATTCTTTTCAGGCGGTCTTCTGCTTCGGCCTTCAGGTCATCAATGGTGTCGTTGACAAAGGTGGTGGTCACCATCGGATCCACTACGGGGAGGGTAACGATATGGAGGTAGGTCAGCCTGCCGGAGGTCATCCGGGCGAGATTCCGGGCATACCCGGCTGCATTTTCAGCTCCCTTAGAGAAATCAGTGGCTATCAGAATATTTTTCATGATGTTTTAATTTGAATATAAAATTAACTATTGCTCCTGATATAAAAACTGATGCAGACGTTAAATAATTATGATTATTCTCATAAAATATGTTGAATTTAAGGGGATTTTAATTTTGAGGCTGTGAAGGCAGGAACATAATAAGGTAAAAGGTAGCCGTAAACCCTCGAAAATAATTTATCTTTGCACTCCGATACCAGTACAAATCAATAGCAGATGACTTCACAATCTCAGGCGGCCGTTTTATTGCTTCAGGACGGTACCGTTTTTAAAGGAAAAGCACTCGGAAAAATTGGAACTACTACAGGCGAGATCTGTTTTAACACCGGAATGACGGGTTATCAGGAGCTTTACACCGATCCGTCGTATTTCGGACAGATCATTGTTAATACGACGGCGCATATCGGTAATTATGGTGTAAAACTGGATACGGAGGAAGAGTCAGACAGCATTAAAATCAAGGGAATGGTCTGCAATGCTTTTGAAGACGAGTATTATTCCCGTGCTACGGCTGATGGCTCATTGCAGGATTATTTTGATAGGAACGGAATTGTAGGGATATCGGATATCGATACCCGGCAGGTAGTGCGGCACATTCGTGATAAAGGAGCTATGAACTGCCTTATCTCTTCAGAATCGGAAGATATGGCGGCACTACAGGCTATCCTGAACGACTGTCCGGATATGGAAGGACTGGAGCTCAGCTCGGTGATCAGCACGGCAGAACCCTATTTCTTGGGCGACCCTGGCGCAAAAACCCGCCTGGCGGTAATTGATTACGGCTGTAAGCGGAATATCCTGAGAAACTTTACGGGACGCGATTGCTACCTGAAGGTTTTCAATGCCAAATCTCCTGCCGCCGAGATCATTGCCTGGAACCCCGACGGCTATTTTATCTCGAACGGCCCCGGTGACCCGGGTTCAATGGATTATGCGGTAGATACGGTGAATGCGCTGCTGGAAACCGGCAAACCTCTTTTCGGTATCTGCCTCGGACACCAGCTGCTGGGCCTTACGCAGGGTATCGGCACGTATAAAATGCACAGCGGGCACCGCGGACTCAACCACCCGGTGAAGAATCTCCTGACAGGCCGCTGCGAGGTCACTTCCCAGAACCACGGCTTTGCCCTGAAACCGGATGAAGCCAACAGCCATCCTGAAGTGGAAGTAACCCATATTAACCTGAACGATCATACCATTGAGGGCATACGCCTGAAAAACAAGCCGGCTTTCTCGGTGCAGTATCACCCCGAAGCCGCCCCCGGCCCGAACGACGCCAATTACCTGTTTGACCAGTTCCTGGAGATGGTCAGGGAAAGTTAAAAACTAAAAGTTAAAAACTAAAAGTTAAGGTACATTTAGTATTTAATATGCAGGAATGTACCTTAACTTTTAGTTTTTAACTTTTGACGAATACTTACTCACGTATATATGAAGCTCTACAGTACCCATCGTCTTAGCCCCGAAGTAAATTTCCGGGAGGCTATTTTTCAGGGGCTCCCCCCGGATAATGGCCTGTATATGCCGTCAGAGATTCCTGCTCTGCCACAGACATTCTGGGATAATGTGGAAAATCTCAGCTTTAACGAGATAGCCATAGCGGTAAGCGAAGCTTTACTGGGCGGGGATATCCCGGAAACGGACCTGGAAACCCTTATTCACTCGGCGCTGGACTTTGAGGCACCGGCGGTCAGGCTCGAAGAGGATTTGTATTGCCTCGAGCTGTTTCACGGCCCTTCTATGGCGTTTAAAGACTTTGGTGCCCGTTTTATGGCGGCTGCGATGTCGTATTTTTTGCGGCAGTCGGGGCAGACGCTGAACATCCTGGTGGCTACTTCGGGAGATACCGGTGGTGCGGTGGCGCAGGGCTTTTACCGGGTGCCGGGCATTTCGGTGACCATCCTGTACCCGAAAGGCAAAGTGAGCGCTATACAGGAAATGCAGCTGACTACCCTGGGCGAAAATATACAGGCCCTGGAAGTAGAAGGTACGTTTGACGACTGCCAGGCGCTGGTAAAGCAGGCCTTCCTGGATGAGGAGCTGCGGAGCGGGTATCACCTGGCTTCGGCCAATTCAATCAATATAGCCCGCCTGATACCGCAGGCATTTTATTATATCTCAGCGTATGCGCAGCTGAAGAAGCTGGGAAAGGAAATAGTATTTTCTGTACCCTCGGGCAACTTCGGTAACCTGACCGCCGGCGTGCTGGCTATGCGTATGGGTATGCCGGTTCGCCGGTTTGTAGCGGCTACCAATGTGAACAATGTGGTGCCTGAATTCCTGAGAACAGGCGTTTATACCCCCATTTCTCCCTCTGTTTCTACCATTTCCAACGCCATGGATGTAGGGAATCCAAGTAATTTTCCGCGGCTGAACGACTTGCTGGGCAATCAGATGAAGGAGTACCTCAAAGGATATTTCTATACCGATGCCCAAACCCGTGAGGGCGTCCTGGAGATCTACCGGAAATACAATTATGTGGCCTGCCCGCACACGGCCATAGCCTACCTCGGCCTGGAAGATTACCGGAAGGAAACCGGGGCAGAGGTAACCGGTGTTTTCCTGTCTACCGCGCATTTCGGGAAGTTTTTGCCGGAAATGGAGGCCATACTGGGCTTTACGCCGGAAATCCCGGAGAGGCTTTTGCTCAAGGGAGAAAAGAAAACCACGGTGGTGGATACCTCGTATGCTGCTTTTAAAGCGTATCTGAAAAGAAATCTTATTTAAATCCGGGTACGGTATCCAGGAAAGGAGGCCGAACAGATTTTTAGCGTTATATTCGCGGAAGTCAGATGACCCTGAAAAGGGCAAATGAAGATAGGATTGAACCTGAGAGAAGTACATATCACCCGGTACGTCACCCCGCTGCGCGAGGGCGGCTCGCTGCCGGCCATTGCCGAGGCCGATGACGCCTTTCTGTATGTCCTGAAATTTCGTGGCGCAGGCCAGGGCACCAAGGCCCTGATTGCTGATTTTGTGGGCGGAGAAATAGCCCGGAAGCTGGGCCTGAGAGTGCCGGAAATGGTTTTTGCCTACCTGGACGACCGTTTCGGTAAGACCGAACCCGACGAAGAGATCCAGGACCTGCTGAAATTCAGCGTGGGCCTGAACCTGGGCATTCATTATTTGTCGGGGGCCATTACCTTTGATCCCGTACTGCATCCCGTAGATGCCGGAACCGCATCAGAGATCGTATGGCTGGACGCCTTCCTGACCAATGTGGACCGCACCGCCAAAAATACCAATATGCTGATATGGCACCGCGAGCTGTGGCTGATTGATCACGGGGCATCGCTGTATTTTCATCACAACTGGGATACCTGGGAGAAACAGGCCATAAGCCCGTTTAAACCCGTTAAAGATCACGTTTTACTGAAATATGCTACCCGGCTGGAAGCCGTTAATGCCCGTGCACGGGAAGTAATTACGGAATCGTTTATCGACGAGGTAGTAGCGGCAATCCCGTCAGACTGGCTGCTGGAAGATGACGACAGGAAGGTATACGGCGACTTCCTGAAGATACGCCTGAAGAATTCGGAAATATTTGTAAAAGAGGCGGAAGATGCAAGAGAGGCACTTATATGAATATGCGGTGATCCGGGTAGTGCCCCGCGTGGAACGTGAAGAGTTCTTCAACGTGGGCGTGGTGCTGTATTGTAAATCACAGGGTTTTTTAGCGGTAAAATACGAAGTCAACGAGCTGAAATTTCAGGGGTTCTGTACCGGCATGCAGCTGTCTGATCTCAGGGAATATCTGCACACTTTCGGGAAGATCGCCCATGGAGGGAAAGATGCCGGTCCTATAGGCAGGCTCCCCGCTGCCGAGCGTTTCCGATGGCTCACTGCCACCCGCAGCACCGTTATTCAGACCTCAAAAATTCATCCGGGCCTGACAGCAGATCCGGCGAAGAAACTGGAGCAATTGTTCAGCGAGCTGGTGATTTAGATTTGAAAACCAGGAGCCGGGAGCTTTTAGCTGAAGAGTACTGGATTTTTATAATTTTCTTGTTTTTTCTCTGGCAGAAAGCTGAACTTTCTGGAGTTTCCTTTGGATCTTATCTTTCCGGATGAAATTACTTATTTCCTGTTTTTCCTGTTCTGATGGTATATCAGGAATGAAAACGAAGTCTTTTTCATCTATTTTCGAATAGTTGGGCATAATTTAATCAGTTTTCAAAAATTTAGTAATCAATCTCATTGCTGCATTTGTATCCAGAATCATTTTTAATCCTCCGATAGAGCGTGCTCCCAGGGTTTCTTCATAATGCCTGATTAACCTGCTTTTGGATCCTTTTAAAGTACGCATTGCTACAGGGCAGTTGATTCGTTGATGGATTTAAAGTAAAGTTAGAATATTTCAGGTTTATTTCAAAGGATTACCTGGGGAATATTAGCCTATGGAAACTTTCCTGAAAGATATTCGCCACCGTCAGTAAATGCCGTAATGCTGGGGCACTTTTAAAATCTTTTACCCTATAGGTTTGGTAGATTTAATAGACTGTGCTATTTTTGTACCGTCATTAAACAGTATGGTCATGGCGTACTTCACGATAGCATTAGGAATAGGCCTGATAGGGTACATTATCTACGGCACCTATTCATTTATAAACATTGACCGGGAAGCCTGAAAAAAATGTCTCCTGCATTTGAGTAAACAAGCACAGGAGACACTTTCTAAAGGGTGGGGAGGGGTTTTTTAATCCCCGAATCCCCAGTCAATTCCTTTCAACGTAGCCGGAACTCCGCTTTCAATCCATGGAGCCGCCGGTTTTCCTTTCAGGAAATGATCAAAAAACTGTTGCTGGCGGCGCTGGATGTCTTTCCGGTTCTGGCGTTGTACCAGGTTATGGTCATCCCCGTTATAGTTCAGCAACCAAACCGGCTTCTGCAATCTTCTCAGGGCAGTAAACATTTCTATTCCCTGGTACCAGGGCACGGCGCCGTCCTGGTCGTTACTCATGATCACCACCGGGGTTTTCACATTGGGCAGGTGAAACAGCGGTGAGTTTTCGATATACAGCTCGGGTTTTTCCCACAGGGTGGCCCCGATCCGGCTCTGGGTTTTTTCATACTGGAACTGGCGGTTCATGCCGCTGCCCCACCGGATTCCCCCGTAAGCCGAGGTCATGTTCACTACCGGCGCGCCCGTCCAGGCGGCATCGTACATATCGGTTACGGTGATCAGGTGAGCTACCTGGTAACCGCCCCAGCTCTGGCCCTGGATAGCCATTTTGCCGGCCCATTTGTTCTTTTTCAGCTCAGCCATGCCCGAATTGATGTATTCTTCGGCTGATTTGCCCGGATGCCCTATGGTATAAACAATATCCGGTGCCAGTACCACGTAACCGTTGCTGACAAAGAAAGAGATGTTCAGCCTCGAAGGCGTAGGAGCCGGTGCCTGGTAACGGTACAGTCCGTCAGACAGCTTTTCGTAAAAATAAGCGATGATCGGGTAGGTCTTGTTCGGGTCAAAGTCTTCGGGCTTATACAGGATACCCTCGGCAGCATGGCCGTTAGGGGTTGTCCAGGTATACAGTTCTGCCGTACCCCAGTTGTATTGCTTTTGCTGAGGATTGGTGGCCGAAAGCTGTGTTTCCGTTACAAAATCTTTGCTGAAGAACAGGTCGGGCGACTGCTCATACCTTTCTTTTGTATAAATATAGGCTCCGCCGTCTTTGGCTTCTTTGACCTGTCCGTAGTAGGCTTTCGCCCATACTATTTCTTTGAAGGGCTCTTTTGGTGCCTTTTTGCCCGTTTGCAGGGTCATCCGGTAGAAGCCGTTTTCTTTATTCGTGTTGTTAAATGCGCTTAAGATAAACGGCGTTTTTTCGTCGAGAACGGTTGGCGAGAAGCGCGATTTACGTTCTTTCCAGTCGTCATACCGGTAGGTAATGCGGTTATCCCGGCCTGCGGTCAGCTTAACGGCTCCGGAGCCATCGGTTTTAAACGACCAGATATCGTATTTGTCGTAGATCCATACTTTATCGTCTCCGGCTGTCCAGCCCGCTATCCCGTAAGCAGCTGGGGTGTCGGGCGAGTCGTTGTCTTCATCGGCAAAAGAAACCGGGATATCTTTGTTGAGCTGTACGGTAGCACCGGTAGTCAGGTTATGGGTATACCAGTTCTGGTTTTCCCGGTTATACCATAACAGGTATTTCCCTTCGGGAGAGAGCGATACGTTTCCGCGTATATCTTTAACGATCAGCTTCCGGGAGCCGTTTACGGTAGAAACGGCATATACATCCTGTACGCTTCCGGTCTGCCATTGGGTTTCTATTCTCCTGCCCACGTCAGTGGTGGCCAGTATAAACTCATTGTCGGCGTCTTCGGTAATGCGGGTATCGGGAAGAGCCTCATCGGCCAGGGGAATCACTTTCCCGTCAGCATTCATGTCCACTACGGCCAGGTAGCTGCGGTTCAGCTCCCTGCGCAGGTTAACCAGCTGCTGGGGTTGCAGGTAGTCGTCTTTCCAGTGCCAGATGTCGAGCCTGGCGTTTTCAAATTCCACGAGCGTGGTATCTTTTACGCGGGGAACGGGCGCCAGGCCGAGGAATAGCTTTTCGCCGTTTTTACTGAAACGGAGGTTGCCCTCGCCGCTGACATACCATTTCTGCGGAACACCCGGGGTGGCTGCCGATACCAGCACTTTTGCCGAGTCGGCGCTGGTGCCGGTATGATAATAAATTCTGAAATCTTTCTGCAATGACTTTTCCGGTGATTTATCGGCCAGGAAGGCCAGCTTTTCGCCGGTTTCGTCAAAAGTAAAGCTCTTGAAGGTTCCTTTTCCGGAGGTCAGGTGAACCAGCTGCTTATTGGCCAGGTGGTAACGGAAAACCCCGCCGGTGGTTCCCAGGCTGTCTTTTTCTTCCGGTTTCCGGGTGAAAACCAGGTAGTTTCCTTTTTTATCGATATCGTACGACTCCACATTGGTGAAAAGCGTGTCTTTGCCCGTTCCCAGGAGATAAACCACCAGGTTAGTGGTTGGCTTTTTCGGCTTTTCATTCTTCACTTTGGAAGAGTCGGCGGCGGGTTTTGCAGATTTGGCTGTTGAGTCTTTCCGGGGTTTCTTCTCCGGCACTTCATCGTACAGGTACACCAGGTAGCGGCCGTCTTCTTCGGCCAGCTGGTACGATTTTACATTCGGGAATTTGACCCAGCTTTTCGTGGCAAAAGAATAAATGGCCAGCGAATCTTTGGGCATGTCCTCTCTTTTCTTTTTGTCGATTTTGGCTTTGCGCGTATCTTTATAGAAAGGAGAAATGAGGCTCACAAAGTGTTTTTCGTCAAAGCTGAGCTTGGGAACGGAGGCCCGGGGAAGGCTTAGCAGGGTCTCGTTTTTGTCGGTTTTAAGAAAGAGCTCTCCGTCGCCCTGCTGGGGAGAAACAACGTAGAAAATCTTATCTCCTTTTTTGGAGATAGCGGTGTTGCCCAGCGACTGCCAGCCGTCGTAGACGCTGTGGTCAAGGGGCTTTTTCTGGGCCGACGTCTCCGCCGCCAGAAAGAGAAAAAATAAAAATGCGTAAAAGACTTTCATCATAATCAGGTTTTAAAGCCCTAATATAAATAATAAAGTCTTTTACGCAGGGATTGTTTCGACCAATGAGCGGTTATTGTCGAGTACGTGCCTTAGTTACAATATAAACCACCCCGTTTTTGGCTTTTTCCCCGTAAACAGATTTGACGGCATCGTTTTTAACCACAGACATGGACTCGATCGTCTCGGGGACCAATTTCACAATTTGTTCTTCAGTAACCGGCTTGCCGTCGAGGATGAAGAGCGGCGATTCGGAAGAGGAAGAAAGACCCCTGAAAATTACCGGTCCTTTTAAGGAGAGCTGATCCTGGTCATCGATCTCATATGCTGCAGCTTTGAAAGCAATGCCGGCGTCGGTTTTCAGTTCCACGCTCTCTATCATGGCTTTCTTTTCGGCCTCGTTATAGGTGGCGGTTACCGACCGGGTCAATCCTGACCGGGTCAATCCTGACTGTGTCAATCCTGACCGGGTCACTCCTGACCGGGTCAACCCTTCACTTTCCTGAGCTTTGGCCAGGGTGTCAAGCGTTTCTTTCTGGCAGGAAAAAGTTAGTAACCCGGCAAATGCCAGCACCAGCGGAGTCAGCAGCATATAGGCTATCAGCCGGGATTTCGGAGATTGGTTTTTGTTCATCATATGTATTCTTCTTTTTAAGGTTTTGAATGCAAACTGGTTCCCGGGATAGCTTCCCGGGAAATTGTTCAGGGATATACCCACCAGGCTGTGCTGGTAAGAGACGCGGTCAATGCCCGAGTTCAGCACCCCGGCATCTACCAGGAATTCCAGGTTGTCTTTTACGCTGAGGTTAAGGAGCTTCACCAGCGGGTTATACCAGCAGATAATGCTGCAGATTTCGGCAATGATCACGTCAAAGCTGTGCCGTTCACGGGTATGGATATGCTCATGCGCAATGATCTGGTCCATTTCCGTATCGGAATGGGCTTTCCGGTAAATATAGATCCATTTCCAGAAAGAAAACGGGCTGATCCTGTGTTGGGTGTCCCGGTAGGTGTGCCCGTTAAACCGGGCTTCTGTAGAGCGGGCATGGATTTTTCCGAGGCTGACAAAGCGCAGGGCAAAGCGGAGGAACAGCAAAATAAAGACGCCGGAAAAGAGATATACCAGGTAAGGTTCCCAGCGGGTGCCCCCTGCAGCGCTGAGACGGGTAAGGTCAGGAAGGGCGATGGTCACGCCTTCGGCCGGTATCTGAACCATTTTCCGTGCTTTGAGGAACGGGTAGATTAACGCTGTGAGCATGCCTCCCAGCAGGTAAAACCGGGCCCACCTGAAAAACGTCAGGTTTTTAAGGAGCAGGATATAGCCCAGGTATACCAGGCTCAGGATCAGGTTGATCTCCAGGAGGTTGGTCCAGAATGTGCTCATTTTTTGATCATATTTAAAATTTCAGCCAGCTCTTCGGGTTTAAGCTTTTGCTCTTCGGCAAAGAAGCTCACCATGTCTTTGTACGAATTGCCAAAGTATTCTCCCACAAAGCTGCTCATGAAGCTTCGTTTGTACTCGGTTTGGGAAATGCACGGAAGGTATTTCTTGGCATTGGCATGCCGTTCATGCATGACGTACCCCTTTTTCTCCAGGTTTTTAACGGTAGAGGCCAGGGTGGTATAAGGTGTATTCGAATTCATTTCTTCCAGGATGTCTTTGACAAACCCGCCATTGAGCTTCCATACGGCCTGCATGGCTTCTTCTTCCTGTACGGTTAATCGTTCCATAATTACTAAATTTTCGTAAATCTACGAAATGTTCGTAATAATACAAATAGCGGGAAGGTTTTTTGTTTTTGGCGGATATAGGCCTGTCCTTTATGTTGCGTCTTTTATTACATTTCAGCAGGCTTTGACGTATAATTTTGCAGGTCTACGCGTATCTTTGTGAAATTTTTGGGAAAACATGAAAATTTCGTATAAAAATCTGCAGAAGCTGATTCATTTTACCGAAACACCGGAAGAGCTGGGTGTTTTACTGACTTCTACAGGTTTGGAAGTGGAAGGAATAGAGAAGGTGGAAGCCGTAAAAGGCGGGCTGGAAGGCCTGGTTATCGGGAAGGTGGTGACCTGTGAGAAGCATCCTGACGCCGATAAGCTGAAGGTAACCACTGTAGACGTGGGGGGTGAAGAGTTGCTGGATATTGTGTGCGGGGCACCGAACGTGGCGGCCGGGCAAAAGGTGATCGTGGCTCAGCCGGGTACTACGCTATACCCGGTGGAAGGGGAGCCCTTTACCATTAAAAAATCAAAGATACGGGGAGCGGTATCTAACGGGATGCTGTGCGCCGAAGACGAGATAGGGCTGGGGAGATCACACGCCGGCCTGCTGATCCTGGATACCGAATTGCCTCTGGGTACGCCCGTTTCCCAGTATTTTAACCTGGAAGCCGACTACGTGTTTGAGATCGGGCTGACCCCCAACCGGGCCGACGCGGCCTCGCATTACGGGGTGGCACGCGACATCCGGGCGGTGACCGGCCTGCCGCTGAACCTGCCGGAGGTAAGCGGTTTTGCCCTGGGCACTGAGAAATCTACCATTGACCTGGGCGTGGAGGCTACCGATGCGTGCCCGCGTTTCTGCGGACTGGAGATCCGGGGTGTGGAAGTGAAGGAGTCGCCCGACTGGCTGAAGACTTTCCTGAGAACGCTGGGCATGAATCCCATCAATAACATCGTAGACATCACCAATTACGTGTGCCACTTCCTGGGGCAGCCCATGCATATCTTTGATGCCGATGAGATCCGCGGAAACCGGGTGATCGTGAAAAAGCCAACCCAAGATACGGAGCTGGAAACGCTGGATGGAGTGAAACGTAAATTTACCGGGAATGACCTGGCCATCTGCAATACGGAAGGCCCGATGGCCATTGCCGGTGTTTTTGGCGGAAATGCTTCGGGAGTGAAAGATTTTACCCGGAACATCTTCCTGGAAGTGGCTTATTTTGACCCGGCGCACATCCGCCGTACCTCGTCGCATTTCGGCCTGAAAACCGATGCGTCGTTCCGGTACGAAAGAGGCACGGACCCGAACATGCCGCCTTTTGCCATCCGTTTTGCTGCCCTGCTGGTGCAGGAGCTGGCGGGCGGAATGCCGGTAGACCGGATTTTCGATAATTACCCGTCGCCAATTGACCGTTTTGAGTTTGATGTAAAGCTCCGGAACATTGACCGGCTTATCGGGAAAGCGCTGGGAGAGGAAAAGATCACGTCTATCCTGGAAAGCCTGGACATTAAGGTTATGGCTTCAGAGAACGGCGTCCTGAACGTTTCTGTACCGCCGTACCGGGTAGATGTAACACGGGAAGCGGATATTGTGGAGGAAATTCTCCGCATTTACGGTTTTGATAACGTGGAGCTGTCCGAGCACCTGCGCTCCGATTTCCTGTCGGATTTCCCGGTGAAAGACGAAGAGTCGTTGCGTGTACGGGTGTCGGAAGCCCTGGCCGCCCGGGGTTTTAACGAGGTACAGAGCCTGTCGATTGTGAGCCCGAAAGAAAACGAATGGACCGGCAACCCGGACACGGCCGTGAAGCTGATGAACCCGCTGAGCGAGGAGCTGTCGGAAATGCGGCAGTCGCTTCTTTTCTCCGCCCTGAATACGGCGGTATACAACATTAACCGCCGGAACCGCGACCTGAAAATATTTGAATTCGGGCGGGTGTATTCGCGGTCGGTCAACCAGGAAGGAAAGACCCGTGTGAAAGAACGCAAGGTGCTGAGCCTGTTGCTGACGGGGAAAACTTCGGCGGAGTCGTGGGCGGAAAAACCGGAGAATACGGGGTACAGGCATATTCACCAGGCCGTTCACCAGGTGCTGAGCCTGATGAAGGTTCACCAGACGGAGAATAACGAGACCTCCTCGGCTTTATTTGCTTACGGGCTTGACTACCTGGTCCGGAATAAGGTGCTGGTCAGCTTCGGGCCGGTGAGCAATGATCTGCTGAAAAAGGCCGATATGAAGCAGGCGGCGTATTATGCCGAGTTCGACTGGGAGCTGCTGCTGCAGGTGTATTCGCCCGATTTTAAATATGCAGAAATCCCGAAATACCCGGAGGTGAGGAGGGATCTTTCGCTGGTGCTTCCTGACGAAGTGAAATTTGAGACGATCCGGAAGCTGGCGTATCAAACCGAGAAAAAGCTGCTGAAGCAGGTCAATATTTTTGATGTATACAAGGGAGACAAGCTGGAAAGCGACCGGAAGTCGTATTCGGTGAGCTTTATCCTCCAGGATACGGAAAAGACGCTGAACGATCAGCAGATTGACCGGACCATGCAGCGGCTGATGGATGTTTTTGAAAAAGAAGCAGGAGCTTTAATCCGGAAATAATGCAGGACGATGACTTTTTAAAAGAAAACGGTTTTTTGCTTTCCAAATTTGAGGAAGTGCAGGGGCAGTTTTTGCTTTTAAAAAGCCAGGTAAGGAGCCAGAAGGCGGTAATAGAGGGCCTGGAATACGATATTTCGAATTACAGGAACCGGGAGGAGCGGCTTTTGCAGAGCAACCGGCTTTTAAAGGAAAAGGTGGCCCAGCTGGAAGCAAGGATAAGTGAACAAAGTATTTTAGTTCCCGAAAACTTTAAAATACGAAATAATTTTGTTAAAATTGTAACCGATATTGAAGAAAAAGGATCAGTGGAAACCATGAATCTGAGAGATTTCCTGGATACGCTGATTGAAGAAATAGATATTTGTATTAATCAATTGTCCGGATAATATATCGTAAAAAACCGCATGGTAAGTGCTGAAAAGGAAAAGGTAGTTTTTAACCTGAGTGGTGAAAAGATCCCCTTCCTGGTGCCGAGGGAGGAAGAGGCCTTTTATGTGGAAGCGCGTGATATGTTACATGAACGGTTGGCTGTGTTAAAAAATAAATACTCCGCTTCGGCGAACCTGAATCAGCTGCTGACGGCCCTGGCTGTAGAGGCGCTGGTAGATGCCCTGAAGGTAGATGACCGCTATAGTAAGTTGAAAAACGAAGTGGATCAGCGGTTGGATTTGATAAGGAACAGCTTACCGGATTGATTTTCTCCAAGTCTACAATCTTCTTTTTTGATATCAAGTGAAACGGGATGTTTCATTTTTTAATCATTAAAAGAAATTTATAATGTCTGTTTATTTAATTGCAGCAATAGCGTTACTCGGAGGTCTGGCCCTCGGGTACTTTCTGGGCAATAGCCTGATGAAAAAGAATGTTGCTAACTTCGAAGAAGATGCCAGGAAGAAAGCCGATGAAATCATAAGAAATGCCAATCATAGCGCTGAAAGCGTCAAAAAAGACAAGATGCTGGAAGCCAAAGAGCATTTCCTGAAGCTGAAAGCCAATTTCGATGAGGAGTCGAATAACCGCAAAAACCAGATTCTCCAGAACGAGCAGAAAGTGAAGCAGATGCAGCAGCAGGCTGCGCAGCAGATCGAGCAGAACAAGCGCCTGGAAAATGAGCTGAACAACAAAACCAATAAGCTGAATGAGCAGATCGACCTGGCCTCCAAAAAACGGGAGGAAGCCGAGAAAATGCACCAGCAGCAGGTGGTTCAGCTGGAAAAGATAGCCAACCTCACGGCCGAGCAGGCCAAGAAAGAGCTGGTGGAAGCCCTGAAGCAGGAGGCGGAAACCAAGGCTTCGAGCTACATCAAGCAAACCATGGAAGAAGCCAAGCTCTCGGCTACCAAAGAAGCCAAGAAGATCGTTATTGAAACCATACAGCGTACCGCGGCCGAACAGGCCATTGAGAACTGTGTGTCGGTTTTCAATATTGAGAGCGACGAGATCAAAGGCAAGATCATTGGCCGGGAAGGCCGGAACATCCGTGCCCTGGAAGCCGCTACGGGCGTGGAGGTGATCGTAGACGATACCCCTGAAGCCATTGTGATCTCCAGCTTTGACCCGGTAAGAAGAGAAGTGGCACGGCTATCCATGCACCGCCTGGTGCAGGACGGACGGATCCACCCGGCGCGTATTGAAGAAGTGGTGAACAAGACCCGCAAGGATATTGATAACGAGATCATCGAAATCGGTGAGCGTACGGTGATTGACCTGGGTATTCACGGGCTGCACCCTGAGCTGATCAAGATGGTGGGCCGGATGCGTTTCCGTTCTTCGTACGGACAAAACCTGCTGCAGCACTCGCGTGAGGTGGCCAAGCTTTGTGCGGCCATGGCCTCTGAAATGGGCCTGAACGTGAAGCTGGCCAAGCGTGCAGGTCTGCTGCACGACATCGGTAAAGTCAATAACGAAGAGTCTGACCTGCCGCACGCGCTCCTGGGCATGGAGCTGGCCAAGAAGTACAAGGAGAACCCGGAAGTCTGTAACGCTATCGGAGCTCACCACGATGAGATCGAAATGACTTCGCTGATCTCGCCGATCGTGCAGGTGTGTGACGCTATCTCCGGCTCAAGACCGGGTGCACGGCGTGAAATGATGGAGTCGTACGCACGGCGTCTGCGTGACCTCGAAGACCTGGCGCTTTCTTTCAAAGGGGTGGAGAAATGTTATGCCATCCAGGCCGGCCGTGAGCTACGGGTGATCGTAGACTCGGAAAATGTTTCGGATGAGGATGCGAACATGATGTCATTCAATATCTCCCAGAAGATAGAGAAGGAGATGCAGTACCCGGGCCAGATCAAGGTGTGTGTGATCAGGGAGATGCGGAGCGTTAATTTTGCGAAGTAATGATTTTAGTGAAAAACTAAAAGTGAAAAGTTGCGGTACATTAGTATTTAACATAAAAAGCAATGTACTGCAACTTTTAGTTTTTAACTTTTATCTTTTCACTTACCCGCGCCCGGCCCCTTCACGAATTTCCCCGGAAACGCCCCGGTATGCTCACCGTCTCTGAGCACCTGCTTCCCGTTTACAAATACCTGCTCCATTCCTTCAGATAGCTGATGGGGTTTTTCATAGGTACTGTTTTCTTTCATTCGGGCGAGGTCAAAAACAATCACATCGGCAAAATAACCCGGCTTCAGGCGACCCCGGTCTTTGATCTTTAAGCGCTCGCAGGGCAGGGCAGTGAGCTTATGGATGGCCTCCTGCAGGGAAATGACCTTTTCATTACGAACGTATTTTTCAATCAGGCGGGTGAAGTTCCCGTAAGCGCGCGGGTGAACATTCGATTCAAGAAAAATGCCTTCCGGTGCCAGGGAGCCCGCATCTGAGCAAAAAGTAATGTAGGGCAGCTGCATCTGGCGCTTTACATTATCTTCCGACATCAGGAAATAAACCACTCCCACGCGGGAGTCGTCCTGTACGACCAGGTCCATGGCCGTTTCGTACCAGGGTGTACCGCGCATCTCCGACACTTCGGTCAGGGTTTTCCCTATATATTTTTTGAGGGAATCCTGTTTGAAGCCAATGAGGAGTGACTTGTCGGGCCCGGCAGCCAGGCAGAGGTTTTCCCAGTCTTTTTGCGGAGCCTGCATTTCCAGGCCTATTTTTTTGCGGATAGCCGGATCCTGAAGCTTTTTCCGCCATCCGGCCAGTCCGCCCTCCTGCACCCAGGTAGGCATGGCGGCATCGAGACCGGTAGCTCCGGCGGTGTAATTGTACATGTCGGCGGTGATGGCCAGGCCCGTTTTATTGGCGCTGTCTATTTTTTGGATAACGGCACCCAGCTTGTGCCAGTTGTCTTTTCCTGCCATTTTGAGATGGTAGATCTCTGCCGGTATCCCGGCTTCGCGGGCAATGGTAATGAGCTCGTTCAGGGCCTGGTCGATACGGTTTCCTTCGCTGCGCAGGTGAGAGATATACATGCCCTTATAGGGGGCTGCGGCTTTGGCCAGGGCAACCAGCTCTCCGGTGTCGGCATAGGAACCCGGCGCATAGATCAGGGCGGAACTCAGGCCCATAGCTCCTTCCTGCATGGCCTGCCTGACCAGGTTCTGCATCCGTTCCAGCTCCTGCGGAGTGGCTTTCCGGTTGGTAAAGCCCAGCTCGTGCGACCGCACGGTGGCAGCTCCTACGAAAGAGGCCACATTGACCGATACTCCTTTGTTTTCAAGGTACCGGAGGTACTCACCGAGGGAGGTCCAGCTAACCTTGTACCGGATATGCCCCTGGGTTTCTTCGGTATATTTTTTCAGGGCATCATTGAAGGGGCCCATGGAGTCGCCCTCGCCCATGACCTCCAGGGTGACGCCCTGCTTTATCCCGCTGAGCGAACGACCGTCGTGAATAAGGTTTTCATTGCTCCAGCTTAACATGTTGACAAAGCCGGGCGAGATGATTTTGCCCGTGGCATCCACTACTGTTTTAGCCCTGGCATTCTTCAGGGAGGGGCCGGTGTACACTATTTTTTCACCGTTAATGGCTACGTCTCCTGTGAAAGGCTCTCCCCCGGAGCCGTCATAAATGGTGCCGTTTTTAATCAGGATGTCGTATTCGGCCGGTTTCTGGCAGGAGATCAGGAACAGGAAAATGATGGAGAGGTAGCGCATACATGAAGGTTATAGGGATATAAAAATACGCAGGAAAAGTAACAATCTTTGTGTTCTTTGTGCCTTTTACTTTGTGCAATATATTTTTTCACCAAGAACACAAAGATGTTTTCACCAAGAACACAAAGACAAAATATAGCCTTATCTACTCCATCAGGGGTTATGCCAGAAGACTTATTTTATTGTTTATTGAATAAATAATTGTAATTTTCAGGGGTAAATTAAATTTTTGCGATTTCCGCAAAAAGATTCCAACCCTGATGAAAGCAAACTTGCTGAAGTTCATTGTATCAGCCCTCTGTAGTTTAGGTATTTTTCTGACCGGATGTACCGGATCAGGAGAAAAGGTCGACTATATCACCCAGGTTAAACCCATCCTGAATAAGCACTGCATAAGCTGCCACGGCGGTGTAAAAATGCAGAGCAACTACAGCCTTCTCTACCGGGAAGAGGCGTTGGGAAAAGGGAAATCGGGGAAATACGGCATTATTCCGGGGAATGCCTCCGGGAGCGAGTTTATCCGCCGGCTTACCCTGCATGACCCGGAAGAACGTATGCCTTACCAGAAAGATCCGCTGAGCGAGGAGGAGATCGGCCTGCTGACGAAATGGATAGACCAGGGCGCGGAGTGGGGGAATCACTGGGCCTATGAGCCGGTGAAAAAACCGGCAGTACCTTCTGTTAAGGGAAGCTGGGCCAAAACGGATATCGACCGGTTTATTCTTCACGAGGCACAGAAACAAGGATTGAAACCCTCAGCACAGGCGCCTGATGAGGTGCTGCTGCGCCGGGCGGCATTAGATGTTATCGGCCTGCCGGCGCCGGACAACCTGAAAGCCGAATACGCAAAAAATAAAAATTATACCGCCTACGTGGATCAGCTTCTGGCTATGCCGGCCTATGGAGAAAAATGGACGTCTATGTGGCTTGACCTGGCCCGGTATGCCGATACCAAAGGATATGAAAGAGACGGCCGGCGGAACATCTGGCGGTACCGCGACTGGCTGATCCGGGCATTTAATACGGATATGCCGTATGACCGCTTCCTGACCGAGCAGCTGGCCGGCGACCTGCTGCCCAACGCCACCGAAGACCAGCTCATTGCCACGGCCTTTCACAGGAATACCATGACCAATGACGAGGGTGGTACCAACAACGAGGAATTCCGGACTGAGGCGGTGATTGACCGGGTCAATACTACCTGGGAAACCCTGATGAGCACCACTTTTGCCTGTGTGCAATGCCACAGCCATCCCTACGACCAGTTCCGGCATGAAGAATACTATAAATTCATGGCCTTTTTTAACAATTCCCGCGATGAGGATACCTATGCCGACTATCCCGTTTTTCGTCATTACGACAGCACCGGGAGGCAGAAGCTGCAGGCGCTGAGCGGCTGGCTAAGAGAGAAAGTGTCGCCGCAGCAGCAAAACGAGCTGATGATGTTCCTGAAAACGCTTCAGCCCTCGTACAATTCCATTGTATTTGATGAATTTGTGAATGCCGAGCTGGCCGATACCAAATGGCTGGCGCTGCGAAATCATTCTTCCGCCCGTTTGCAAAACGTCAATCTTTCGGGGAAAAATCTCCTGATGATCCGGCTTTCATACCCTACAGACGGGCGGCTGGAGCTTCGGCTGGACAGCCCGAAAGGACCGGTAGTGGGGCAGCTGCAGGTAAAAGAAAGCTCCCGGGGATGGCAGCTGATGGAAATTCCCCTGAAAAGAACAGAAGGCCGGCATAACCTGTATACCGTTTATGCAAGTCCGCGGCTGAAAGACCCCAATGCTACCGGTATGATGTTCGACTGGCTGCATTTTATGGAGGATCTTCCGCAGGGAAATGATGCGGAAAGCCGGAATTATGCCGCTGTTTTCCGGGATCTTCTGAATGCTGACGTGGAGCAGACGCCTGTAATGATAGAAAACCCAGGAGACTTTGCCCGGAAAACCCATCTCTTTGAGCGGGGCAGCTGGCTGAGCCCGGGAAAAGAGGTCACACCCGGCGTGCCTGCCCTGCTGGGAGGCCTGAAACCCGGTCAGCCCCGGAACCGCCTGGGTCTGGCGCAGTGGATGACCTCTGACAAAAACCCGCTCGTAGCGAGAACCATGGTTAACCGGGTCTGGGAGCAGATCTTTGGCCAGGGACTGGTGGAGACACTGGAAGATTTCGGCTCCCAGGGAGCAGCACCGGTTAACCGGGAGCTGCTGGATTATCTTTCGTATCAATTTATGCATGAATACGGGTGGTCGGTAAAAAAGCTGATCCGGGCTATCCTGGTTTCGGAAACTTACCGCCAGAGCTCGGAAGTAAACCCGGAAAAGCTGGAAAAGGATCCTTTTAACCGTTACCTGGCCAGGGGGCCGAGGGTACGTCTTTCTGCCGAGCAGATCCGTGACCAGGCCCTGGCGGTCAGCGGTGCCCTGAACACCCGGATGTACGGTCCGCCGGTGATGCCCTACCAGCCTGATGGGATCTGGAACAGCCCTTACAACAGCGACCGCTGGAAAATGTCTGAAGACGGCCAGCAATACCGCCGGGCCGTATATACCTTTATGAAACGAACCAGCCCTTACCCGTCTATGGTGACCTTTGATGCCACAGGGCGTGACATCTGCCTGTCGCGGAGAATCCGGACCAACACCCCGCTCCAGGCGCTGGTAACCCTGAACGACTCTGCTTTTGTAGACCTGGCCGTACACCTGGCCCGGCGGGTGCAGGCGGCGGGTGTGCCTGAAAAAAGCATTGAAATGGCGTATAAAGCGGCTACGGGAAGAAGCCTTTCCGCAGAAAAGCGTAAAGTGCTGCTGGACCTGTATCAACAGGCGCACGCCGCCTATCAAAAAGACCCGGCCCTGTGCAAGGCGCTGGCGGGCGGTACCGATGCCCGTTTTGCGGCCCTGGTACTGGTGGCCAACAGTATTCTTAACCTGGACGAAGTAATTACCAAAACCTGATGGAAAAGATTTTAAAAGAAGCTTTTTGGCGAAACCTGGAAAGAGACACCCGGAGGAATTTCCTCAAGGGCAGCTTTATGGGTCTGGGCGGGCTGGCGCTGGGCTCGTTGCTTTCCTGTGAATCTACAGGGAAAGCCGCCGGGCCGGTATTTGACCCGCGGAACCCGCTGGCGGCCCGGCCGCCGCATTTTGCTCCCCGGGCGCGGTCGGTTATTTACCTGCACATGGCCGGGGCACCGTCTCAGCTCGAGCTTTTTGATTATAAGCCTGACCTGGCAAAGCTCGACGGGCAGGATTGTCCGCAATCTTTCCTGGAAGGCAAGCGCTTTGCGTTCATCCGGGGTGTGCCCAAAATGCTGGGGCCCCAGGCCACCTTCCGCCAGCACGGACAGTCGGGTGCCTGGATCAGCAATTACCTGCCGCATTTAAGCGGGGTGGCCGATGAGCTGAGCTTTATGAAGGCCGTGAGCACCGATCAGTTCAATCATGCCCCGGCGCAGCTGCTCATGCAAACGGGCGGTGCCCGCTTAGGCAGGCCCAGCCTGGGCTCATGGGTAACCTATGGGTTGGGTACAGAAAACAGCGATCTGCCTGCATTTGTGGTGCTTACTTCCGGCGGGCAGAATCCTGACGCGGGTAAGAGCATCTGGGGCAGCGGCTTCCTGCCTTCGGTTTACCAGGGTGTGCAGTGCCGTTCGGAAGGAGATCCCGTGCTTTTTATCAAAGACCCCGACGGCATAACCCGTGATCTGCGTAAGGCCTCTATTGAAGCCATCAATGAAATTAACCGGCAGGAGTACAACGAGTACGGCGACCCGGAAATTCTCAGCCGGATCAGCCAGTATGAAATGGCATACCGCATGCAGATTTCCGCACCGGAAGTTTTTGATATCCGGCGAGAGCCCGAATATATTCACAAAATGTACGGCACGGAGCCCGGGAAAACCAGCTTTGCCAACAACGCCCTGCTGGCCCGGAAGCTGGTGGAAAACGGGGTGCGGTTTGTACAGCTGTACGATTGGGGCTGGGATACGCACGGTACGCAGGCCAGCGAAGCGGTAGACATCGGCCTGATCGACAAATGCCGCTCGATAGACCAGGCCGTTACGGCGCTTATCCTGGATCTGAAGCAGCGCGGGTTGCTGGATGAAACGCTGATTGTGTGGGGTGGTGAATTCGGCAGGACTCCCATGGCCGAAAACCGGGAAGGCAAGCCCAATGCCTTTAAGGGCCGTGACCACCATGCCGAGGCATTTACGATGTGGATGGCCGGTGGTGGCATTAATCCCGGGGTAACGTACGGAGCAACCGATGAGATCGGGTATTCGGCGGTTTCGGGCAAGCTGAACCCGCACGATGTGCACGCTACCGTGCTGCATCAGCTGGGTTTTGACCACGAAAAATTCACGTATGAATTCCAGGGGCGGCCGTTTCGCCTGACCGACGTGGCGGGAAAGGTGGTGAAAGAAATTACAGGATAAGAAGTTAATTGTTAGAAATTAGACAGGTGTTTGTCAGCGATTAGTCAGGCCGTTTGCTTACGGCCGGTTTTCCGCAGCCCTTTTCTAATGTCTAATAGCTAACAGCAAAAATTAAAAAAATGAACAGAAGAGAATTTATGGGCCACTCGGCCGGAGGGGCCGTGGCATTGACGATGGCCGGGCCGGCAGTGACCCGTCTGCAGGCTGAAGTGCTGGTGCTGGCAACCAACTGGGGATTTGAAGGCAATACTTATGCTTTCTGTAAAAAAGCCCGGGAAGCCGGCTATGACGGCATTGAGGTGTGGTGGCCGGGCGATCCGGGAGAAAGGCAGCGCCTGCGGGAGGCATTGAAAGAGCATGATCTGAAGGTGGGTTTTTTGTGCGGAGGCAGCGGTGCAGATTTCAGGACCCACCTGGAGCAATACAAAGGAGCCGTGGAGCAGGCGCTGGAATGGGATCCTCTTTATATCAACAGCCATTCAGGGAAAGACTTTTTTACATTTGAACAAAACAGCCGCTTCATTGAATTCAGCCTGGAAAAGAAAGGGCCGACCGAAATACTGCACGAAACGCACCGCAGCCGGATGTGTTATTCCGTTCCGGTAACGACCGCTTTCCTGAACCGTTACCCGGAAATGAAGCTGACGCTCGACATCAGCCACTGGACCAACGTGCACGAATCTCTCCTCGACGACCAGGCGGAGGCGGTGAATAATGCCCTCCGGCATACCCGGCATATCCATGCCCGGGTGGGTCACCAGGAGGGGCCGCAGGTGAGTGATCCGAGGGCACCGGAGTGGGAAGATGCGGTGAAACATCACCTGGAATGGTGGGATACCGCTGTAAAACACCAGTTGGAAAGCGGTAAAAAGCAGATCACATTCCTGACCGAATTTGGCCCGCCCACCTACCTCCCCACACTGCCCTATACCCGGCAGCCGCTGGTGAACCAGTGGGAGGTGAATGTGTATATGTTAAACCTTCTGAAGGCCCGGTACCGGAAATGATCGGAAAACTTCATCCTCTCCTGGTCCATCTGCCCATCGGTTTCTTTTTCCTGGCCCTGTTGATACGGGTCCTTACCGGGCTGAAGAAAATTTCGGTTTCGGAATCATTTTTCAGATGGGTATTGCCGGGCACTTTCCTGGTCAGCCTGCTTAGTGCGGGTACGGGCCTGCTGCTGGCCGGGTCAGGAGAATACGATGCGGCTACGCTGGACCGCCACCGCTGGCTGGCCCTGCTTTTCTGCGCCCTGCTTGTTCCGCTCTTATTGACGCGAAACCGGGTTCAGGATGTACTTTGGGCTGTAACCCTGGTTATTCTTACCTTAGCGGGGCACTATGGCGGCACACTCACCCACGGTACTGACTTTCTGCAGGCTGCCGCCGTACCTGAGAAGCACGTTATTGCCGATGTACAGGAGGCCGTGGTGTATGAAGAGCTGGTTCGGCCCATCCTGGAAAAGAAGTGCTATTCGTGCCACGGCAGCGGTAAGCAGAAGGGTAAGCTGCGGCTGGATTCTCCGGAATTCCTGTTGAAAGGGGGGGAAGACGGACCTGCTTTGGAAGCCTTTCACCCCGGCAAAAGCCTCATGATGATGCGTATGCTGCTGCCGGATTCAGACGAAGACCACATGCCGCCCAAAGGGAAACCGCAGGTTACCGACGAGGAGAAGGCATTGATAGAATGGTGGATCCATAACGGAGCTGATTTCCGGAAGAGAAGCCGCGAGCTTGCGCAGGAGGAAAAGATACAGAAAATACTCCATGGCCTGGAAGCACCCGCAGGAGAAGAACAGGAAGGGGTAATTCCGGAGAAAGAAGTGAAAGCCGCTTCTGTAAAGGATCTGGAGATATTGAAAAAAGCCGGTATCCTGGTAAATCCTGCCGGCCTGAATACAAATTACCTGGAAGTCAATCTCAGGGGTATTTCTCCCGGAAAAGCTGAGCGGGGAGCCCTGGAAAACCTGAAAGACCAGGTGATCCGGCTGAATGCCGCCGGTGTGCAGCAGGTGGAAGAACTGCCGGAGGTCATCGGGAAGCTGGAGAACCTGCGGGTTTTGCATCTTCAGCGTACGCCGTGGAGCGATAAGGAGATGATCGTGCTGAAGGGCTTGTCGCATCTCCGGGTATTGAACCTGAGCTTCACACGGGTGACAGATGCGGGTGTGAAAGAGTTGAATGAACTCAGGCAGTTGAAAAGGCTCTACCTGTTTGGCTCCGTAATACAGGATAAGGAGGGTGTTATCCAGGCTCTGCCACACGTGAATACCGATACCGGCGGGTATCATCCGGAGCCTGTTTAACCCTATAAGACATATAAGGCACATAAGATATAAGTAAGAAATGGGTTGCATGAACTTATATGCCATATAGGGTTATATTCAATATATGGGTTTATTCAATGCTTCGATATATCTTTCCGGGGCCTCCATAAAAGCCTTGGTTAACCGGTAATGATCGGTTTCCGTATAATGGCGCCCGGTGATGGTCCCGCTATCAAAATGCAGGATCTGGGCATCCGGCATGGCCATGATGATAGGAGAATGGGTGGCAATGATAAACTGGGAGCCTTTTTCTTTTACGGCATCCATGATGATCTTGATCAGGCTTAGTTGCCTTGCGGGAGATAGGGCGGCTTCGGGTTCATCAATCAGGTAAAGTCCTTTGCCCGTGATGCGCTGGTTAAAGAAACGAAGAAAACCTTCGCCGTGCGACATGCCGTCGAAGTTTTCCGTATACCGGTCGGTGTAGCCTTGTCGCTCTGCTTTCAGGGTGGCCAGGGCTCTTTCCAGGTCCCCGCCGGTCCAGCTATCCCGGATCTCCTGAATTTCAGCATCCAGCTCTGCTATGCTTCTCAGGATATTTTTTACAAAGCCCAGGAAATCTTCAGCCCGCACAAAAAAGCCGGCGGTGGTTTTTTCTCCGAACCGGAGGCTCATCATTTTACCCAGCCGGCGTGCCGGTTCCATGAGCGGATCTTCCTCCAGTGAAATCCCGCCTACAGTAGGTACGCGGGCAGCATAGGCCAGGGCCTCCAGGAGGGTGGATTTCCCCGAGCCGTTTTCTCCCACCAGGAAGGTGACCGGCCGGGTTAAGGAAATGGCCGGCAGGTTTTCTACCAGTTCCAGTGTAAACGGGAATACTTTTTCGTCGGGAATATTTCGCAGTCCGAAGCCGTTAAGAATCATGTTCCGGGTAAAATAAATCACAAAGTTAATTTAAACCGGATAGGTTGTATGGCTTCCGTAAAGTTAATCCGGAAGGATATGCGTAGTTTTGCCCCTTCAAATTTTTAACGGGTATGGGTAACGCGGCAGTTTTAACACCAAAGCATCTTCTTTTGGCTCTTTTGATTGTTATTGTCTGGGGACTTAATTTTATTGGTATATACCTGGGCTTAAAAGAGCTTCCCCCCTTTCTTTTTTGTACCCTCCGTTTCGGACTTTCGGCATTGCCCTTTGTTTTCTTTCTGCCTAAGCCGAAGGCCCCGTTAAAATACATTCTCGGCTTTGGCGTATTTAATTTTGCCTTGCAGTTCGGGCTGCTTTTCAGCGGCATTTACCTGGGATTATCTCCGGGCTTATCTTCGCTTGTTCTCCAGGTGCAGGTATTCTTTTCCATAGGCCTGGCGTTTTTGTTCTTCGGGGAAAAGCCGGGTTTCTTAAAAATACTGGGCTCGCTGATCTCGTTTGTCGGCATCGGGGTTGTTGCCTCCAACGTAGGCGGAGATGTTACCATCACCGGGCTTGTATTGACCTTGCTGGCTGCCTTCTCCTGGGCCGCCGGAAATATGTTTACGAAGAAAGTAAATGCCGATTCCCCGCTGTCGCTGGTGGTTTGGGGCAATCTTGTGGCGCTCCCGTTTATGATGGCGGCCTCTTTTTTCATAGACGGTAAAACGGCTATAGTGAGTTCATTTCAGCATATGTCGTGGGTTACCCTGGCAGCGGTAGCCTATGTGGTTTACGTGTCTACGCACCTGGGCTACGGTCTCTGGGGCTTCCTGATGAAAACCTACTCCACATCAGCGGTGGTTCCTTTTACTTTGCTGATTCCGGTGGTGGGTTTTCTGAGCTCGGCCCTGTTTCTGGGTGAGCACCTGACTACCTGGAAGCTCTGGGCCTCTCTTTTTATTATGGGCGGACTGATCTTCAATTTATTCGAAAAGCAGATCGGAAAACTGACGGAAAGGGTAAAAATGAGCTTCACGGCAAAATAAGACAGGAGAAAAGTTTTACATTTGTATGAGAGCCGGAAGATGTGATACCGGCCGGAGAATACACATTCATCCGGCGGAATCATCGCTTGGTCATGTATAAAAACAGCTTGATAAGCCGGAAGCCTTTTTGAAAGAAAAATGATGACAAACGATAAAGATATTTTTGAGCGGTTGCAGAACGGTGAAATCATACCGGCCGGTGACCCGCAGGCTTACCGGATGAGGGAGGCCTCTTATGCTACGAAAAAGCTGCTCATTCAGATGAACAATTCTTCTGATCCCGCAGAGGTCAGGGAATTATTAAGCCGGATCACCGGATCGGAGATTGACGAAAGCGTGGCCGTGTTTACGCCCTTGTACATCAATTACGGAAAGCATACCCGGATCGGTAAAAATGTATTCATCAATTTTGATTGTACTTTCCTGGACCTGGGCGGCATTACTATAGAAGACGGCGTACTGATTGCCCCTAAGGTCAGCTTATTGTCAGAAGGACATCCGCTGTCGCCTGATGACCGGCACGCGCTTATCCCCAAGCCCATTCATATTAAAAAGAATGCCTGGATCGGGGCCGGCGTCACCATACTCCAGGGTGTAACCATCGGTGAAAATGCAGTTGTGGCTGCAGGCGCGGTGGTTTCAAAAGATGTTCCCGATAATACAGTGGCAGGGGGGATTCCTGCTAAGGTGATACGGACTATTGAATAAATACAGGCCGGGAGATTATGCGGAGAGAACCCCGCCTAATCTCCGCATAATTTGCGGAGATTAATCTGTATTTTTGTATAAACAAAAACACAGAACAGTGCATATTCATTTTATACAACACGAAGTCTTCGAAGCACCCGGTGCCTGCCTGGAATGGGCAAAGGACAGAAAACATGACATTACATTCTCAAAAGTCTATGAGAATCAACCTTTGCCCGAAACGGCAGATAATATCGATATCCTCATCGTAATGGGTGGCCCTCAGGACCCCGGCACAACCCGTGAAGAATGCCCTCATTTTGATGCACATGCCGAAAAAGCCCTGATACAAAAAGCAGTAGAGGCCGGCAGGGCAGTAGTAGGAATCTGCCTCGGTTCTCAACTTATCGGTGAGGCATTGGGAGCCCGGTTTGAGCATAGTCCTGAAAAAGAAATAGGGGTATTTCCCATCCGGCTTACAGCAGATGGCTTGAAAGATGAAAAGCTGAATCACTTTGGGGCAAGCCTGGCGGTGGGGCATTGGCATAACGACATGCCCGGCCTTACTCCACAGAGTAAAGTAATGGCCACAAGTGCAGGTTGTCCGAGACAGATAGTGGCCTACAGTAACCTTGTTTACGGCTTCCAGTGCCATATGGAGCTTACACCCGAAGTGGTGGAACTGCTTATTGCGGAGGAACTGGATTTCCTGGAAAACAATACGGTTCATGCGTATGTACAGAAACCAGAGGAAATCTGTAAGCACAACTTCAGCGAAATGAATGAAAAACTGTTTCAGTTCCTCGATAAACTTGCAGAGGAATACAGGCTGACATCTTCTCTATTTCCGGACTTAGAAAAAACTAAAAAATGAACTGGATTATTTTAATTCTTGCAGGCCTCTTTGAAGTAGCTTTTGCATTTTGCCTGGGTAAGGCAAAGGAAACCACCGGAAATGAAATGTATTTCTGGTATGCCGGATTCCTGGCAGCACTGAGCATAAGCATGGGACTTTTGATCAAAGCCACCCAAACACTGCCTATCGGTACTGCTTACGCCGTATGGACGGGCATCGGAGCCGTGGGTACGGTACTGGTAGGTATCTGGGTGTTTAAAGAACCGGCGGGCTTTTTGCGGTTGCTTTTTCTTACCACGCTGATCGGTTCTATCATTGGACTTAAGGCCGTATCTTCGCATTAATAACGCGTGGTTTACCTTATTTCCTGCTTACTGGCAACGTTATGACAGGCCCGGTCAGAGAATATATATTACCCGATACAGACATCGGTACACTTTCCGTATTGGAGCTGCTCAGGCATACGCAAAACGGTAGCTTTATCGAAAAGAAAAACTTTTCTGATATTTACCCGCTTGCCCTGGAGTTGAATGCCGGTGTTTTTACCAAAACGGCTGCTGCTGTGGGTTTTCCGAACGTTTCGGTCAGCCGGCGGGGTAGCTCGCTGGTTTCTTCCTGCTCCTGTGAGCATGAAGGCCAGAAGCTTTGTGAGCACCAGGCCGAGATTATCTATTGCCTGCTGGAAGAAAGAAACTACCGGATATTCTTTGACCATGCTTTGCGTCATAAGACTTTGCTGGAAAGGGCCAGGGGCTATGGCCTGGAAGCTGAGCCCAACCTCGATGCCTATTTCCGGTTGACCTATACAGAAGGCAAGCTGCATGTGGAAACCAGGGTAAAAGAGCTGCTCGCTATAGATGGTCAGATGCTCAGGAAAACACTGATCCCTCCGGCAAGACCGGTGGTCACTGACCTGGCCGCCCGTGAAACCGGTAAAAGACCGGTGCTGGTGATCAGCAGGCACCGGTACTACAACCACCTGAATTTCCTGCTGATGGAAGCGGAGGTAACGCAGACCGGGAAAATCAAAAATCCCGTAAGTCCGGTTGATCCTGCGCAGCGCCTCTGGAAAACCGATAACCCGGCAGAGCTCAGGTTCTATGCCGCAATGATGACTTTCCGGAACCAACAGCAGGAAGACCCTGCCGATGCAGTGCCGGAAGCATTACGGCAAATTACCGCTAATCCGCTGAACCTGGAGGTTTACTACCACGACAGGGGCATTTCAGAAGCCATTTCAGCCCGGTCACTGGTCGTTTCGGGACTGAACGTACTGAACGCGGAAATACAGCTCACGGTCTTTAAAAAAGAACCCTTTTATGAGGTTACGGGCGAGCTGCTGTTCAACGATATTTCCCTGCCGTTCAAAAATGTGGTGTTCCGGAATGACTATTTTGTACTTCACCAGCAGGTTTTCCACCTGATAAGTCATCCTGACCTGCTGCGGGTGGTACGGTTTTTCAAGGCCAATCACGAGATCCTGCTGGTACACGCTTCCAAATACGACGAATTCCTGCAAACCGTGCTGGCCCCGCTGGAGCAGCTGGTGCATATTAACTACAGCTATATCCGCCGGGCCACTCCCGCGCAGCTGGCTGAAAAGAGCTTTCAGACCGAGCGCATTATCTACCTGCAGCAGGAGGGAAATTTTGTTTCTCTTACACCGGTAATGAAATACGGCTCGCGCGAAGTGCCCGTATATTCCCGCAAGCAGCTCCGGGACACCGACCAGAACGGCAACGAGTTTACCATTGAACGCGACAACGAAGCGGAGGCCCGCCTGACCGCGCTGATCATGAGTCAGCACCCTGAATTCAGGGAACAAATAAAAGAGCATCACTATTTTTACCTGCATAAAGACAAGTTCCTGGATGAGCAGTGGTTCCTGGACGCTTTTGACGTATGGAGAGAAGAGGGAGTGACTATCCTGGGATTCAACAAGCTTGAGAAGAACACGCTCAACCCGCACAGGGCCAAAGTCAGCGTGACGGTCAACTCGGGTACCGACTGGTTCAATGCCCGCCTGAAAGTGCGTTTCGGAGATAAAGAAGCCTCGCTGAAGCAGGTGTACCGGGCTATACGGAACAAAAGCCGGTTTGTTCAGCTTGACAACGGCACCCGGGGCATTTTACCCGCAGAATGGATCCGTAAAATTGCGGGGTATTTTCGGCTGGGAGAAATAGATGAGGAGCTGCTTAAGATTCCGAAAGTGAACTTTTCAGAGGTAGAAGAGCTTTTTGAAAAGGAAGTGCTGAGCGGGCAGGTGCAGCACGAAATTGCAGCATACCGCAGGCAGCTTTCCCTGCCTGTCCCCGAAGTGCCGGTTCCTGCAGCACTGCAGGCAGAGCTGCGGCATTACCAGCGGGAGGGACTGAGCTGGCTGAGCCATCTCGACAACCTGAACTTTGGCGGCTGCCTGGCCGATGACATGGGGCTCGGGAAAACCCTGCAGATCATTGCGCTGATCCTGCTGAAACGGGAGAAGTACGGCCCTGCCACTCACCTGGTTGTAGCACCTACCTCCCTGCTGTTTAACTGGCAGGAGGAGCTGGAAAAGTTTGCGCCTTCCCTGAAAGTAGGCGTGCATCACGGCGCAGGCAGGCAGAAGCACACAGAAGGTATGCACCACAATGAGGTAGTGCTCACGAGCTACGGTACCATGATGGCCGATATCCGTTTTCTGAAAACATTCCGGTTTGATACGGTATTCCTGGATGAATCGCAGGCCATTAAAAATCCCGGCTCGGAACGTTACAAAGCGGCCTGCCTGCTGCAGTCGCGTAACAGGATCGTGCTGACCGGCACTCCTGTGGAAAACAATACGTTTGATCTTTACGGGCAGCTTTCTTTTGCCTGTCCGGGCCTGTTGGGAAGCCGGCTGCATTTCAGGGAAATATATTCTACCCCCATCGATAAATTTGAAAGCAGCAGGCGGGCGTTTGAGCTCCGGCAGAAAATCAGTCCTTTTATTCTGCGCCGCACCAAAAGACAAGTGGAGCAGGAGCTGCCTGAAAAAACAGAAATGGTGATCTACTGCGAAATGAATGCTGAGCAGCGAAGGGTCTACGATGCCTGTGAGAGGGAACTGCGGGAGTTTATCTCGGTGACTGACGAGGAGGAGATTCGTAAAAACAGCATGCATGTGCTGAAAGGTCTGACCCGGCTCCGGCAGATCTGTAATTCCCCGGTATTGCTTAAGGAGGGGTACCCGGGAGAAAATGCAGTGAAGATCGACGTGCTGAGCGAGCAGATCGTTAATACGTCTAAAGAACATAAAATATTGGTGTTTTCGCAGTTTGTGGGAATGCTGGAGCTCATCAGGGCGGAACTGGAGGAGAGGGACATCCCTTTTGAATACCTGACCGGGCAAACAAAAGACCGGGGAGCTAAGGTAAGGAACTTCCGGACAGATGCCGGCATCCGTGTTTTTCTCATCAGCCTGAAAGCAGGTGGCGTCGGACTGAACCTCACAGAGGCAGACTATGTTTATCTGGTAGATCCCTGGTGGAACCCGGCGGCCGAAAACCAGGCCATCGACCGGGTTCATCGCATCGGGCAGGATAAGAAGGTGGTGGCTGTGCGGTTGATCTGCTCCGGTACTCTTGAAGAGAAAATCATGCATCTTCAGCAGAAAAAGAGCCGGTTGGCCCGGGATCTGGTCAGGACAAACGCTGATTTCCTTAATGGTTTGTCAAAGAGCGAGTTACTGGAAATTTTGTAGAACTTCTTAAACAATCCCGTATGAACAGGAAAATAGTGATCATCGGTGGCGGATTTGGCGGAATGAATCTTGCGAAAAGACTGGCAGGGGTAAAGGGCATAGAAGTGATGCTGGTAGACCGGAATAATTATAATTTCTTCCCGCCGCTCATTTACCAGGTAGCCTCAGCGTTTATTGAACCTTCCAATATCAGCTATCCTTTCCGGAAGATGTTCCAGGGGAAAGGCAATATACGTTTTTACCAGGCAGAATTTTTGCATGTAGAGGCAGAGGAACACCGTATCCATACCGACCGTGGCGTGCTTTCTTACGATTACCTGGTCTTTGCCCAGGGCACGCAAACCAACTACTTCGGGCTCACAACCATCAGTGAAAAGGCCCTGCCTTTAAAAAATATTGAAGACGCGCTGAAAATCAGGAATACCATCCTGAACCGGATGGAACAGGCCTGTAAAACGCGCGATCCGGAAGAAAGGCGGAAGCTGCTGACCTTTGTAATTGCCGGCGGGGGGCCTACGGGTGTGGAACTTTCGGGCATGTTATCAGAGATGAACCGGCATATCCGTAAAAAAGACTATCCCGAACTGACCGATGACCCCATGCACATTTACCTGGTAGATGCTGCGCCCACCTTGCTGGGAACCATGAGCCGGAAGTCACAGGAAGAAACCCTTGCCTCACTTGCTAAACTGGGGGTAAAAATCAGGCTTTCGTCTGCGGTTAAAGATTTTAAAGAAGAAGTGGTTTACCTTTCAGATGGCAGTGAAATAACTGCCGGCACGCTGATATGGGTTTCCGGGGTAATGGCCAACGAGGCAAAAGGATTACCCGCAAGCGCCGTAGTGAAAAACAGGCGGTTAGCGGTAGATGAGTTTAACCGGGTGAAAGAAACCACCGATATTTTTGCCATAGGTGATATCTGCTACCAGGATACCGACAAGCCGTACCCGAACGGCCATCCCCAGGTGGCCCAGGTAGCTATACAACAGGGTATCCTGCTGGCAAAGAATCTTACAAACAAGGTGAACGGTGCGCCTCTCCGGCCTTTCCGTTACGTAGATAAGGGCAGCATGGCTATCATCAGCAAGTACAAAGCCGTGGCCGAGCTGCCGGTAGGCTTTTTCAAAGGAATTCCGGCCTGGTGGATGTGGCTGCTTATCCATATCCTGCCCATTGCAGGGTTCAGGAATAAGCTGAAGCTGGTGAGCAGCTGGCTCTGGAATTATATTTCGAACGACCCCACCCTGCGGCTGATCATTCCGTCAGGCGATACCCGTAAAGGCAGTCCTGACCGGTTATAGCTCTTACAGGGTCTGATTGACCGGGGTATGCAGCATGGCATTCACAGCCCGGAGGATACCTTCCGCATCAAAACCGCATTCGGCCCAAAGCTGGTATTGTTCCCCATGCTCTACAAGGCGGTCGGGAATACCCAGGCGTTTCACCCGTGAGGTGTAGCCGTTGTCGGTCATGAATTCAAGAATGGCAGAGCCTATTCCGCCCTGCAGGCAGCCGTCTTCTACCGTGATAACATTTTCAAATTTCCGGAATACTTCGTGCAGAAGCTCTTCGTCAAGGGGCTTGGCAAACCGCATATCGTAATGGGCAATGCTGTGCCCGCTGTTCCGGATGGCTTCAGCAGCCTCATTCCCGATAGGGCCGAAAGAGAGTATGGCCAGCTCATCGCCGTCTTGCAGTTTGCGGCCTTTGCCTACGCTTATCCGGGAAAAAGGCCTGCGCCAGTCGGGCATAACGCCTTCCCCTCTCGGGTACCGTAGGGTAATGGCCTGTTTGCCGCTCTGAAAGCTATCTGACTGGGCCAGGAACATCAGGTTGCGCAGCTCTTCCTCGTTCATGGGGGATGCTACCACCATGTTAGGAATGCAGCGCATATAGGCAATATCGTAGGCTCCGTGATGGGTGGGGCCGTCGGCACCGGCAAACCCGGCGCGGTCGAGGCAGAAGATGACCGGCAGGTTCTGGATACACACATCGTGGATCACCTGGTCATAAGCCCGCTGCATAAACGAGCTGTAAATGTTGCAGAAGACGGTCAGCCCCTGCGTGGCCATCCCGGCAGAAAGGGTTACGGCATGCTGTTCGGCAATACCCACATCAAAAGCCCGGTGTGGCATGGCCTTCATCATAATATTCAGGGAAGAGCCGGAAGGCATAGCCGGGGTGATGCCTACAATTTTCGGGTTTTTCTCCGCCAGCTCCACCAGGGTGTTTCCGAACACATCCTGGAACTTGGGAGGCATCGGGATGGTATGTACCTTCTTTTTGATCTCACCCGTTACTTTGTCGAAGAGGCCGGGAGCGTGCCATTTGGTCTGGTCTTCCTCGGCCGGCTTGTAGCCTTTTCCTTTTACGGTGATGCAATGCAGGATTTTCGGGCCGGGGATATCCTTCAGATCGTTCAATACGGAAACCAGGTGGTCAATGTCGTGACCGTCAATGGGACCGAAGTAGCGCAGGTTCAGGGCCTCAAAAATATTGCTCTGGCTCAGGAGCGCTCCTTTTACGGCGTTTTCCACTTTGGCTACTACTTCACGCGCACTCTTACCGAAAGCGCTGAACTTGCCCAGGAGGTTCCAGACATCGTCTTTGACCTTATTGTAGGTTTTTGAAGTGGTGATGTCGGTCAGGTATTCTTTCAATGCCCCCACGTTGGGGTCAATGGCCATGCAGTTATCGTTCAGGATGATCAGCAGGTTGGCATCTTTCTCCATACCGGCATGGTTCATCCCTTCAAAGGCCAGTCCGGCGGTCAGGGCACCGTCGCCGATCACCGCTATATGATGTTTGTCTCTGATCCCGTTATGCCGGGAGGCCATGGCCATGCCCAATGCGGCAGAGATAGAGGTGGAAGAGTGGCCTACGCCGAAAGAATCGTACTCACTTTCTTTCATTTTCGGAAACCCCGAAATGCCGCCGTACATGCGGTTGGTAAAGAAAACGTCTTTCCGGCCGGTAATGATCTTGTGGCCGTAGGCCTGGTGGCCCACATCCCAGATGAGCTGGTCATAGGGCGTATTAAAAACATAATGAAGGGCCGTGGTAAGCTCCACTACGCCCAGGCTGGCTCCGAAATGCCCGCCGTTAACAGACACCATATCAATGATGTATTGCCGGAGCTCCCGGCAGAATACGGGGAGTTGCTCGGGAGTCAGTTTCTTCAGGTCATCGGGAGTGCTGACCTTTTTCAGGAGTTCGCCTTGGTTTATTATCATGTTTTTAATCTGCACTCTGGCTGGCTTTGTGCAACCTGTTTTTTTCTTCATTCGTGAGGCTGGAGTAGCCCCCTTTGTTTATTTTGTCCAGCAGATAGTCTATTTCCTCTTCTGTAGGAATGGTCTCCTTGTTGAACTCACTGAATTTAATGATCTTGCCCTTGTCAACGCTCTTATTCTGGCTGTATTTCCGGAAAACAGAACGTTTTTTAGGTTGAAGGACCTCCGTCACCCATATAGAGAAACGTTCCAGTCCGTAGGTCAGGTTAATGCCGGTTCTGAGCAGCTTCATTTGTACGTAACCGAATACCGCTCCGCCCAGATCCAGTACACCCAGGGGTGGGTTCCTGAAAATAGACAATACCAGCAGGGCCAGTACCAGGAGGCGGGTTTTGATCCTCATGGTGAAGAACATGATCTCGCTTTCCGGGTTCAGCGCCACATAGGCATACATGAGGGCAAACCCGCCGGCAGAAGCACCGTACAGGAAGCCGTTAAAATTAAGTTCTTTATTGAGCAGGGTGAAAAATCCCCATACCAGCATAAAAAAAACGATGGCCGCGTAAGAACCCGCCAGGTAGGTGATGAGCATTTTCCTTCCCCCGATAAAATCGGCCAGCATGTTCCCGAACCAGTAAATAATGATCAGGTCAAAGAGCATGGAGAAGAGGCCGTCCTGGGTAAAGGGGTGGAAGAGGAGGGTCCAGGGGTGCCGGATCAGCTCCATAAAACTGCTCCCGGTAAGGTAATTCCGGGAAACGGTTTCGGCAGTAAGTACGGCATCAGGAAAAAGGCCTACCCCGAATTTGATCAGGGTAAATCCAAAGAAAACAACCAGGTTGATGATGATCAACTGGGTAGCCTGGTTGCTGTTTCTTTTGAAAACGTCCACTATGTCAGTGAAAACTTTGCCCATTTAGGATGATTTGCTTACCGAAAACAAGTACGAATTTAATAAAAGTTTCTTTTTTTGAAGCTAAAAAACTGCAATAAAATAAAACCGGTGATCAAACCGCCGATGTGCGCCCAGTGCGCAATACCCGTGGCGGCGCTTCCGAATGCCTGTACAAGTTCGAAAATGGCATAAAGCGCTACGAAATATTTTGCCTTGATGGGCACCGGGAAGAAGAGCAGGAGCATTTCAATATTGGGAAACAGCATGGCAAAAGCAACGAGGATTCCGAAGATAGCCCCTGATGCACCTACCATGCTTTTTATAGACAGGTAGTGGATCTGCGCATCACTTTGCGAGGTTTGAAAGAAAGCAAGGTAATCCATTCCCATATTGAAAAATGCGGCTCCGATACCGCAGATAATGTAGTATTTCAGGAATTTCCCCGATCCCATGTAGGCTTCAATGGCGGGTCCGAAGATCAGCAGGGCAAACATGTTGGAAAACAGGTGCATGTAGGTATCTCCGCTATGCAGGAACATGTAGGTGATGATCTGCCAGGGCTTGAAATTGGGGTTCCACAGCTCGGGCGCACCGGGTAAAATAGGGTTATGGAAGGAAAAAATCTGCCGGATAAAGTCATCGGGAACCATATTGGCCAGCAAATGGATCACGATATTGACGATCAGCAGGTTTTTTACCATCGGAGTTATATTCGAGAACATATCTTTCTAGTTTAATTTTCCGTTATTAAAAATGAGTTCGCCTACTTTATCCAGGGCAAGGATGGTCATGACGGGTTTGCCGTCAGGGCTGATAGCAGGCATAGCGGTTTCGAACAGCTGGTCAACCAGGTTGGACAGCTCGGTTTTATGGAGGGTTTTGCTCATCCGGCCGGCATATTTTTTGGCCAGGGTGCGGGCCAGTGTTTCTTTTTTGTCGGGCGTACGGTTATTTTCGTTTTCCTTGAACGACTCCAGGATGCTCCTGAAGAGAACGGCCTCGTCTTCGTCAGCAAACTGCGAGGGTACCCCGTTGATCAGGTAGGTGTTCGTGCCGAATTCTTCTATGCTGAAGCCGATGTTCCGGATCATATCGATGATGTCGAGGCTCAGGGCGTAATCCAATGCGCTTAGCGTAACGGTTTTCGGGAACAGCAGCTGCTGGGAATGGGCCTGAGGGGACTGGATTTCTTTCAGGTACTTTTCATAGAGCACCCGCTCAAATGCATGGCGCTGATGAATGATCATCAGTCCGCTTTTTACCTGGGTCAGGATATACGTGTTATGAATCTGGATGATCTGGGTTTCGTCAGGGATATCCTCCGTGCAGTTCAACTTGCTTGAAAACAGGACCTGTTGCTGGGGCTCGGCCTCGGTATTGACCGATGAGCTGAAAGACTCAAACATTTTCTCCCAGTTCTCCAGGTTATCGCGCTTGTTCATTTCAGAGGCGCGGTAAACGGTGGCCGGCGCCGGGCGGGCAGGCCGTTCAGCCGGTGCGGGGGCAGAGAAATGAACCAGGTTGATATCGGCATCAAAATCAATGCTGGGGGTGAGGTTATATACCCCGATCGACTGCTTCACGGCTGAACGCAGAACGGCATAAATGGCCTGCTCGTTATCAAACTTGATCTCTGTTTTGGTGGGGTGGATGTTGATATCGATATTTTCCGGGTTGATTTCCAGGAAAAGCGTGTAAAAAGGGTAGGTTCCCTCAGGGATAGCCGATTCAAAGGCGCTCACTACGGCATGGTGGAGATAGGCGCTTTTAATGAAGCGGTGATTTACAAAGAAATACTGGTCGCCCCGCGTTTTTTTAGCCGACTGGGGTTTACCCACATAGCCGGTAACTTTCACGATGTCGGTTTCTATTTCACATTTGGCCAGCTGATCGCGGTACGATTTATCGAGGGTGTCGGTAATGCGCTTGCTGAGCCGGGCTGCGGGCAGGGTGAGAATTTCAATGTCGTTATGAAAGAGCGTAAACTGCACTTCCGGGTGTGCCAGGGCTACCCGTTGAAACTCTTCCAGGATGTGTTTCATCTCCACCGGGTTGCTTTTAAGGAATTTCCGGCGGGCAGGAACGTTGAAAAACAGGTTTTTTACGGCAATGCTGGTGCCCGGTGCGGTCTGGATGAATTCCTGTTCTTTTACTTCCGATCCCTCAATACGCACCAGGGTGCCCAGTTCATCCTCTTCCCTGCGGGTGCGCATTTCTACCTGGGCCACGGCAGCGATAGACGCGAGGGCCTCACCGCGGAATCCCATGGTACGGATATTGAAGAGGTCGAGCGTTTCCCGGATTTTGGAGGTAGCGTGCCGCTCAAAGCTCATGCGGGCGTCAGCCGGAGACATGCCCGAGCCGTTATCGATCACCTGGATCAGGGCCTTTCCCGAGTCTTTTACGATCAGGGTGAGCTGGGTGGCGCCGGCGTCAATGGAGTTCTCCAAAAGCTCTTTCACCACCGATGCCGGTCGCTGAACCACCTCACCGGCAGCGATCTGGTTGGCCAGGGCATCTGAAAGAAGTTTTATTTTATCCATTCTGTACTATTTACTGCCTGCCTGAGGGCAAATCATGCAGATCAGCTGCAAAGTTCTTGATTTTTAAGGGAAAAACCGAATCCTGTCCCCGGGAAGTTCTAAATTAACAATAGTCAAATATTTGCATAATTTCATAAATATCTAACAGCTGTTCTCAAATTAAGCGTGCTGACGAACCAGAGGAGGAGCTATCTCTTTTCATTTAGTTTTTTCTTTTCAGTGGCTGGTGGTAAGAAGTTTTCAGATGTTACCACTTTTTGCCCTGTCTTTTGCTCTAATGCAAGTCTTGCATCTTTGGCAATTTTCCCTCCTTTTTTCCCGGCTATTGCATTTTGCTGAACACCTTTTGCGTTTTCAGTTTCTGCAATTTGCCGGGTAGAAAGTTCCGCCAATGCTGTAAATATGAGCTCAGCCTCATTCATGTGGTCTCGCAGGTTTTGGCTTTGTAATCCTTTTAAACCTTTATGTTCCTTTACGGTCAATCCTGTCCACTCCTGATGAATGATATTGGTAAGCAGTGCAAATTCATCTGATTTTTCAACCCCACTTTGCTTCCAATAGTCGGTAAGTTTGTTTCGGGTTTCCTGCCCCGACATACGTTGCTGTATCCATTTTTCGCTTCTCCCGAGCTTTTGCCAATTTTCTCTTGCTCTGTCTATGCTTTGTTCGGGGTCAGCAATTTCCTGCATACGTTCGTAGCCTACTTTTGCCAGCCATTGCTTAAAAGGTTCGGCTTTGGGGGAAGGAACAGATTGAATGATACGAAGTATAGTTTCAGTATCGGCGGTGTCGGTTTCACGCATTTTTCCATCTTCAGCTTGCATTTTCAACCGTACGATTTTATCGTACGCTTCACTTCCCTCTGCTGTCAGCTTCTTTTTCAGGTCAGACCAATATCGCTTTGGAATGCTGCTACCTGTCAGAACTTCGATTACATCAATTACAGAAAAATACCATTTTTCCTGTTGTTCATTCCAATGGGTGCGGACTTGCTTTTGTTCAAATATTTTTATGGTGTTTTCTTCGCTCATTTTTGTGGTATTGTTGTGAAAGACAAATATACAAAATAACTGATCAATGTAAAGCTGATGTCATATAGTTAAGAATCGGTTATTCTTCCGGGTCATCCTTACTTTGGAACAGAGAGAATAAACCTCAATTATCTACTTCAGATTCCTTCAAAGCAGGTCTTCCGTCATTTACCCTTTGTTCATAATCTATCTTAAATGCACTGAGGTCCGGTGGGTAAGTTCGTTTCCTGGATAACTCGTGGCGGTAGATCGTTTGTCCGAGCTCGTACAGAAACGGGTAGCCCAGTTCGTTGTAGTCGTATTTACCGTCATTCAGCACCTCGTCTTCGTTGACATAGACCGTAGCTGCCAGCATGTATTCTACCCGGTGGTCAAAATCTGCCACATACGAGGCATCGGTCAGGAATCCATAAGCCCAGCCCACCTTATTGAAAATACGCAGTCCCGGCGGCTGTTGCAGCACGGTACTGTCGCGAAAGAAAAATTTAGCATACGACGGATAAAAATCCTTTTCGTCATATTTCGGGTAATTGGTCTCTCCGGGTGATTGTGACAGGTATTGGTAAAGAAAACGGTAGTCCTCATCATCGAGATGATATCTCTGTTCGGGCGAAAAAGACATCGGGAACATCAGGCGCTGCAGGATCTGCTGCAGGTCAGAAAGCGGTAAATTATTGGCCCGGCTGAAGTCCATCCCTTCAGGAATCAGCGTGTTATTGCTGTAATGTGCGTTGCCGATCAGGGGCAGCTGCGGGTATTCAAACGAGATAGTGCTTGTTTCCGGTGGCTGTGCATAGAGCAGGCTGCTGTCTGCCCGTAAGAACCGGAACGGGTTGGAACGACGGTTTTGCTCCTCATCGTTCGGTTCAAAACGACGTGTGATACGCACCTGATTGTGCCCCAATTGCCACAACCGTTTGTTCAGGTACTCCTGTCCTGTGAACTGGTAAAGGCGATTATACGCCTCGTTCTCGCTAACCAGCATAGCCTGCCTGATCAGGTGGGCCAGGGTGGGCTTTCGGCCGGGAGCGCCCGGTTCTTCTGTCAACGGCCTCTGGCCTCTGAAAGCACTGTCGATCTGCAGCCAGGTATCCCGGGTAACTCCCCCGGGAAGGCCATGGAGCTTCTCCAGGGCAAGTATAGCGGCCGGTAGCTTAACGGTTGATGCCGGGTTAAAGTAAGGATGGACGTCTGTCTGAAAAGTATGATGCGTAAAGTGAGGAACATTATCCTGATCCCGGTCTATGCGCGTATAAATGATCTGCACACGATATTTTCCGGGGTTATCCATCACCTGCCGGAACCGGGGATGGGTATTCCCGGCCAGCAATTCTGCGAGAAGCGGGGAATTTTGTGCGTGTACCTGCGGTATAATCACAACTAAATAGGGTCTGCTGGGAAAGTCATTTGATTTACGCTACCAATTTTGTTTGATATGGATGATGGTTTCCCATTAGATTACTATTTTCTCTCGTACATTGAGTGAATCCAGATAGCCATAGGGGGCTACCC
>NZ_JBFOLH020000009.1:0-164543 GCF_040829825.2 Leadbetterella sp. DM7 | reverse complement strand
GTTTGACAAAATCGTAGCAAAAGCAGTCAATAAGGTAAGACCAAGCCGTAAATACATAAGAAAGAAAAAACCAAGAGCCAAATTCTCAATGGTTTACAAAAATCTATAGCTTAACTAAATGGCATTGATTGCCATATTGAAATTCACGAAACTTCTCTTGGTGGACATTTTGGTATATATATAGTTGGGATTTTGAAAATTATTTATTTGGTGGTCAGTTAGATTCGCTTTTGAAAAATTTTTACTACAAGGAAATAGAAACATACCGATATTGTGCAGTAACTGAAGATGATGTTAAAAAGGTAACACATATATTATTACTGGTTTTTGATAATATCTTTGAAGAATTCAAACGAATGCTTGAGAGTGGGTAGTGTTTCAATTGTGTTGTTAATGCTTCAGAGAGGCCTACAAGACCGATTCCGGATTGAAAATCTAAAAAACTAAAGCAACCTTCGGGTTGCTTTCTTTATTTTTGGGGTCTTAAAATGAAACAAAACTACGTATAGATTCCATGTGTATCAAAGGAGTTGGTGGAAGTCACTATTGTTCCGTTTGTGATTTAAAACTAATCAAATATGGTTTTACGAGGGGAAGAAAACAGCGATATAAACAAATGTATCAAATGTGTTGATGCAAATTGAAGCAGATAATATTGTACTTAAATATTTTATGGAAAATACATATAAATCACCTAAAAGATGGGATGCCAAAAATGAATTGGAAAGTTTAAGTAAATTTAACCATTTAGGATTAGATTTTTATAACTAGACCGGCTATAGAGAGCGTATCGCTGAAGCAGTAGGAATGGATGTAGCAATATTGTACAACTGGAATGCATCTGTCGCTTCATTAGAGAACGCCATAATGGAAAATCGATTAGAAAGCCCATTCCCCGATACTTTAGGGGATCTAGATAAAGTCAAAATAAAAGAGATAATTTGTAAAATAGAATCTGAGTTATTGCTGTACCTGATAACTTTTGATGAGTATAAAAAGAGTAAATACAAAATAAAGGCCAAAAGAGGTTTTGTAGAAATTGAGGGCCGATATTGCCCGGTATTAATTAAACGAAATGGAGATATTGATTTAGGGCTTGTCCGCTATTTAGCCGGACGTTTAGCAGAAGGGAGGGGGTCAGCTCCTTACCTAATTGTGCAGAACGTAAAGCATTTGCCCAAATGGCAATGGCAGCCGGCGCAATAGGACTTGTTGGCAATGCATATGTGAGCTGGCAATCAGGGGGGTCGACAATTGCTGCCCAAGCAGAAATATATTTAGCTCTTGTTGCGATAGAAGCTATATCTTTACAAATAATTCTAACATCAAACTGTTAATGGAAGAAGAGAAAAAAAAATATCCGAGAATTTTTGACCCTGATTATATTCAAAAACAAATAGACGAAAAGGGGGTATTGTGGTGGGAAGAAGATAAAAATTACATTAAAGATCTAATTGAATATCATACAAAATTCCCGGCGCCTAAATCCTTTTTGAAGGAATATTATCATAATAATAAGCATCTGAGTTTAATACACTTCGGCTGTTTTATTGAGAAGATTGTGCCACTTTTAATTAAGAAAAAATACAGGTTGAGTTACGCAAGATCTTTTGGGAATAGTGAAGATATTGTTTACGAATATGATGAATCATCCAGTGTGTCTATTCTTAAAAATGTTATTTATCAACTTAGACCTCATAGTCATGCCTATAAATTTGTCATGGCCTGGCTAGGTGAAAATGGTGAAGAATTACATTTCTCTAAACTTCCTGAGTTAAACCTGCCTTTAGATCGATTTGTTATTGAACCACAAGAAGAGGGTACATTAGAAAGAATCAGAAAAGAGCTCAAAGGACTGAATTTGAAGCGACAGGAAAAGAAATATAAATTTAACTGGTATATGCCTTCTGATGGTCATGGTTTGGATATCCAGCTACTAGTTGAGCCTGTATATTTGCGTGAAGATTTCGAAAAAGTTCCTGTCATTATTGGAGATGCTATTAATCAATATAATGAAGAGGCAGAGATGAAGAAGCATGGCCTTATTCACTATATGTCTGATGCCACTCTAGAAGGCCAATATATTAAGGTTAATATTAATCTGGGAACAGGATATGACGGTGTCAGATACATATTGGAAGCATTGGATCAATCGGAGCTAGAAATCAGAAATGTGAGAATTTGGTAATGTTGGCACCATTCATTAAACTGTGTAAGTTAGAAAATTAGTCGGGAGTATGCCCCGACTAATTTTTTGATAACTTTAAGATTTACTATGGATAATCTACCCAAGAAATTTCTGGAGAGTGGTCTTTCGGATAATGTCAAAACCTATATGGGCCTGAGTGATTTATTTAAGGCCTTGCACAGCAAAGCACTTGAATCGATGTTGGAAGGAGGGTTAGATGCTCATTTAGGATACGATAAGCATCAGAAAAGCAGCAATCCTATCATCCGTTATTTTAACACCCGTTATTATTGAAAAAGGATGGTTCGAGAAGCGTTTACGTTGCCCTTTCCGCAATAGGCCTCCTTATGGCATGCCTTCGTTAACAGATTCCAGATTAGACGCTACCAGAAGGATAAATCATACTACGTGTAGGGGCCTTGGCAAAAATGGAAATTTTGCTGTCTACAAAGATTTTCTTAGGCTCTTTAAACAAATAATAAATATGCTATTATTGGACGTTCAATGGGTAATGATAAAAATCCAGGAGTAAAAAAAGTTTATTCTGAATTATTATCGAAAAATAAATTAGATGTTGAAATATTTGATTCCCCCGCATTGTCAGGTGTATGGAAGACAAAATTTGATGATGCATTAGTAGAGTTTAATGCTCTAACTAATCATGGAGATATTAGATTATCTAATTCAGAAGTTATGAAGCTTAAAATGTATAAATTGAATAAAGAATGGGCTGAGCATATAAAAAATGAAGGATATACAATTCTGGATATGGGTGATTTTAATAACCTAGGGTTTAGTGTATTTTATTCAATGGAAAAAGCTACAATTTTTAAATAATGAGCCTAAATAAAATAAATATTGAACAAATGGAAGTGATTTTAATAAATATTTTAAAGTCAGATATTATCTTGCAAAATTATACCTTTAAAGAAAGCATTGTTCGAAAACTTAGTTATCCTACAAAAATCAATGAATATTCTTTTTTCTTTTTTTCAAAAGAAGCCGAGAGAGAAATTGATATTAAACTCTTAGACTATTTTAGCTATCAGAAAATAATTGTTTGGATAAGAAATATCGGAGATTTAGAAACAGAAAAAATAGATATTGAGCAATATTATATTAGTTTCCTAAAGTTAAACAAAACAAAACATGTGTTAGTTTTTAAATCGAATACTGAAAAGCAATTAGAATTTAATATGAAAAAAATTTTTCAGTATCTAACTAATAATGGAAATGACAATATAAAAGCGGTTCTTAGCGGTAATGCTTGGATAAATATGCCATACGATTGGGAGCCTTATAAATAATCTCTTTGAGTTAAAAGAATAGGGGTAATGTGTCAAGTGTGTTGCAATGTCCAGAGAGTCCTCCAAGATCGATTCCATTAGAAAAATACAAAAAAACTAAAGCAATCTGAAGATTGCTTTCTTTATTTTTGGCGCTTTACAAGAGACAGAATAGCATAATGGCACCCAGGTGTATCAAATGTGTTGATAACGCTTCAAATTGATTTAAAGGTGATATATGCCCCTACAATAAGCAACCGTATAAAAACTCCATTAAATAACCCTGCCGATGTAAAAGTAACCTTGTTACATGAGGGATTGCATTTAAGAGAGAAAATTTATACAAATAATGATATAGATTTACCAGGAGTTGAGAAGTATCTTGGGATCTATCTTGTAAAATTTTCTTCTCAGTTTTATCCAATATCATCTTGGGATAACAAAAGTTTGACAAACCACAATATTCGAGTTTTACTTGCAAGAATTAAGGAATATTCGCCAACCCATTGGAATACACTTGTTAATGAATGGAAAAATAAATTTAAAAAAGTTGGATATGATATTTGGTAAAAGTAACCGAGGTAAAACTAGCAAAATTTGCTTATGGTATTCAAAATCATTAGTGGCGATATTTTTCGTTACGTTTTCTTGTAATAACCTTGAAAAATCGCCGGATACTACTCAAATAGAGCGATTAGTACTTACCAAAAACGATCTAAATAATGGTTATCTATCCGTGGATACAGTGTTTATCAGAAGAAATAAAAAAGAAGATAGTTCATTAAATCCCTTAGTTGGAATAAAAGCTTTCTGGAAAAATAAGTACATATATTCACCATACTATTTTAATGATGATGCCGGTGTAATCTGGATTTTACCTCACAATTTTTTTATTGACATGAGCGACAAGGATCTCCTTAATACGGACCTAACCCATGCATTTTTAAGTAAAGATTTTAAGCTAATCCTGATAATGGGAATGAATAACCAGGATCATAGTTTATTTATTGATAAAAATACACAAATTAAAGTCAATCATGAATTTGGAATTGATGATAATGAATAATAATGAAGCCCGGTATAAATCTTAATTTATTATGAAAGATCGAAATGGGCAATTGAAAATGATTCTATATTGAAACTGCCCTTTGGAAACGAATTGTTATATAACGATTACAGCAAAAATCAGAAATACATCTTATCGTTCCGCCGGGATAACCAGTACCGGAACTTTCACCAGATGCCTCACCTGATTAATGGTGGCGCCGTAAAGCAGGTCTTTCAGTCCTTTGTGGCCGTGGGCACCCATGACCACCAGGTCGGCGCCTGATTCACGGACGATTCCGGCAATGCTGTCTGCAGCTTTTCCAAACCCGAGCCTGGCTTCCGCCCTGTACCCGTTCGCCTGCAGCTGCCGGGTGTATTCTTCCAGGAATTCGCGGTCTTTTACGGTTTCTTCATCTGCGCTGTCGTGAAAGTTGGAGCTGGCGGCCACACTTTCCACAATATGGATAAGCGTATACAGGCAATCTTTGCCCCCCTGGCTGATGGCGCGGTTAATCACTTTGTGATCCAGCTGCCCGAAATCAACGGTAACAGCGATTTTCCGGTAGGGCTCAAACGATTCCAGCTGCAAAGGTCCGGGCGTGTTGTGCGGCGTTACATCCCGGAAGGCCCGCCTGCTGAACAGCGGATAGAACGTGGTGTACGTAAGAAGTACCACAAACCCCGCTCCGCCTGCAATGATCAGCGCTTTCCAGTACATATTGTCGGAGGTACGAAAAAAGCCGGCAGCCTCTTCCACAATTAAACGGGTATTGAGATAAACCAGAACCACCGTTACTATCCAGGCCGATATTTTTACCCAGGGCCGGATCACAAATACGCCCATGGTCTTTTTGTCGCTCACAAAATGAATGAGCGGGATCACCGCAAAGCCCAGCTGCATGCTGAGGATCACCTGGCTGAAGATCAGGAGACTGTCTACGTCATCCTCACCTTTAATCAGGATAATCAATGCCGCAGGTACAATGGCAAGCAAGCGGGTGATGAGCCTTCTTACCAGCGGGTTCATCCTGAACCGCAGGTAGCCTTCCATCACGATCTGCCCGGCAAGCGTACCCGTAACGGTGCTGCTTTGGCCTGCCGCAATAAGGGCTACGGCAAAGAGCTTGGCAGCAAACCCGCTGCCCAGGTGCTGGGGCAGCAGCTCATAGGCCTGCCTGATCTCGGCCACATCAGAGCGTCCCGTTTTAAAGAATACTGTAGCGGCGAGAATGAGTATGGCGGCATTGACCAGTAAGGCCATGTTCAGCGCCACGGCGCTGTCCCAGAAGTTCAGCCGGAGGGCCTTCCGGATACCGGCCTCGTCGCGCTCGAATTTCCGGGTCTGCACCAGCGCAGAGTGCAGGTAAAGGTTATGGGGCATAACCGTTGCCCCGATGATACCGATGGCAATGTAGAGCGCCGTGTCGTTTTCAATGTGGGGTATCAGGCCGGTAAGCACATCGCCGGCATCGGGTTTCGCTACCAGGATCTGCACCAGGAACGACATGCCGATAATAAAAATCAACCCGATAATGAAGGCCTCCAGTTTACGCATCCCCCATTTCTGGAGAACCATCAGGAGAAATGTGTCTAATGCCGTGACAAGAACACCCCAGATCAGGGGTATTCCTGTCAGCAGCTCAAGACCGATGGCCATACCCAGTATTTCGGCGAGGTCGGTGGCCGCAATGGCAATTTCAGCCAGGATATACAAAACAAAGTTGACCCTCCGGGGATAGGTCTCCCGGTTGGCCTGGGCCAGGTCGCGGTTCCTGACAATACCCAGCCTCGCCGACAGGCTCTGAAGCAATAAGGCCATGATGTTACTCATCACCAGCACCCACAGCAAAGAGTAGCCGAAGCGGCTGCCGCCTGCCAGGTCTGTGGCCCAGTTACCGGGATCCATATACCCTACACTCACCAGGTAGGCCGGCCCGAAAAATGCCAGCGCCCTCCTCCACCTCGACCTGCCCGGCAAAGTGGTATCTACAGAATTGTGCACTTCGCTCAGGGAAGCTTCAGATCTGTTTTTAGCCATATTGTTCTGAACGTATTCCTTACGGAATTACTACTTATACATGCTTTTCCGCTTATCCCGGATAACGCCTTTCCAGTTCATGCCGAAGCCGAAATCGTAAACGTTTCCTGCGGCATCTTTGTAGCATTCCAGGTCAAAGGGCACATCTTCCGCCTGTTTTTCCACCGTACTCATGTTGGCCGGCATCTGCATGGGCAGCAGCGCGCCCGGCTCCGATTTCCCGGCTATGGTTTCAATAAGGGCCTGGTCCTGCACGCCGAAGCTCAAAAGAACAGAGCTGGCATACGGTTCAATTTCAGAAAATACCAGCGGGTTGGTCGTGTTAACCAGCAGCACCAGGGGTTTGTCTTTCATTGCCTCCCGTGTACTTTTTACCAGCTGGGCATCGGTGATATTCGGTGTTTTGACGGTTTTACCCTTGTAAGACCGGTTGGTAAAGTTTTCCAGCGGATCTCCGCCGGCAATGCTGACCTCCCGGGCATCCGTAGCCGTATAGTCGCCGTATTGCAGGCTGATAGGTATATACCCGTTTCCTTTGTTTTCGAGATCGGCCTTATCGTAACCGGTAGAAGCTTTGGGGTTCTCGATATACACAATGGCGAGGTCGGCTTTGGCCGGGTCATCCGTTACGTCAAAGTATTTTTTGACAATGCTGATATTCAAAGGATATTCTAAAGAAGCCGGCGTTTCCATACCGAGGAAATTACGACTCGCCGGGATAAACCTCTTGGGAATGTAGACGGTCTTTTTAGCGGTTACCGGCAAAACATTCTGCTGGTTTTTGAGCAAAACAACCGACTTCAGCTGAGCCTCGTACCCGGCCTTCATAAATTCAGGCTTACCCACCACCTTCTGCGTTTCAGACGGATCCAGGTAAGGGTTTTCAAACAATCCTACCCGGAATATATTGAGAAGCAGCCTTTGGGCCGATTCTTCCATCCGGTTTCTCATCCACTTCTCCCCGTGCTCTTTTATGCCTATCTGGTACGCCTCCAGGATGGGCAGGGCGTCGTTATTTCCTCCGAACTGATCGGCCCCGGCCATCAGTATCTTGTAGTGCCTTTCGGCCATTGAGAGGTGCTCTACGCCGAACGATTTACCGTCCAGGAAAGAATCCAGCACTTTGCGGTCACCCGTTACGCCCCAGTCGGTACAGATCACACCGGTATAGCCGTATTTTTCCCTCAATAAATCATTAACAATGTATTTATTGTAGTTGTTGGCTACGTTTTCAGGCGTTTGGTTCCAGGAAATGGTGTAATACGGCATAACGGCCGAGGCGGTTTTTGTGCCTCTTTTCAGCTTAAACGCCCCATTTATAAACGGTATCAGGTGGGTATTAAAGTTGTTCCCGGGATATACGGCAAACTGGCCGTTCCCGTAATGGCCGTCTCTGCCGGCCTCCCCTGCCCCACCGCCGGGCCAGTGCTTCACCATGGCATTGACACTTTTGGCGCCCCAGCTTTCCGACTGGAAGCCGTCGCAATAAGCCTCTGCCATAGCGGCAGCAAGCACAGGGCTTTCTCCAAACGTGCCGTTAAACCGGCCCCAGCGGGGTTCTGTGGCTATGTCTACCTGCGGAGACAGCGCCGTGGTAATTCCCAGCGCCCGGTATTCGGCTGCAGCTACGGTACCGAATTTCCGCACCAGCTCAGGATCAAACGTGGCTGCCATACCCAGTGAGCTGGGCCACATGGAAATGGCGCCACCGGCAGCGGCATTGTATTCTGCCGTGGCAATGGTGCTGTGCCTGGGGTCAGACGAGTTGTTGGCCGGGATACCCAGCCCTACCCCCTCGCAGTAGGCCTGCATACGGTTGTTCCACCCGGCAGCTACCTCCGGTGATTTCACCGACGTGACCAGCACATGGCGCAGGTTATCTTCTTTGAGAAACTTTTTCTGCTGGTCGGTCAGCTCCCTGGGGTCTGTCTCCCCTTCTTTATAGGGCTTACCGTTGTACGTTCCCGCAAAATACCCGTCTGCACGGGCCGGGATGCTCTGGTGCGAAGAGTAAAGCATCAGGCCGGCAATCTGCTCTACCGTAAGCCGTGTAGCCAGGTCTGCGGCCCTTTCCTCATACGTTAAGCGCCAGTCTTCGTATTTATCCAGCTTGCCGTTCCGGTTCAGGTCTTTAAATGACAGGTCGTTCACCGTCAGTAATTTTACCCCTGAATTCTTTGAATAGCCGATATCTTTCCCGCCTTTGTTCCGGATCACTTCAAAGTCCGGGCCCGTGTTTTGCCCTGAGGCATGCGCAGCCAGCAGGAGGCATCCGCCTGTAAGTAAATTCAATAGTTTCATAGGTTATCCCAGTTTTGTAAGGAGAAAATCAGCACTCTTTTTCAACGCAGTCTGCGGGTCGGCCACCATATCCTGCTCTACGAAATAGTGCTCCACCCCGGTTTCCTGCGCCTTGGCTACAATGTCCTGTACGTTCAGAACGCCGTCGCCGGCCGCCGTCATCAGCGGAAACATCGGGAACCACTCCTGTGCGCTGTTGCCGTCGCCGGCAAATTGCTTTTTCTCTTTCATATCTTTCAGGTGCAGCATTTTATACCTGCCCTTGTATCGTGAAAGCAGGTCCAGGGGATCGGCCCCGCCACAGGTGGTCCAGAAGATATCCATCTCAAAAAATACGAGACCGGGATCGGTGTTGTTGAGAATAATTTCAAGCGGACGGGTTCCGTTAACCGGCTTTAAGCCATAGCCGTGGTTGTGGTATCCGAATTTAACGCCGTGCTTTTTGGCATTCTCTCCTATCTTATTAAAATCATCGGCTATACGCTTGTAGTCGTCAAGGGTTTTACGCCTTTCGTCAGGAATGGCCGGCAGAACCACGTATTTCTGTCCCAGGATATTGGCCGCCTCTGCCAGCGGGCCCATCTGTTGCTCCAGGGTATCCAGGTCGGTATGGGTAGCCGGTGTGGTAAGTCCGTACGACTTGAATATTTTCTTTATTTCCTGGGGTGTTTTGCCGAAATAACCGCTGCCTGAAAAGCCCAGCATTTTCCCGGCGCCCTCCCATCCTTTTTTAGCCGAATCGGCACTAAACGGAAACGGACCGTACAATTCCAGCTCTTTGTAGCCAAACTGCTGCAGCATTTTCAGTGCTCCGTCAAAATCTTCCGAAAGCATTTTCGGGATAGAGAATAGCTGAATACCGAGCTTTCCCTCCTTTTTTAAACCGGCAAAAAGCTCAGAAACAGACGTTAAGCCCAATGCTGTACCCAAAGCCGCCGTTCTTTTAATAAAATCTCTTCTGTTTTCCATTTATCAATAGGTCTTTTAGAATATTTTTAAATTTTGCCATCTGGCTTTATTTCGCGCTAATGTATAAAAATTTCACGGATTCCTGCAAGAAAGTTTTGTTCCGTAAAACCCCGGCCGGTAAAATTAAAGCCCGGCCTTCCCTTCTGCCCAATACGGCTCTGTATGTATTCTGCTGTTCGGAACGCCTTTAAGCGAAAGACACTTTTTGATCGCCTGGATCGATCTGGCATTCCCGGTAAGATAAAAGGCCGTTCCCGGTAATTCGTGCGCATTTTCTTCTATGCTTTGGATAACCCCGCCGGTCCCTGTATGAACAGAAACACCATTCAGGCCCAGCAACGCCGGCCATTCGCGGTGAGCGGCATCCAGCTCTGCGGAGCATTGGCACCGGCAATTTCTTTTGGCAGCTTCAGCCGCCATGCATTTGAACAGGCCCAGGGAGGTCTCATCTCCAAAACACAGATGCCTGTCTGCCTGTTCATCAAAACGCAGCCTGCCTCCCGGACCCAGCAACTTAGTCCGGTCGCCCACTTTCAGCTGACCGGCCCAGCGGCTACCGGGCCCTTTGTCGTGCAAATAAAATAAGACGTCGCAGACCCCGTTTCCGGCATCCAGAAAAGACGGGGTATAATGCCTGAATTCGGTATCACTCACCCTGAATTCAATGACATTACCGGCTATAAAAGGTTTGCTGATTTTGGAGAAATCTCCTTCCCATCTCACTTGTCTCAGTCCGTCAGCCAGGTCATCAACCTTCGTAACAGTAACGGGGTGGTAACTTCCTGTAAACAGCGACTCCATGGCATTGGCCATCCATTTAGGTACTTTCGGCATTGTATTTACGGTTTAGTGTCCCTGTAAGGGGGCTGGTTTTGTTCTTTTGAGCATAAACAGTAATTTATTTATAATAATTCTAAATAATTTATTTTTTAAGCGAAAAACTATTGCTTGCAGCGGGCGGCATGTGCCTTAAAATTTTATACCAACAACTTGTCCGCATTTTTTTTATCCGGACAGATTTTTTCCTACTTTCGCGAATTGTTTAGAATTGATATAAATAAAAACAACAGATAGCTTTTTGCCCTATGAAAAAAATATTCTTAACAGCACTCTTATTCTCAGCATTTTATACCCATGCCCAGCAGGTCAATACACTGATGAATGCTGATTTCTGGAAAACCAAACCCGGCCTGGATGCCGTAAAGGCAGAGGTGGCAAAGGGAAACAGCCCTTCTCAACAGAATGCGGGCTCATGGGATGCCGTGACCACCGCCATTTTCAATAATGCGCCGATGGATATTCTCCGTTACCTGGTGGAGCAGGAAGGCAACAGCGTTACGAAAAAAACGCACCACAGCCGTTCTTACCTGCATTGGGCGGCGTCATCCGGTAAGGCCGACCTGGTGAATTACCTCATTGAAAAAGGGGCTGATGTGCATTATGCCGACAGCTACGGTACGCCCATAGCAGCCTATGCAGCTTCGGCAGGCAACAAGAACACGGCCGTGTACGATGCCCTTTTTAAAGCCGGCGTAGATCCGCAGCAAAGGTATGAAAACGGGGCTACCCTGTTGATGCTGGCTGTAGCCGGCGATCCCGATCTTACCCTTACCGGGTATTTTATATCCAAAGGGCTTTCCCTGAAAGATAAAGACGATAACGGTGCTACGGTTACCGATTATGCCGCCCGGTCGGGCAACAGGGCGCTTATCGAAAAGCTGGTTCAGCGAGGCGTCAAACCCACTGATAATGCTCTTTTCTTCGCTACCATGAGCCCGAGAACGCCTTCTACCGGGCCTGACTTTTTTCAATACCTGGCAGATACCTTCAAATTAAACCCCAAAGCCGTTAACAAAGACGGAGCCACCGTATTGCACCTGCTGGTTCGCCGCCCCAATACAGCCATCATCCATTACTTTATGGAGAAAGGTACCGACCTGAAAAAGGCCGATAACGACGGCAATACGCTCCTGATCCTGGCTGCAGGCGGAACCGATACGGAGCTGGTGAAAACCCTGCTTTCAAAAATGAACAATATCAATGCTGTCAATAAATCAGGGGAATCAGCCCTGACCCGGGCCATCAGAAACGGCTCACCGGAAATTGCAGCCTACCTCATTAAAAACGGCGCCGATGTAAAAGTGTTGAACAAAGACGGTCAGAACCTGGCGTATTACTGGTTCAACTCGTACCGTGAGCCCCGGCCGAACACTCCGCCGAACAACGATTTCGAAGAAAAACTGGCCCTGCTGAAAAATAACGGCATGGATGTAGCTGCCCCTCAGGCGAACGGCAGCACGCTTTTGCACCAGGCAGTAGCCAGGGAAAGCCTGTCGCAAATCAAAAAGGCCGCTGAACTGGGGGTGAATGTAAACGCCCAGGACAAAGAGGGAATGACCGCCCTGCACAAAGCAGCCCTGATTGCCAAAGACGACCAAATCCTGAAGGCCCTGCTTGAGCTGGGGGCCCGGAAAGACCTGAAAACGGAATTTGACGAAACGGCCTATGACCTGGCCAAAGAAAATGATTTCCTGAAAACCGGTAATATATCTATTGATTTTTTGAAGTAATTAAATCGCAATCAGCTATCAGTTGTCAGCTATCAGCCCCCCAATGGGAATTATAACAGCTGATGGCTAAAAGCCAATAAATACCTATGAAAAAAATACTCGCTTTCGCCCTGTTTATAGGCACCCTGAGCGCATCGGCCCAGACCGCCAGATACAAATGCATGATCCAGATGAACAGCTACAAAGGCGAACCCGCCTACGTGGTGATCTCCCTGATTAACCCGCAGGGAGGATACGAAAAGACCCTTTCTGTGCTGGGGCCGGATAAAAAATGGCACAACACCCTGAAAGAGTGGCATAAATTTGAAACCAAAGCCAAAACCCAGCTGAATGCCATCACCGGGGCCTCGGTAAACGGGGGTGACCGGGCCATGCGTACCCTGGAGATCGATGATTCGAAACTGAACAAAGGGTATAAGCTGCGTTTTGAGTCGGCCGTAGAAGAGCAAAAATATTACGTAAAGGATGTGGAAATTGACGTAGCTCCCGAAGCCCTGGCTGAGCGTGCCGAAGGCACCGGGTATATCCGTTTTGTGAAATTAAGTAAAGTTCAATGACCTTATCCGTATGGAGGTACGCCCACCTGGCGCTTGCCGTGGTTTCCTCCCTGTTTTTACTGATCCTCTCCGTTACCGGGGTTATCCTGGCCGTGGGGGCCGTCAATGAAAAAGCCCAGCCCTACCGGGCAGATAACCTCGGATCGGTTACCCTCGCTCAGAGCCTCCCGGTGCTGAGCGGGATTTTCCCCGAGATCACCACCCTTACCGTAGACCACAACCGGTTTGTATCTATTGAAGGTACAGACCGGGACGGTAACCCGGTAAACGCTTACATTAACCCGGTAAACGGGGCCATTTTAGGCGATGTAAAGCCACAGAGTGATTTTATCCAGTGGAACATTGCCCTGCACCGCTCGCTGTTCCTGAAAGAAACAGGCCGGATCATCATTGGCCTCATCTCGTTCCTGCTTCTTTTGATCACCCTTACCGGTATTGTCCTGATCGCCAAACGGCAGCAGGGGCTGCGCCATTTCTTTGCCCGCATCAACAAAGACTTCTTTTCCCAGTACTTTCACGTGGTGAGCGGGCGGTTGTTCCTGGTGCCCGTGCTGATGCTGGCCCTCACAGGTACTTATCTTTTCATGGTCAGGCTGGGGTTGACCGAAGCAGACAGCCGGCCCGTCAGCCATACCGCCACGGCCGGAGCCGCCCCAAAAGCCCCAGCTGATTTTCCTGTTTTCCGGAACACCCGTTTAACCGAAGTGGAAAAGATAGAATTCCCCTTTATGCCGGATGACCCCGAAGAATTTTACATCGTCAAACTCAAAGACCGTGAGCTGGCGGTTAACCAGATCACCGGCGAAGTGGTGCAGGAAACCCGGTATCCTTACAGCCTGGTGCTGGAAAAGCTCAGCCTCAATCTTCATACAGGAAGAAACAGCAGCGTTTGGGCGATCATCCTGGCCTTTGCTTCGCTGAATATCCTGCTTTTTATTTATACCGGCTTCGATATGACCTTCCGGAGAAGCAAAACGAAGATCCGGAACAGGCATACGGCTGACACGGTAGAATATGTGGTGCTCGCCGGGTCTGAAAACGGTAGCACACTGGCCTTTGCCCACCAGGTTCATCAGCAGTTGCTGGCGTTGGGGTATACATCGTTTTTAACCGAGATGAACCGGTTCACCCATTTCCCGGAAGCCCGGCATTTCCTGATCTTCAGCTCTACTTACGGGCTGGGCACTGCACCGGCCAATGCCGGTAATTTTGAAAAGCTGATCGCTAAATTTCCGCACAGCCAAAAGGTAAATTATTCGGTGGTGGGCTTCGGCTCGAAAGCATATCCTGATTTCTGTGCTTATGCACGGCACATCGACAAAGAGCTGGCCGGGCAGCCCTGGGCTTCGCGTTATCTCGATCTGCATACGGTAAATGACCGCTCGGCAGAAGAGCTGACCGCCTGGGTGAAAGCCTGGAGCGAAAAAAGCCAATGTGCGCTGGCCACTGCCCCGGCACTGTACACCACGCGGGTCACCGGCTTAAAGAAATTTAAGGTAATAGAAAAAACACAGGTTACAGAAGACAATGCCACCTTCCGGGTCGTGCTTCAGCCGGAGCGGCGCAACCCGTTCCGTTCAGGAGACCTGCTGGCTGTGTACCCGGCCAATGACGGCCGCGAGCGGCTCTATTCTATCGGGAAAAGAGACGGGAACATTCAGCTGATGGTTAAGCTGCACCCCGGCGGGCTGGGTTCTGAATTCCTGTATGCCCTTGAAGAAGGAAACCGCGTTGCTGCTCGTATAGCAGTCAACAAAAGCTTTCATTTCCCGGTAAAGGCGCCTGCGGTAGTGATGATTGCCAACGGAACCGGCATAGCGCCTTTTCTCGGCATGATCTCCGAAAACAGGAAACGGGTACTGCTGAGCCTGTACGCGGGATTCCGGCACAACAACGCGCTTTCGCATCAGTACCGCTCTTTTGCAGATGAAGAAATTGCAGCCGGAAGACTGCAGCGGTTTGAAACTGCCTTTTCACGGGAAGAGAATGCCTGCTATGTCATGGACCTGATCTGCCGGGATGCGGCTTTCTTTGCCGGCCTGCTGAAAAACAAAGGTACCATCATGATCTGCGGCTCACTGGCCATGCAGAAAGATGTGGAAGCCGTGCTGAATACCCTCTGCATGGAGAAAAACGGCCGCGGGTTACACTTCTACAAAGAACAGGGCCAGGTTTTGAGCGATTGCTATTGAATAGTGTTTCCCGTATTCTTCATAAAAGCGTGTAAAGTTATTATGCAGGATTCCTAAAGGTTAATTTTGGCTCATGAAACGATACCCTCAAATAGTAAGCTTTATGCGCGTTTATCTAAGCGTCTTTTTCTTTCTCTCGGGACTAAGCTGCGGGTTTTCACAACAGGTATTCAAAAAGCAAACAGTGCTGATGGGTTCTGTTTTTGACCTGACGGTGGTAGAAAAAGACTCCATGCTTGCGCAACACCGCTTTCAACAGGTAATTGCGGAAATCGACCGCATTGAAAACCTGATCTCTGAATGGAGGCCGGGGACACAGGTGTCGGAGGTCAACCGGAATGCAGGAATAAAACCTGTAAAAGTAGACCGCGAAGTATATGAGCTGACCCGCCGGGCCATCCGGTATTCGGAGCTTTCCGGGGGTGCATTTGATATCAGCATTGCCGCTATGGACCGGATATGGCGTTTTGACGGCACCCTCACCGAAATGCCGGAAGAAGAAGTCATCCGCAAATCGGTTGAAAAAGTAGGCTACGGGCATATCCGGCTCGACAGTGCCGCCTCCACCATTTACCTGGAACAGGAAGGCATGAAAATCGGCTTCGGCTCTATCGGGAAAGGCTATGCCGCCGATAAGGGGCGGGAGCTGATGCAATCTCTGGGCGTGCAGGGGGGTATTGTTAATGCTTCCGGCGATCTCTCTGCCTGGGGTACTCCGCCCGGCAGCAAGGCATGGAAAATAGGCGTGTGGAATCCTTTTAAGCCCCGGAAGATCCAGAAAGTATTCAGGATAAAAGAGGCTTCTGTGGCCACCTCGGGCAATTACGAAAAATATGCCGAGATCAACGGGAAACGATGCTCGCACATTATTAACCCCAAAACCGGCTACCCCTCTACCGGGCTCACCAGCGTAACCGTTACCGGCCCCACAGCCGAATTTGCCAACGCCATGAGTACGTCGGTCATGGTTATGGGCAAAAAAGAGGGCATTAAGCTTCTGAAACAATTTCCCGAATACCGGTACATTTTAATTACAGATGCCGGAAAAGTCATTAAAAAGTAAAGATGAACCATTTTGCTGACGTCAGCAAAATGGTCAGGAATCACTTCTGAGCCCGGATTGATCATTTTGCTGACGTCAGCAAAATGATCAGAAAGGTCCCAGGAGACCCTTTCTTTTAAAAACAGGCTCCTTTTCCCTTTACTTTGTATTGAGTTTCTTAGCATCTTTAAGCAGTTTTTTATCTTCTGCTTTTACCTTCCGTTCTACCTTTTTAATGTCTTCCTCTGCCGGAAGGTTTTCCGGTTTAATACCACTTTTCAGCAAAAGGCCTCTCACATCTTTGTTATTCTTGACATGTTCGCGGGTAATACCCGACTCCGTTTTCAGCTCATTCTTACGAATATTAACATTTGTCAGTTCGTTTGCAAAGTCTTTTGCCTTAATCGTTATGGTAGGAAGAAAATCAGCAAGCGGCCGGTTATCAGGAACGCCTAATTTGGTTTTCATTCCCAGGGTGGTTTCACCACCAATAAAAAATTCCGCCATTGGGTATAGCCCAACAATACCTGCAGGTCGCGGGCAAACCAAAATTCTGTCTCTTCCAGCGTATTTACGGCCAATTCGAAGTCGCTGTGTAGTCTCGATACAAGTTCTCTTTTCATATATGGATTAGTTTGATTTTACCTTAAATATACCGTTTTTTCAGAATTCCTTCAGAATTGCCTCCGTATTTCGCCCAAAAAATATATTCATGAAACCGGCTTATTGCTTTATATTCCGGGTGCTTTCTTCTCTTTCTTTATCCGGCCAGGTGAAGTCGGTTATCGTATCCGGGACCGTCAGGGCCCATGCTGACAAATCGGTGGTACCCTATGCCAATATCGTGCTCAAAACCGCCAAAGACAGCGTATTTGTGGCAGGCACGGTAACCAACGATGAGGGGAGATTCACCCTGGCCAATATTTCACCGGGAAACTACAGCCTGCAGGCTTCTTTTACCGGGTACGAGACCCGGTCACAGCACCTGTTTGTTGGGAGCCTTTCGGCATTCCTCGATATTCCCGCCCTGGAAATGGAAGAAAGCACCACTGCTCTGGCGGCCATGGTGATCACGGGCAGCGCAGAAGAGGTCAGCTATAAAGTAGACATCCGGATATTCCCCAAATACGATGACGCTGAAATCATCAAAGTGGGCAACCCCGCCCTGAGGCCCCAGTTCACCAATTCAGCAGAGCTCGGGCACCGGTACAGCTGGAACAGCGGCTACCTGTATTCTGCCGTATACCACCGCCAGGCTGACGGCACCATTACCCGTATCTCGGCGGTTGTTCCGGGACGCCGCCTTGTGTATGCCGTCTTCCAGAATGCCGGAAAAAGCTACAATACCGGCCTCGACGCCCTCTGGAACCAAAAGGTATCAGGCCTCTATGCGTATACCCTCAGCACCAACATTTACCGCAACCAGATCAATGCATTTACAGTGCAAAACCTCTACCCTGAGCCCAACATCTTCCCGGCAGACCGGGAGCGGAATGAAAATCAGGGGCATGCTCACACCGGTAGCCTTCGGCCGAAAGATAGGCCGACATGCTGTCGAGCAGGTCTTTCTCATCTTCGATGATCAGTATTTTCATAGGCGAAAGATACAAAGCTTCCGATGCCTGTTCCGGGAAGTACCGGCATTTATTTATCTTTGTCTGAAATACAAAATTCCTCCAGAATTGCGTCGTATTCTTGTCCATTTTCACTAAACTCAAAAATCCATGTGGTGGTTCTACGCCCTGTTATCGGCCTTTTTCGCTTCGCTCACGGCCATATTTGCCCGTTTGGGCGTGGCGGGTATCAGCTCTAACCTGGCCACGGGCATAAGAACCCTGGTTATCCTGGTGCTGGTCTGGGGCATCGTATGGTTTAAGGGGGAACAGAAGGAGCTGTCTGCCCTTCCTAAAAACGCCGTTTTCTTCCTGGTCATTTCCGGCCTGGCAACGGGCCTCTCGTGGCTGTTTTATTTCAAGGCCCTGCAGGTGGGAAATGTTTCGCAGGTAGCGGCCGTAGATAAGCTGAGTGTGGCGCTGACCATTGTCCTGGCCGTCGTATTCCTGAACGAAACCCTGAGCCTGCGGACGGCCATAGGCGCTCTTCTGATCATTGCCGGCACATTTATCCTGATCCGGTCCTGAAGGTTACAGAAGGCCGGCGGGTTTCTTTCCGGAACCTACGCAAGTGTGCAACGCACGTTCCGGAAAGAAACCCGCCCGGAGTCGATATCAGGGTATTGGTTAAGCAGGTAATTTTCGAGCTGCTCGTCAAAAGAATACCTTGAATCGCCCCGGAACAGGCCATGGTCAGGGTCAAAGAGATACGTGGATTCAGAAGCGGGTTGGGGATCGGCAAAAAAGGCGATGGCCTGGCCGCTGTTACTGTTTTTCAGGTAAAACCCGCAGAGTACAAAAGCCTGGCGGTGAAAGGTGCGCAGGAAAGTCAGCGGGCCGTATTCTTCACCGTCCCATTCAAGCCCGTAACGGGGCAGGATAGTGCTGAAACCCTTCAGGCCCGGCTCAAGCCCTGTAGCTGTACCCCGGCCCATCTGGCCGGACTCGCTCATCATCCTGAAAAATACCCGGAAGTCGGCATAATGCAGGTAGGCCCCCGCAAAAGACACAGGCACAGCCGATAAACAGCCGTTGCAAATCGCATCCTGCCAAACCGATGTTTCCTCTTTTATGTAAGATAATTGGTTAAAACCCTGAATGCAAACCATGCGTATTTTGTATTAAGCGTCAGCAATGCAAAATAAAGCAATACACCGGTGCGATGATAGCGTAGAAATACGTGATTTTACATTACGTATTTCTACGTTTCTCCGCACCTGAAAAGCCCCCGTGAATATTCGTTCTGTAAGGCTTTATTTAATAACAAAAATTTTCCAGTTTTGCAGGGATATCGTAAATCTTGTCACCTTAAATCATCTGACATGGAAAAGTTACCCACCATCCCCGTTGAACTGGCCATTCAGCTCACTACCAACTGGCGTTTATTTTACGCAGACATTTACAATGATTCTGTGAAAATCAACAAAAAAATTGATCCCGACGGACAGGAAGTCTTCCGCGGTTTCCGGATCCCCATTGAAGACCTGGAACAGCTGCTGGAAGTAGCCAAAAGCTTCAATGCAGACCATTCGGAAAAGATCAATTCGGTACGGGCCTACCTGGTCAAAGACTCTCAGGATCCCAAACAGCTGAGTGATATCCATATTATCCTGGTACCGGTGGTGGGCGGGAAAGAAATCGACCCGTCTCCTACCCGGGGCGACGTTCAATACGGGAACGACCTGCTGCAGATAAAAGACGGTACCGCGGAAGCCCACCGTTCGGTGATCTTTGATTTTACCACCCCCTGTCCTACCCAATGTGATACAGACAGTGTACTTTATTCTTCTCAAAACGTATAAAATGCCCGCAGTATGAGCAGAATGTACCATACAGTTATTGTTCCGGCTATGGGTCTTCTGCCCATCATTGTGAGTTTGATCAGGCTGAAATACTGGAATGAGCAGGCCCGGATACTCTTTTTATACCTGGGCCTCTCTTTCACTTTCAATATCATAGCCAAGCTCACGGCCGGCAGCAATAACCTTCCTTATCTCCACTTGTATACCGTGCTGGAGTTCACCATTGTGTGCCTTTTCCTGAAGAGCTTCAGTAAAGATCGCCGGCACAGGTTACTGTTCAATGCCCTCATTGCCGGCTTTTTTGCTTTATCGCTGTGGTATGCCTTTATTAAGGAAAGCTTATTTGTGTTCAACAAAATACCCCGCTTTCTCGACAGCCTGATCATTTCGGTGATCTGCCTTTATTACCTGATGAAAGACCTGGGTTCCACGGTTTCCAATTTGTCGCGTTTCCAGTTTTTAACCCTGGCCGGGCTGCTGTTCTATTACAGCACTTCTTCCGCCCTTTTCGGCTTATCTGATATGCTGATCAAGGTACCGAAAAGCGTGGCCGACCTCTTCTGGAACATTCATGCCTCGCTGAACCTGCTGATGTACATCTTTTTTGCCATTGCTTTTTATTCACTTAAAAACCTGCAAAATGGACGTTGATTATTGGTATATCGTTGCCGGTATGGGCACGTCTTTCCTGTTCTGTTCGGCCATCCTGCTGTTTTACATGAAATACCGGAAAAACATCATGCAGCAGCAATACCAGCTGAAGGTGGCCGAAACCGAATACCAGAAAAAGCTCCTGCATTCGGTGGTGGAAGCCCAGGAAGAAGAACGGAAGCGAATTGCGGTGGCCCTGCACGACGACATGGGCAACCGCCTGAATATTCTTTCCCTCCTGCTCAACAACTCAGGCACTGCCGGCACCCCGGATGTTTCCGGGTACGTATCAGAAATGATCGGAACGGTCAGGAGCATCTCGCATTCGTTGTACCCGGTTAACCTGGAGAACCTCGGGCTGATCCTGTATATTGATGAGCTGATCGCTCTTTTATCGCAAAAAATCACGGTTTCACTTCACCTGGCAAACCATTATACCCGAAAAAGTGTTTTTAAAGAAGTACAGCTGTACCGGATCATTCAGGAGTTCACCACCAATGTGGTTAAGCATTCAGACGCCACGGAAATCCATATATGGATCAGTGATAACCCGAAAAACCTGTTGATGGTACTCTCGGATAACGGTCACAGTTTTGATTATGCCACCACCCGGAGAGGGATGGGCCTGAAAAATATTGAAGCCCGGATAGAGTCAATGAACGCACTCTATAAATGGAAAAATGTAGTGGGACAGGGCAGCCGGCTGATCATTAAAATACCGATGGAGCATGAACCTACCTATCCGAATAGCCATAATTGACGACGAGCAGCTGATCACCGAAGGCATCCGGCTGCTTTTATCGGCGGATGAAAGCATCCGGGTCAGCTTTACCTCCTGCGACGGCCCGGCCTTCCTTTCAACGCTCGGCAGCCTGGGTCCGGAAGACTTTCCGCACATTGCCCTGATTGATGTGCAGATGCAGCCTATGAACGGCTTTGAGCTCGTGGAAATCCTCCGGAAAGATTTCCCGGACCTGAAGATCATGATCCTTTCCTCTCACTACAAAAGCAGCGTATTCGGCTATATGATCAAGCTGGGGATATCGGCTTTCCTGCCGAAAAACTCCGACCGCAACAGCTTCATTGAGGCCATTCATAAAGTGCACAGCCACGGCATTTTCTTTAATACCACTGACCAGCAGATGCTGATGTCTTATATGAACAACCCGCCGCGCAAGAAAACCCTCTTTAACCTGCACGACGAGCTTTCTGACCGGGAGAAAGAAATTGTAAGGCTGATATGCGAACAATACTCCAACCAGGAGATCGGGGAAAAGCTGAGTCTGAGTCACCGCACCGTGGAAAGCCACCGGCAGAGGATCCTGGAAAAAACGGGAGTCCGGAACATTGCCGGGCTGGTCATTTACGCCGTGGTCAACGACATCTACCCCCTGCCCCGCTGATCTGCCGTTCCGGCCTTGCGTTCTTTCTGCGTAACGTTATCCGGTATAGTACCGATAATAATACCCGCATGATTATGTTTTTCAAAAGAAAAATCCTATATTTGGTTACCAGATTCAATTTCAACACTAAAACACAAGCACGATGAGTACAGAAAATTTGCACAGACAGGAAGCAGCAGACAAGCTGAAAGAAATGGTGGATAAGATTGACATTGGAATGATGTGCACTTTCCCCAAAGACAGCGACTACCCCCATGCCGTGCCTATGAGCCGGCAGGAAGCAGACGAAGAAGGCAATATCTGGTTCCTTTTTTCTTCAGAGAGCGAAACCCACCGGAACCTCAGCACCAACAACAAAGTAAGCCTTCTTTATGCGCACACGGGCGACTATACTTTTTTAAGCATCAACGGAACGGCAGAAATCTCGCGCGACCCCGCCCGGGTAGACAAGTACTGGAATAAGATGATCGAAGCCTGGTTTGAGAAAGGGAAAGAAGATCCGCGTATCCGTATACTCAAAGTAACACCCGATGAAGCGCATTACTGGGACAACAAGTCGAATAAGCTGGTTACCTTGCTGAAAGTAGCGGCCAGCGCCATTTCCGGGCAGCAGCTGGACATTGGCAGGGAAGGCAGGCTGAACCTGTAGTACGACCCACCTCGAACGAACCGCCCCGGGTTCGTTATACAACCTGTTTGTATGCAGGCCTCTACACATCGCTGCAAGCCTGTGATGAATATTCTATTGGCAGTATTTCCCCTTTAAAAGCAAAAACAGTTATGAAAAATCAGAAAGAAGATCACTTCAACCAAAACCGGGTAGACAACAACGGCCGGGTAATGACCACCAATGACGGCGTACCGGTGTACGACAACAACAATACACTGAAAGCCGGCGAACGCGGGCCTTCGCTTCAGCAGGACCATATTTTCTTTGACAAGCTGATGCATTTTGACCGGGAGCGTATCCCGGAAAGAGTGGTACATGCCCGGGGCTCCGGCGCGCACGGCATATTCGAAGCCACGGCTGACCTGTCGGCATACACTACGGCGGCCTTCCTGAAAAAAGGCACCGTTACACCGGTATTCACCCGGTTTTCTACCGTAGCGGGCTTTAAAGGCTCTACCGACCTGGCCCGGGATGTTCGCGGCTTTTCGGTGAAATTTTATACTGAAGAAGGCAATTATGACCTGGTGGGCAACAACATCCCGGTGTTTTTCATCCAGGATGCTATGAATTTCCCTGACCTCGTACACGCCGTAAAACCCGAGCCCGATAGGGAAATGCCCCAGGCGGCATCGGCACACGATACTTTCTGGGATTTTATTTCATTGATGCCCGAAGCCGCGCACATGACCATGTGGGTGATGTCTGACCGGGCCATTCCGAGGAGCCTGAGAATGATGGAAGGTTTCGGTGTACATACCTTTAAATTGGTCAATGGGAAAGGGAAAGGCACTTTTGTGAAATTCCACTGGAAACCGCGCCTGGGAGTGCATTCGGTAGCCTGGAACGAAGCACAGAAGATCTCCGGCTTTGACTCCGATTTTCACCGCAAAGATCTGTGGGAAGCCATTGAAAGCGGTGATTTCCCCCAGTGGGACCTGGGCGTGCAGCTTATACCGGAAGAAGACGAAATGAAATTTTCGTTCGATATCCTCGACGCCACCAAGATCGTGCCCGAAGAGCTGGTGCCGGTACAAATCATCGGAACCATGACGCTGAACCGTAACCCGGATAACTTCTTTGCCGAAACCGAGCAGGCCGCCTTTGACCCGGGCAGGGTGGTGCCCGGCATTGATTTATCAGACGACCCGCTGCTGCAGGGCCGGATTTTCTCTTACATGGACACGCAGAATTACCGGCTGGGCGGTCCTAATTTCCACGAGCTGCCCATTAACCGCCCGGTAAACGGCAAGCACAACAACCAGAAAGACGGTTTTGCGCGTACGGATATCCCGAAAGGCGGCGTCAGCTATTTTCCGAACAGCAAAGCCGGCGGGTGCCCTTACCATGCCATGCTGAACGGTGAAACGGGCTTCCAGTCGCACCGCCAGCCTGTAAACGGGCAAAAAGTAAGGGCCCGCTCCGTTTCTTTTGCCGACCATTTCACCCAGGCCCGGCTGTTCTTTAACTCGCAAAGCCTGGAAGAGCAGGAGCACATCATCAGCGCGCTGAGTTTTGAGCTGTCAAAAGTAGGAAATGCTGACATCCGCAGGCGCGAGCTGGCCATACTGAACCAGATAGACCCGCGCCTGGCCCAAAAGGTCGGGGATAACCTGGGGCTGGTTCCGCCCCGGGAGCTGGATGCCCTCACGCTGAAATTTGCCCGGAATAACCACCCCGATTACCCCATCCCGGCGCCCAGGCCTGAAGTAGAAAAATCAGCGGCGCTGAGCATGAAGGTAAAACCGGGAGGAGGCACGATCCAAACCCGGAAAGTGGCCTTCCTGGTAGACGACGGCGTGAGCAAAGCGTCTGTTGACCTCCTGAAAAATCAGCTGGAGCAGGAGGGTGCCCGGGCCGTGCTGATCGCGTCACATGTGGGCAAAATAAAATACAGGGAAGGCGGAGAAACGGAGGTGGCCCATTCGTACCTCACCGAAGCATCGGTATGCTACGACGCTTTTTATACGCCTGACGGTGACTCGGTGAAAAAGCTGGAGGCCAATCCCGATTACCTGCAGTTTATCAACGAAGGCTACCGGCACTGCAAAGCGCTTGCATTTGCCAAAGGAGCCGAGATGCTGGCGCAAAAATCGTTTATTAAAAAAGATAAGGGAGTAATTTTTGAAAGTGCGGATGATCTCGTAAAAGACTTTACCGGCGCTATGAAGCAACACCGCATCTGGGAGAGGGAAAAGGCGAGGAAGGTACCTGCGTAAGATAGTTGGTTCTAGACTTCGCGCTCGGTTCCCGACTACGCTCGAGCTGACAGGGGGCGGCTGCTACTTGTCACCTCGAGCGTAGTCGAGAACCGAGCGTAGTCGGGAACCAGGTGAAGTTACTCCATTAACCAACTTTCGCCTGCAGCTTTTTCAGCCTAGCTTCGTCTTTCGGAATGCTCTTTTCCAGCTTCCTGATCTTTTTCTCGGTTTGCTTCACGCGGGAATCTGCTTTCCGGGCCGATTTGGCTTTGGATTCCGCTTTTTTAGCACTTTTCTTCGCTTTTTTAGCCTTGCTTTTGTTACCTGAATCATTGCTCAGCTTCTTGGCCATTTCAGCGTTTTTGTCCGCTGCCGAGAGGGCATCGGTCTGCTTTTTGTCGCGGGCAGCTTCCTGCTTGTCCTTGTCCTGGTACAGTTTGGAAAGCTTGTCCCGGTCTTCGGTCAGCTTCAACTGAAGCTTGGCGATTTCCTTTTCTTCTTTGGAAACGGGTGCCGGCTGCTGAGCCCAGGCTTTCACTGAAAAAAATGCCGTCAGAATCAGAACGGCCAATAAATTCCTTTTCATATTTCTGTATTTAAGTTGTGGTACGAAGATAAAGATATTTTCATATACCTTTTAAAATATATTCACGTTAATTTGAAGGAACTACTAAAAACTTAGTGATAAAATTCTATGAAATCCTTCTTTTTCCTCATTTTATGTTTACCCCTGGGTCAGGCAATTGCTCAAAACCCGTTACAGATGTCGGCCGGCAAGCTCCGTAGCCTCGACCGCCTGAGCTATTCTGTCATCACCCGGCACCTGATCTTTGAAAACCAGGAGACCGATACGCTCCGCAATAATGAGCAGGTGGTACGGAATGACCCGTTCACCGGGTCGTATTTCATGATGAAAGAACGGTCTTCCACTTCCCTGTACGCCGGAGATCAGCTGACGGTGCTGTACCCGAAAGACAGTACATACAAGACCGAAAAACCAAGAGGAAATCAATATATCCGGTCATTAACCCAATACTGGGCAGGGCAGTTTGAAAAGTTCCTCTCCTATCCCGACCGGCTCAAGAACTTTCCGGATACGCTGATAGACGGAAAGGAGAGCTATCACCTTCGTTATTCCCAGAAAAAAGACTCCCTGATCGGCGACTACCTCACCTATAACCGCCATGATATTTACATCGATAAGGCCAGCCTTTTGCCTGCACAGATCATCAGTGATATGCAACTGATGTACAATGAGCTTCCCTCAAGGGTCACTTCGGTGTATTCTTATCAGAATTATGACTTAAACCCTGCTGATTTTCCTGCCCTTAGCTCCATACAGATACCCGGGCATTACCAGGATATGAATACCAAGCCCGTTACCGGGAAGCCGGTGCTTGTTCCGCTGAAGGCGGGCACCCCTGCACCTGACTTTGCGCTGAAGGCCATCAGCGGAGAAGAGCTCCGGCTCGATGACTTCCGGAATCGTGTAGTTCTTCTGAATTTCACTTCGGTGGTATGTCCTCATGCCTACAGCTCAATGGGAGGTCTGAGGCGGATCGAAGAAAAATTCAGGGATAAGAATCTGAAGATCATTAGCATCTACGACGATACATCCAGCCCGGAAGATAAGGTACGGCACATGCTCGAAACCTTCCGGATGGATTATGTCAGTGCCGTTCTTAACGGCGACAGCCTGGCTCAGAAATATCATTCTGAAGGATACCCCAATTTTTATATTATTGATCCAAACGGCAAGATCGCCTATTATGCCGGCGGGTATTCTGCAGATATCGAAAAACAGCTCACTGAGCAATTGGAGGGGCTTCTCGGCAGACAGTAAGCCTGGAGCAAACCGGCTTTACAAACCGGTGCGGAACCCGGCAAACAAAGGGTTCAGGGTGACATAGGCTGCCACCCTGAACCTGCATTTCCAGGAAGCTTTACCGGAACAGCTCCTCAATCACCGCACCCACATTCCCACTGGGCTCCAGAATGCTCAGGAGAGCGGCTAAAGTGGGCGCCGTATCTGCTACGCTGGTTTTGCGGTAAGTTTCACCGGGTTTGATCTTCCAGCCGAAGAACAAAAGCGGGATGTGCGTGTCATAGGCATAAGGGGTGCCGTGATTGGCCGCAATAGGCCCGGCGATCCATCCCGGCTCCGGTACGATCTGGATGTCTCCCGATCTTTTGGAGTGGTAAACATTCCGGTAAAGGTCAATCAGGCTGGCGTTTAAAGGTGCTTTACTGACGTTTTTCAGGTCAATTACCTCTTTCACTCCATCAAACGACAGCAGCACTTTGCGTATTGCTTTGAACAGCTCCGCTTCATCGATCTTCTTACTTTCTATACGGTCGGCATCCAGGTACAGCTGGAAGTTTTCTGAAGCTTTGAGCAGGTTTTCGTCACCGAAACGCTCCTTCAGCATACTTTTCAGCTGCGTATTCATGCTTACGTAATCGATACGGCCGGCGGGCAGGTGATGGCCGGTCCAGAACTCGGGCGTATCCATAACACCGTGATCGGCTGAAATAAAGAAGAGGTAATTTCCTTTCCCCACGCTTTCATCGAGGCGGCCCAGGATCTCCGCTATGTCTTTGTCGAGGCGCAGGTAAACGTCCTGCACTTCTACCGAATTAGGCCCGAAGCCATGACCGGCATAATCGGGCGAAGAAAAGCTGATGGCCAGGAAATCGGTAGCCGGTCCTTTTCCCAGGTTTTCGTGCTTCAGGGCTTCCAGGGCCATCTCTTTGGTCAGGGTATTGCCGTGGGGCGTAAAGGCCAGCTGGCTGAAAGCGTCTCCGGGAGTACCGGCCAGGTCGTAAGGAAACGCCGACTTCTTCTCGTGGGTAAACTTCATTTCATAGGGTTGGTCATCGGCCGTGCTGGCCGTATACCGGTCTGCCGGCAGCAGGGTTTCCCATTTTTTCAGCAGCAGCTCCGAGGGCCTTTTCCGGTTATTGTAGGCCTGTACCCAAGAGGGTAGCTCCTGCTGGTAGTAAGTACTGCTTACCCAGTTGCCCGTTTTGGTGTCGAACCAGTAAGCTGCATTGGCCGCGTGCCCCGCCGGCAGGATGGCGCCCCGGTCTTTGAGCGCAATGCCGATCACTTTTGACCGGAACTGGGTGGTGACCCTCAGCTGGTCGGTGATGGTGCTCACCTGGAGATTCCGGGGCGACATTTTCCCGACAACAGGATTCGTGCTTCCTACGGTTTCCACGGTGCTGTCGCCCACGCAATATACCCGGCGGTTAGCGCGGGGGTCGTACCAGTCGTTTCCGATAATTCCGTGGATGGACGGCGACGAGCCGGTATAGACCGATGCATGCCCGGCCGCCGTTACGGTAAGCGCATAGTGGTAATGATGGTTCCGGCAGTTGTACCCTTCCCGGAGCAGGCGTTTGAATCCGCCCTCTGAATATTGATCGTAGTACCGGTAAAAATAATCGGCCCGCATCTGGTCAACAATTACTCCTACCACAAGCTTGGGGCGCTCCTGTGCCTGTGCTGTACCCACAGCCAGCAAAAGGGCCCATAAAATGGCTCTCATCATAAAAATAAGGTTTAAGAAAAACCGTCAGGCCGGCCTGCACGGGCTCCGCAACCCGGCAATGCCGACCGACAGGTTTTTATATATCAGAAGGAGAAAGTAAGTGAGCTCCAGAAGCTTCGGGGAAGAATGATCCGCCCGATCTGCAGGGAGCCTTTTTCAAAATTGCCGTTGGCCAGGAACTGATCTCCACGAATGTTCCCTTCTGTCAGACCCCGGCTGTTGCCCAGGTTATCTCCCCATACGCGTAATCCCAGGTTCTTAAGAATATGGATGTCTAACCCGGCTGAAATTTCATTATACCCGTTCAGGCGGTATACGTTACTGGGAGACGTCCACCGTTTACCAATCTGGCGGTAGCCTACAAAAAGGTCAAATATCTTATACGTATAGGCCATAGAGAGTTCTGCCATATAGTTCGGAATCCGCTCTGCCCGGTTACCGGTCCAGATATACGGCTTACCGGCCAGGTCATCGCGGGCGTTATCCGGAGCAATCACCCCATAATCGGTAAACTTGCTATCCTGGATGGTAGTAGTAAGCCGGAAATCCAGGTTTTTAACCGGGCTGTAAATGGCTTCGATCTCTGCGCTGATATTCCGGCTGGAAGCAAAAGTAGGAACGCTGAGGAAGCTACCCGTCTTATTCGGAATAGACATGGAGTACGAGATATTGTTCAGACTGGCATAAATCAGGGAGCTGAACAGAGAGAATTTCTCCAGGTTGGCTTTATAACCGGCTTCCGCCATAAATATATGCCGGTCTTTAAAGCTTGACGGATCAAAATTAAAGGCCGAATAATTGGCAATATTGATGGCACTATAGGTACGGGTAGCCCGGGCAAAAAGAGCATTCTCCCGGTTGATCTTATAGTTCACACCGGCTGAAGCGCTCATATATGTATTCTTTTCATCGTAGGCGGTAGTATTGGTGAAGGGGGCCGTGTTCTTCAGGCGGTCTCCTTTTACTCTGAAATTATCCACCCTTACGCCCAGGTCCAGCGTCAGGTTACCGAAGTTGATCTCATCGGCCAAACTGGCTGATTTGATAGCGGTGAGCCCGTCCACATAATTGGAAATATTTACCCCTGAGAAGCCGTTGCCTGCATTATTGGCAATCCGTAAAATACGGGGCTGGTTCTTAATTTCGGTATAGAAAGTCCCTGCCAGCGTATAAGCATGCGAATTATAGAGGTGCAAACCCAGGCCAAACGAGATAAAGTGTTTTCCCAATTGTTTTGTCACGTCAAAATTATCCGCCAGTTGCCAGTCTTTGGTATCTGAACCTATGAGTGACTGTCCTGTATAAAAACCCGAGGGGTTTACCAGTTGCTGCCCGTCAAGATAATAATAGCTTACTGCAGGGTTATACGCCGTAGCTGCCGTAACCACTGATCCTGTAAACCCTCCTTTTGCTTTCTGGTACCGTATGCTGTTTTTAATATTCCACTCTCCGTCTGTCGTATGTTTTATCTCTGCTCCTGCAGAAAACAGGTTCATTCTGACTCCGTCAGCAAAATCATAGTTCCTGACACTGCCATCGGGGCTGGTAAGGGTAAATTTCGTATCCCTGGGAACCAGTATTTCTTTCAGCAGGTCAAAATCAGGTAAGGCAAGGCCTTGTCCGCTGCCGTCGTAGGCATAATACGAAGGAACCAGCCAGGTTGTCTTATCGTTCAGGTATTTACCGTACAACCGAATGTGCGACTTGTTCTTGTATAAGTATGTCAGGTTAGCTTTGAGCTGACCGCCTTCATTGGCCCTGAACGAAGGGGGCCGGGCACCGTCATCTACCCGGTAAAAGCCGCCTATATTGTATCTCAGCTTTTCACTCAGCGGACCACCCAGGTTCAGGTCAAAACGGTTGGCATTCTGCGTTAATCCTCTTGTATACTTGGCTTTGCCCGAGAATTTATCTCCGCCGGTCTGCGACAGGATATTGATCAGGGCTCCGGGCGTATTGGCCATAATGATGGCGGCGTTTCCACCCCGAACCGCTTCTACGGTCTTCACCGTCAGATCTACTTTGTAATACTGGTCTGCTGAGGGGTTGGTGCTGTAGCCCGTAGGCAGAACAGGCAGGCCGTCTTCCATTACACCCAGGAAAACATAACCTCCACCACTGGCAAGCCCTCTCACCCGTACACTTCCCGGGCCGTCACCACCACTACTTTCTACTGAAAGGCCGGGCACAGCTTTCAGCATATCGGTGCTGTTCAGCGGGGGTCTTTGCTCCAGCTGCTTGGAGCTCACCGTAGTAATGGCTACGCTCGACTCGATCTTCTTCTTGGCTGAACCGCTGGAAGTAACAATCAGCTGATCAAGCTGCAGGTTATCTTCCTGCAGGGAAACATTCACCGAAACATCGCTACCGTTAACAGCTACTTCTCTTTTGATTTCTTTGTATCCTACACTTGTAAAAGTTAAGGTATAATTACCGTTGGGTACGTTAGGGAAGCTGAAGCTGCCGTCGTTACCCACCATCAGGCTCTTCTTCATATAGCTAAGGGTAACGGTAGTTCCTACCAGCGCTTCACCCCGGTTATCGGTCACCTTACCGCTCACCGTATATTGCTGAAGCGCCACCCTGGTCTGCCGGATATCTATGGTATTGAGATCTCTTTTCAGCACAATGTACTTTCCGGCCACCTCGTAACGTAAATTCAGGGGAAACAAAACCTCGCTCAGGATGCTTCCCAGCGTTTCATTTTCAGCATGAAACGTTATTTTTTCATCTGCCGGCACCTGGTGAGACATGAAGCTGAATCTCACATCAGCCTGTTTTTCAATCTTGTGCAGCAGTTGCTTAAGCTCAATATTGGCCGCCTCAACCGTAAGGCGTTTTTCCAGCATTTCCTGTCCTTTGCTTTCACCGGCCATGGTCAAACCAAATGACACCAAAAGAATAAATAAAGGAGGGAAAGTAATTTTCATAATAGTCAGGGCGACTTTGACGAATTGTCGATTTTTTTCCATAGTTTTGACTGAGTTTTGTTAAAAATTAGGGTTGACATGCTCGCCCTTGCCTTCTTTGCAGAGACAGGATCAAGGGCACTTCTTAAGCCGGTTATGTTGCAGCATATCCGGCTTTTTAATTGACGGTTCTGATCATAGGCAAATAATTAAAATTTACATCCTTTTCCTTCAATAAGTATTTTGGCGTCAGAAAGCCGGTATTCTGCATTAAATGTCCTGCAGATCACATCCAGCTTTTCAAACAGCTGATCGTCTTCGAGGCTTACGGTCAGCCGGCACTGGCTGAACGTATCGGGGTCATAAATGATCTCGATGTTGTACGCGTCAGCCAGCCGGTCAAAAACCTCAGTGGCAGGGGTATTGTCAAAGCTCAGCGTAGCCGGCCGGGCAGACGGGTTCACAATCAGCGGTTCTGCTACCAGCGCCCGGGTGAGACTGGCCTCTTTTTTTGAAAATACAGCCATCTGGTTCGGCTTAAGCACCATGGTGGCCGACTGCCGCTTATCGGCATCTTTCAGGCGTTCATAATTTTCCTGGGATATCACCTCTACCCTGCCCGTTTTTACGGAAACGCTCACTTCCCGCTCATTGGAAGATACGGTAAAGCTGGTACCGAGCACCCGGGTGACCAGTCCGTTAGCAATCACCAGGAAGGGCTTCTCCGGGTTTCTGGCCACATCAAAAAAGGCCTCTCCCTCCAGGACGACCCTGCGGTCTGACCGGTTAAAGGTCTCCCCGTAATGAATACTGCTTCCCGGCGACAATTGCACCTGTGTACCGTCTTCTAACGCCACCGTCCGGGTTTGCTGAGAATCATTGCTTTGCACAATTTCAACGGCAAGCAGCGAAACGTTCGGGCCAAAAGGCGATTTTGTATACCAATAATACCCAAACAAACCTGCCAATATCGTCACAGATGCCGCCACTTTAAAGACGGTCAGGATACTGATCCGGGCTTTCCGCGGCTGAACAGACCGCCATATTTTTTCTTCCAGCTCTTTATCTGCCGGTATCGCCTGCGCATCCTTCAGGTCCCGGATAAGCTGCCGGGCCTCCAGCATATTCTTTTGCATACCCGGAGATGCGGCAAAATGCTTTTGCCACTGATCATACTCTGCCGAAGGCACCTCCAGGGCCCATTTTCGGAAAGAGTCGTCTTCCAGGAAGTCAGACAGGTGATATTTCGAGGGATCCATTCTTTACAACGGTTTATTAGTAAATGGAGAAATACTCTCCTTTTAATCCATTTTTTTAGAGAAATTTTACAATGAATTCACAAAATGCTGTTTATAAACAAGTTACAAAACAGGAAAATGATACAATCTTTCAGGATCTTCAGGCCGGAATAGATGAATTTACAGGCCGACTGGTAGTTCACACCCATGATCCGGGCTACTTCTTCATTGGAAAGATCGTGGTAATACCGCAGGTTAATGGCCTCCTGCTGGCGTTTGGAGAGTTTTTGCAGCGCTTTTTCCAGCCGGGCCAGGCGGGAATCCCGATCTTCATTTTCTAACAGGACAAATTCGATGGAAGGTTCTGAAATATCCTCTTCCTTCGGCTCTGTAGTAACGGTACCCGGTATATTTTTGCTCAGCTTGTTCCTAAGGGCTCTTAGCAGGTAAAAGCGTATATTATCGGTATCGGCCAGGCGCAAACGGCTGTTCCAGACTTCCAGGAAAAGGTCCTGTACGGCATCCTGGATAAGCACGGTATCGGAGGTCAGCTTCTTCCCGTAGTGGATCAGGGCCTGGATCTCACGCCGGTATATCTGCCCGAAAGCCGGCTCACTTCCGGCTTTAAAGGCTTCCCATAAAGCCTGATCCTCTTTAAATAACTCTTTATCCATAGCCCTGAGCTTTGCCAACGGGGTGCCAAAGCGATTACCGGGCTAAAAATAACCATTATATATTACATAACTAATATTCTGCAGATTCTTGTTGCATGAATTTGCACGACGCGCTACACCTCAGCTGCGCTTTTTTTGCTAATTTAGCCGGTGATATTCAACGGTTCAGCATGACATTACAGCAGGTTATTATTTTCAGCCAAAGCCAGCAGAAGCGTAACGCTTTCCTGTTGAAGGCGCTTGTTTTGTTGGTTTTTATAACCGTCTGGATAGATTATTTCTTCTCCGAAGTCCAGAGTACCTCCTTTTATCTTTCAGAGTCGCTCCTGTTCAGTTCTTACTGGCTGCTTTTTTTACCCCTGCTGAATATTCAATGGAAGATGGCGGCCAGGAGGCCTTTGAAGGGATTTTTATATGCCGCTCTGGCCACGGCCATTCACCTGCTTTCTTACCCCGCCCTGGTGTGGCTGATATCCGGATGCTTTTACGGGCATACATTTGCTTACCGGCAGACCTTTGAGTACGGCCTTACCACTTATTTCATTAAAACTTTTCTTATTTACGGCCTGTCGGTACCTGTTATTGCCCTCATACGGGCATCGTCGCTGGCGTTAAAAAGTGATGATCTGCCGGCCGGGACTTCCGGGCATAAAACATTGCCGGTACCCCGGGAAGAACCGGCGGAGCGCACCTGTTTTCCCCGTTCCCTGCTTGTTCCTGACACAAATAACACGAAAACCCTTATCCAAACCACAGATATCCTGTACTTTACGGCCAATTCCCCTTATATCAACGTTTATCACCCCGTAAAAAAATACCTGCTTACCGAAACGTTAAGATCTTTGGAAACCAGGCTATCGACGAACCAGTTTGTGCGTATTCACAAGTCCTGCATCGTCAACGTGGAAAAAGTGGTTTCGTGCCGCTCCCGTTTAAACGGCGACTATGACCTGGAGCTGTCTGACGGCACCCCGCTCCGCCTGAGCCGGAATTATACGGCCGGCTTCAGGGCCCGGTTTCATCGTTATACACCAGATTAACCACCTCTTACCTTATTCCGTTTGATAGTCAGGCATTGAGAGATAGATATTTGCTGCAAAAAAGCAAATGAAAAATCTATTTATTGCCTTCCTGACGGTGTATCTGGCCACAGGATGCCATGGTCAGACACAGCAAACTACCTCACATGAAAAACATTCCCAAAAAATCATTGGTGGCGGCTGTGACGGTTGTGAATTAATGTATATCGGTATGCCGGATGTGATCCGTGCTACCGATACCAGCGCAGGATGGTACGAGCAGGGGCAGAAGCTGGTGGTCACGGGCACAGTATACCGCTTAGACGGTAAAACGCCGGCACCCGGTGTCATCATTTACTACTGGCAGACCGATAATGACGGTTATTACAGTCCCCGGGAAGGAATGGACGAACGTGTAAAACGTCACGGTCATATCCGCGGCTGGGTAAAGACGGATACGCGCGGACAATACACCCTCCGGACCATTCGTCCCGCCCCTTACCCGGGTGAGGCCCTGCCGGCCCATATTCACCTTTCGGTAAAAGAGCCTCAGCTACCCAACGAATACTATACAGATGAGATCAACTTCGACGACGATAAATTGCTGATCCCGCATTTTAAGAGGTACCCGCAGGAGAACCGGGGCGGAAGCGGTGTGGTGCGGGTCTTGCTGCAGGACAGCCTGCAGATTGCCGAGCACGATATCATCCTGGGTCTGAATATTCCGAACTACCCCGAAAAAGCCATCGTATCGTCCGGCCTGAACATCGGGGAAGACCAGCCCTCGTTTATTCCCTTTCACGCTTATGGCCCGGATAAGGGAACCCAGACCTGCCCCGTCTGCCAATACGGCCGTTTCCACGGAATTATCTATTTCGTAGGGAATCATCCTGACTGGCCGGAGATAAAGAAATGGCTCTCCTACCTGGAGCAGGAAAGCCGGAAACGGGAAAAGTACCTGAAAGTCTATTTTGTTTATGGCAACGAACGGTCTTACAGCCGGAAAGCCCGTGAAAGCGAGCTGGAGCAACTGGGCAGAGAACTCCGCATTCAAAACACCGCCCTAACCTTTGTACCTTCTTTCGCTGACACGGTCACCGAAGCCCATCTGAACCGGGTAAACCCGGAAGCGGATAATACATTCATCATCTACAAGCACCGGGGCATCGTAGATAAATACGTGAACCTGAAAGCTACAGCGGAGAATTTCAGGCTGATCTCCCAAAGCCTCGACAGGACCCGGGGAGATTATTTCGGTTTGCCGGAGCCGGAGCACCGGTGAGGAAAGTGTCTAAAATAGAAAAAGTTCTACAAGTAGAATAGGGCCTATTTGAAAGCGGGAACACGTCTGGGCTTCCCAGCACTCTGACTTGTTCCTGCTTCTGAGACATTTCCGTTTAATCCCCGATAGCTACTCTTTTGTTAATTTCAGGAGCATCTTTTACATATTTGACCAAAACAATGTCTCCAATACTAAAAGCAGGTAAAGCTAAGAGATTGAATGTGCCAGAATAACTTTTTCTGAGGGAATCTTCAAATTCATATTTGACCTCCCAATGTTCCGGAAACTCTTTTCTTTTAATTGTAACAGGATCAAAATGGTCGATTTCTACAATTCTGGCATTAGCAAAACTCCCCGATACCTCAAGTTTTTGCTCTTGTTCTTCAATACTTCCAAAAGTAATTCGGTCAAAAATCCCATAAGTAATTATACTTAAGGCAATTGTTAAGGCCAAGAATAATTTGGTTAGTGCACTATAATAGGATTTTTCTCTAAGAAAACTCATTATGCCCGTAATAAAAAGATACCAGGTGACTAACGCCACTATTGCAAAGGGGATTTTCGATAGAATTCCATTGTTATGGGCAACAAAATAATACAAAGGATAGCAAATAGCTAAACCGGTTAAGAGCACAAGAATTTTTTTCATTTTTTGGGTTCTTTTATTTGACTTGAGATTTGATAAAACTAACTGAATAACAACGGCCGGAATGTGGATCATTGACCAGATACTAACAGGGCATGCTGCCGCAGGAAATAAAAAACATTGCACAAATAATGGTTCCAATGGTTTATTGGCGCAAATATAGAAATTTAATTCTGGGAATTTATTTGCCAGGGTTCCTTGTTTGGCTTGATCAATAACCCTCCCTTTTGTAACGGAGAAAGAGAACTAAGTGCAAAGGCTTACCTGGCCGGAAATGGTGATGCAGAAGCTGAAAAAATAACAAGTCAGCCCGTTTGGTTGTAACCTTTTGTCCGGAGCACGGTTTATAGTGTATTAAGATGGAGAATATTCTTGAAACCTTGCAAAAAAGTATATGGTACGTTGGATTATTTTGCTCGCGCTTTTCGTAAGCAAGAGCTATGCACAATCGGAAAAGTGGGAAGCTTTGGTCCAGAAATCAGACAGTGCAGCCTTCAGCGGGTTGTTAATCCCTGAAAAGTCAGGGGTAGGATCCAATCCTTATTTATCAAGGATAAAGGAATGGGCAGATAACAGTCGTATCAGTGCTGACAGCCTGTTTTATTTATTAAGCCACTGGAATGCTTACCCGAAACCGGAGAAAACAGGAATTATCTGCAGGTATTGGGTGCAGCTTTCTGACGAATACCGCGTTCCTTACTTCGTTTATATTCCGGAAGGCTATAATCCGCGGCATAAAACCGCCTTACTGGTTTATTACAAAGGCGGCTGGCTCAACCGGAGCCAGTACCCGGCCAGGTATGAGCAGGAGATCATTACAGACAACCCCACTTTTTCTTATCTTGACGGCTATAACGTTATAGAAATATTTCCGGCCCTGAAAAATGACCTGGCCATATACGGAAAATACGGTTACGCCCATTTGCAAAAAATGGTAGCGGAAACCAAGAAAATATTCAATACAGACGATAACAAGGTATTTCTTGCCGGATTTTCAGATGGCGGAAAAAGCGTTTACAACGCCGCTTCTTTTGTACAGACACCGTTTGCCTGTTTTTACCCGATCAATAGTTTCCCTCCTTCATCGCCTGCTTACCCGAACCTCATCAACCGCCCGGTTTTTTCTTTTACGGCCGAGAAGGATGCTATCACGGACTGGAGAAGCATCAAAACCAAAGCTGAATATGTGAACAGAATCGGCGGGAAGTGGAATTTCCGGTTTATGCCGGGGAAAGCCCATTTCTATAAACCGTATGAAAAGGAAGTGCTGCCCCTGCTGTTTGAGCACATAAAGGTGACTAACCGGGATCCTCTGCCGCTCAGGGTTACGTACGACCGGTCATTCAACGACGATGATTTTAAAGGAGTGGACTGGCTACAAATCTCCGTTAACACCCAAAAGCCTACTACTCCCTATCATTTCAGCGATACCGTCAGAACCTATTCCGCAGATGGTGAGGAATCTGTCCGCTACTACGGAGAAAAAACCGGCCAGGTCAGAGCTGCCTTCTTTGATAACACATTTACCCTTATCACCTCCCAGACAGATTCGGTTACGCTTTACATTTCACCGCTTATGGTAGACCTGGATCGCCCCGTCAAGGTGATTATAAACGGGAAAACCCGGTTTGAAGAAAAAGTTTTAGCTTCCAAATCTTTTATGGCTGCACATTTCCTGCAGAATTTTGACCGGGACATGATCTTTGTTAATCAGATCACCGTATCGACACCGGATTAAAAATGAAGGCATTAAATCGCTCATATATCCTACAGGCTCATTCTTACTTCCGGGTCTGCTCTGCCGACTGCCCCGTATACCGTTCGCCCACGATCTTCACTTTATTCAGATCGGCGGTCAGTTTGCTGAGCTCATCCCCTGTAAATTCATACTCCGCCGCACCCATATTCTCCTGCAGGTGAGCCAGCTTTGTGGTTCCGGGAACAGGCACGATAAAAGGCTTCTGAGCCAGCAGCCAGGCCAGCGCCACCTGCGCCACGGTCAGGCCTCTGTGGTCGCCGAACTCTTTCAGGATATCGATCAGCGGCCAGTTGGCAATAAGCGCTTCCGGCTGATAGCGGGGAAGCGATGCCCGGTTATCGTTGGAAGCGATGTATTGGGTACGTTCATTGATATACCCGGTGATCAGGCCCCTGCTGAGCGGACTGTAGGGCACAAAACCTATCCCCAGCTCTTCACAGACCTTGATGACATCATTTTCCGGCTGGCGGGTCATCAGGGAATATTCGCTTTGCAGAGCGGTTACCGGCTGTACGGCGTACGCTTTCCGGATATTCTCTACCCCGGCTTCGCTCAGCCCGAAGTGCTTCACTTTACCGGCTTTTATCAGATCCTTTACCGTTCCGGCCACATCCTCCATGGGCACGTTCGGATCTACCCGATGCTGATAGAGCAGGTCGATATAGTCGGTTCTCAGGCTTTTTAAGGAGTGATCCACCACCTGCTTTATTCTTTCAGGGCGACTGTCGAGTCCCAGCGCAGGCTTTCCCTCCTTAAACCCGAATTTGGTAGCGATCATCACTTCTTTCCGGATCGGAGCCAGGGCCTCCCCTACCAGCTCCTCGTTCACCAGTGGCCCGTAGGCTTCTGCTGTATCAAAGAGATTTACGCCCAGCTCAGGGGCTTTGCGCAGGAAGGCGATCATGGTTTTCCGGTCCGGGATAAAGCTCCGATGATAGCTCATGCCCATACAGCCCAGGCCCAGGGGAGATACCTCTATGCTGTGGTTTCCTGAACCCAGCCGGCGGGTTTTCAGCTTTTGCGGGGTTCCGTTTTCTCTATCCTGTTCTTTGGTGGTTGCTCCCCATACGGACGTAGTAAACAAGGTTGTTCCCAGCATGGCTCCTGCTTTTACAAAATTTCTGCGATTCTTCATGGGTATTCTGTTGATTCCATGCACAAATTTCGGGAGCAGAAACCAGGATACCCGTATACAGATTACTGCTTTTACTACCAATATTACTGATGGGATATTTCCATGGTGCCCTTTTAATTCAGTCGAAAAGGCTCCACTCTGACATTTGTCAACACCTTAACTGTAGCTTAAGGAGCTGCAATTGCTATTTTTCTATGCCCGAGTATTTCCTGTAAATCGCCCGGTAACCGAAAAGCCGCCCTACGGGGGCAACTATATGCATCAAAAGTTTCTGTATGCCGAGAGGGATATCGGCCAGGTAAGATTTACTATCCAGGTATTTCATGAATACCAGCTCCTGGACCAGGCCGGTCTTCCCGTTTTTCCCTTTCCCATCGGCAAGAAGTCCAACCAGGTTTTCAATCAGGTACTCGAAGTCTAAAGCCGGCTCTACGGAGTGTATATAAACCACCTCTGTATTGCCATTATTGTAATGATTATGAGGGACATTCTTAGGCAGGGTTACTTTTTCTCCGGCAGTCAGGAGGGAAGTCTTCCCATTTTGTAACAACGTTAGCTCCCCTGAGATTACTTCGAAGGTTTCGTCCTGGAAAGCGTGAAAATGATTCGGCACTACCGGGCCTTTGCTTTTCAGGGTAGCTTTCATGCTTACCGATACTCCCCCGGTGTCCTGGGCAGTTTCGAGAAATTCATAGGAGTCTCCGGTGGCAGGGTTCGTGATGATCTGTCCTTGGGTTGGCATTTTATTTTTACTTAGGGTTTGAAAATGATTCTATTGCGTGTGGGATGTAAACAAAAGTAACAAAATTTCCTGTAGATAAGAGATACTGGTCGGTGAGATTTAGCTTTTTACTCAGGCTTGGGGCCCGATTAACGTTTAATGTTCAGTCCCGGGTTAAATTTCCGGGCAAACTTATCTGCCCGGAAATGAACCTCCATTTAGAATCGCGCGGATTTACACAGGAAACGTATTCCGGATAAAATGCCGGGACGGTTTTAAGCTACCTTATATGTTCTCCGGTAATACAGGTAAGAAGTAGCCAGTACAGCTAAAAACACCAGGGGCATAACCACGGCCTGCGTAGGATCAGCAGACGCCCCATGGGCAATAGTTGCTGAAATTAAATTCAGGGCAAAGCCCGCATAAGCGATCAGCTTAAAGTCACGCGACACAAAAGGGATCAGCAGGATCAATACCCCCAGGATCTTGGCCACGGCCAGTTCTATTCTGAAATAATCCGGAAATCCTAAGTGTTCAAAGGCCAGGCGCATTTCAGGGGCTGTAAGGTAATTGTAAGCGCTAAACAGCATAAACAGGGAGAAAACGCCTGTAATGGACCAATAAATAATTTTGTCTTTTTTCATCTTTTTTAAATTTGATGCTGCAAAATTATTTACATTTGGTTTCTTATTGTAATCAGTTACCTTTAGGTAATCAATGCTTCAGAATATGAAAAAAAGTGAACACAAAAATTGCATGTCGGCCCTGCTTCCGGTAAAGGATGCCCTGGACGTGGTCAGCGGAAAATGGAAGCTCCTGATCCTGATTTCCATCTGGGAAGGAAATAAGCATTTCCGGGAAATAGAGCGCAGCATCCCCCGGCTCACCACCAAAGTTCTGGCCAATGAGTTGAAGCTAATGGAAGAAAACCACCTCATCACGCGAACCGTCATTAACGGTTTCCCGGTACGCACCGAATATACCGCCACTGAATATTCCCAAACACTGAAAAAGGTGATGGCCGAACTCCGGGACTGGGGTATTAATCACCGGAAAAAGGGTTTGGGGCATTCGTGAGCGGGCGGGGCGTTTGGTTTAGCCTGCCACACCCGTCACCGTCAGCATAAAATTATGCAGGTCGGTGTTTTTCACAAAAGGCTTTAGCAGCTCACTCCCCGGGCCGTACATGGCGAGCTCCACGAAGTCGGCCGAATGATCCATAGCCCCCCAGCCCACCGAGGTGCGCCGTTCCTGAATCTGGGCCAGGTAACGGAAGGGCAGCTTTCGCGGATTATAAAGACCGCTTTCATCCAGCTGGTTATAGTGCCTCAGCAGCTCGGTGGCTTCTTCCTCTTTGGCTACCCACCCCTGGGCATACTCTATCCTTTCTATTACCTGTTTGGGTGTAAAATTCCGGTTGATGCCGTTCAGCAGCCAGTCGTTCGTATGCCGGTAATGCTGAAGCGTATCAAAGTTCTTATTGGCATCACTGCCGTAAAATAGGCCCGGATTCGCATTGCCATGGTCGGTGGTCAGCACCACCAGGGTCTCTTTGTCTTTTGCTGCAAAATCAAGGGCTACTTTAGCGGCTTCGTCAAACGCGATCTGATCGTAAAGCAGTGCGGCGGCGTCATTGGCATGAGCGGCCCAATCCACCTTCCCGCCTTCCACCTGCATCACGAAACCGTTTTTGTTCCGGCTTAAGCGCTCAATCGCTTTTTGGGTCATCTCAACCAGCGTGGGGATATTTTCCCGGGCCGTTTTATCCTGGGCATGGTCCAGCGCATACGGCAGGCCGCCCTCGTTGAAGATTCCCAGCAGAGGCTTATCTTCCTCCGGTGAACTGCTCATCAGCTCCGGGCGCCCGGTGATCACCAGGTAATTATTTTTACGGAATGCGGCCACCACGTCCTGTTTATCCTTCCGGCTTTCCGCTATAAAATGTTCGCGGCCACCGCCCATCATCACATCGAACCGAAGCGGCAGGTAGAGCGTGGCTATCTCGTCCATATCGTTCCGTTTGGCACTGTTTACACTGAAACCGGCCGGGGTGGCATGGGTGATGGGCACGGTGGTCACGCAGCCCACGGCCTTGCCTGCCGCCTTGAATTTCTGCAGGATGGGCTTATGGAACGTACCGTCAGGCCCCACGTTAAGCGAGCCGTTATTCACCCTCACCCCACCGCCCCAGGAGGAGCTGGCAGCGGCCGAGTCGGTCACCAGCGAGCTGGCCGAAGCCGTATCCATCAGCGCCCGGCTCACTTTCTGCTCCTCGTAGAGGCTCAGCCAGTGGCTTTGGCGCCCCTCTTTCCGCCTTAACAGAAGACTGGCCATATTGAGCGTTCCCGTGCTCATGCCGTCGCTGACCATAAAAATAATGTTCTTTGCGGTACGGGCCGGCGTCTTGGAAACAGGCCCTGCCGCCCAGGCAGAGGAACCGTTCAACAAGGAGGTGCCCAGAAAGGCAAAAGAACCGTTACGGAAAAAATCTCTTCTTTTCATATACAATTTAGGTTTGGGCTTTGAGTAGTGAGCTATGAGCCACCGGGCGACGCCTTGCTTTATTCATGGGTCGTCAATTTCTCCTGGCTCTTAGCTCACTGCTCATAGCTGGATGATTTGTTTAGTTTTTTGTACCAGAGTTTAGTGGCCTTTAAGCCGGAGCCGTCCCGGTATTTTGGCCGTCTTGTTTTATAATCCTGCAATACCCTGCCGGCTTTTTGATGGATAAGCGAATCGGTGATTCCGGGGGTATGTCCCTGGGGCATGGCGTACGTGAAGTAGCCCTTCTCTGCGGCAAATACCGGTATCTGGAAGAAATCACGTTTCACGAATTGCGAAGTACTGTCCTGGGTTTTGCCGGCTTCCACAAAGAAATCCACTGCATAGTCCGGGTAGCCGAACAGGTAACCGTAGCTTCGCCAGCGGTCATAGGGATTTTCATATTCCGTAACGGCCAGTACCGTGGCGGGCGGAGTGTCTTCTGCAATGCCCAATCGGGCGTAAAAGTCGCGGTGGCTGCGGATCATGCTTTTCAGGCGGCTTTTCCGTACTGCATACAGTTGGATATTCTTATAAATGCTGTCCCGTCTTTCAAAGGGCGTTAACAGGAACTCAAAGTCGCCCCGGCTTAGCCCGGAAGCTACCTTTTGTACGTTTTGAAGGGCGTTTAAGGCTGAATCTCTCTGGGCGGGCTGCGAACTAAACAGCGGCAGCCGGTACAGTTTCAGGCTGCTTACAGGTTTTAGCGTGTCCAGCAACGTATACAATGCCTCGTGATCCAGGCCGTAAGCCAGGAGGGAATCAGCAGTCTGTTTTTGCACGGCACTCATTTTTTTATACGCTTTGCTGACCGTACTTTTCGGGGACCGGCAGGCCGGTAGCAGACTGATCAGCAGGAACAGCCCCAGCCGGGAAAATGTCTTATGTGATGTTTTCATTTGTATTAATTTTAGCTTTCAGCTATCAGCAGTCAGCCGCGTGACGCTTCGCCAGACGACATTCACTTTATACACCGACAGGGAGCCGATCCTTACGAAGTAACCAGATAAGCTAAAACGCGAGTGGCCGTAATGCCTCGTATGATGGCGTCGCTCTTGAAAGCTGATAGCTGACAGCTCAATGCTCATAGCTAAAACTGTTTAAGATAAGTGAGTTTTGAAATAAGCGACTGGTTGCTTACCGGCGAATCCTGGAAGCTGTTTTCATTAAAAACGATGTATAAAAAGCTCAGAGGCGCAAATTCCCAACTGCCCCGCACGTTCCACCGGCCCTGCTTATCGAAGGAATTGTACTGGTAAAAGGCCGACAACTGGATCCGCGGATTGTAGGCACACCGCACGCCGGCCGTGTAAAGGTGCGTTTCAAGCTGATCCCCGTCAGCACCTATATTTTTAAAGCCGTTATGCTGGTAACTGGCCGTAGCTCCAAAGTAAGGCGATGGCGCCATACGCAGGGAAAGAACAGTGGTGACCAGGCTGCCGTTATAATAACCACCCCACTCGTGTTTTGCCGCACCGGAGATTTTCCGCGAAGCGTCCGTTTCCCAACGGGCCATCTGCCGGAAGGTCCGATAGCGGGCCGCCGGGATGACCCTGCCCAAAATGGGGAACGGGCTGTCAAAGTTTTGCCAGTAAGGGTACAAGGCATATTCCAGGGTGCCGTTAGACCGGGTGATGATATACACCGGGAAAAGGTATAAGCTCACCTCCTGTACGTTCAGGTTATGCGTATTCTGAAATACATCTGCAAATACGCCCGGGTCCCAGCGCCTTATCCACCGGCTCAGCACTCCTTTTTTAGGGCGCCAGATATAAAACCCGCCGGGGTTATGATGCAGGGTATTGCTTCCGAAAATAAAGCCCATGCCCGGGGTGTATTTCCTGTCGGTAAATTTCATATCGTAAAAGGCATACCAGTTCTGCAGGCTGAGCCGGGCCGACAGGTTTCCGGCCAGCCCAATACTGTCATTGGTATTATTGCGGGAAGCCGATACCAGGTAGTTCACGCTAAAATTGTGAGCTATCCGCAGGAAACCGTCGGTAGTCAGGGTGGTATTGTTTTTCTGAACAAAGCCTTTGGCGGCGTCGGCTTCGTCGGTTCGCTGGGTAAGCATGAGCCCCACATTATTCTGCTGCCCGTAATTTTTCAGGTAGCGCAATACCCCGAAATTGGCCGCCGGCTGCAACCCCGTGCCGCGCTGATGCACGTACAGGCCGGCCAGGGTACGTTTCTGGTCGCGGTCGGTATAGCGTATGCCGGCGTCGATGGGTACGGGATCGGCGTTATACTGGGTATCCGAGAGGCCGATGGTGCGACTGAAAAAAGGCTTCACCCCGGAGAGCGAAGCGCCTGCATACACCCCGTTATTTTCCAGGAAAAACTGTCTTCTTTCCGGGAAAAGCACATTGAACCGCGAAAGATTATTCACGGCCTGGTCGGCATCGGCCTGGGCGAAGTCGGTATTGAACGTAAAATCCAGCACGCTTCTGGGGTTCACCGCCCATTTGACTTCTCCGCCGGCCTTAAACACCGACTTAACGCTGGCCTCCTCCCGGGCATTCACCGACCGGCTATACTGGTACAGGGCATACGGCTGCACGCGGAGATTGATAGACGGAGGCGGAAGATTCAAGCCCTTTAACTGCGCTGCATAGCTCATCCTGTAGGGTGAAAATGCCTGCGGCACGGCCGGAAAAACGGTTTGCTCATAATCTCGCCGGGCCAGGCGGGAGAAAGTTACGCCCCACGAAACCGGCTCGTCTTCCTGCGGGCGTTCATACCTCAAAGAAGAAAAAGGGATGGCAAACTCGGCATAGTAACCGTCAGCAGCGAGGGTGGTACGTACTTTCCAGGGGGCATCCCAGTCGTTATCGGTGAAGGTGTCATCAAAAATCTGGGCGTCGCGCTGGTTACCGTAAGGTGTGGTCTGAAAAGAAACACAGTACCGTTTAAGGTTTTGCGGATCCAGCTGGACGAAAAACACATCATTTTGTCCGAATAAAAAATCCCGCCGCAGGTCCTGTACCCGTACGCCTTTCCGGCCCAGGCTGTCTTTGCAGAAAACACCAAAGTACAGGTTCTTCTTGTCGTAAATGACCCGCACAAAAGTTTCATACCGGTAATGTCCGCCCTGCCTGGGCTCTATCCTGAAAAAATCTTTGATCACCGGTGCCTGCTGCCAGGAGGTCTCATTTAACCGGCCATCTACGGTAATGGGCTCCGTGGCTTCTACGGCGGAAATGACAGGCGCCAGGGCCGGCGGCGGAAAATTACCGGTGCTGTCTTTCTGCGCGAAGGCCAGAGCAGGGAGAAATAAAAATATGAGCGCTATCCGGTTCATTCCAGGATTTCCAGGTAGAGTTTCTGCAGCTCATCTGCCGTGATGCTTCCTGCCGCAACAGTATGCACCATGCTGCCCCGCTTCATAATCCCGATCCGGGAGCCGGTGTTTACCGCGCTGAAAATATCGTGCGTGGCCATGACCAGGGTCTTTCCCTGGCTGGCCAGCTCTTTGCATATTTCAGCAAATTCAGCAGTAGAACGGGGATCCAGTCCGCTGGTGGGTTCATCCATCAGGATCAGGTCGGCGTTTTTAGCCAGCGCTATAGCGATGCCCACTTTCTGGCGCATGCCTTTGGAGTAGCCGGAAAGCCGCTGGTTATGGGCTGCTTTCTCCAGGCCGGCTTTGTCCAGGAAACCGGCCAGCGCTTCTTTGGAATATTTATAGCCGGCCAGCCGGCTGAAAAAGGCCAGGTTTTCCAACGCATCCAGGTGGGGATACAGCTGCACCACCTCCGGAATGTAGGCCAGTTGCTTCCGCGTAGTGGTATTAGCCTCTGAACCGTTAATGAAGATACTGCCCGAGTCAGGTGCTGTGAAACCCAGCACCAGGTGGAGGGTGGTGGTTTTCCCGGCCCCGTTCTGGCCCAGCAGGCAAAATATTTCGCCCTTTTCCACGGAAAGGTTTAAGGCATTTAAGGCTACCTGATTGTCGTATTTTTTGGTGAGATTCACCGTTTGTAATGCTATTGCCATGGGTTTGTTTTAAATTTAAGGGTTACAAAGCGGTAGGATTTACTCTTTTCCATCGGATCATCCCCAGGATTCCCAGCACTGCCGTGAGCACAAGCACGGGTAAAAGTGCATTTAGTCCCCGGCAGCCTTTCTTCTCCCGGAACTCCGGCAAACCTGTGAAATCTTCCTTCGTAAACTTCCTGCCGGATAATCGGTAATCATTGATGATGGCCAGCCGTTCTTCCTGGTAATCGCTGGCTTCTTTCCGGAAAGAAGCATAAAAATCGGTTTCCGTACCAGCCAGGTTATTCAGGGCACGCTGCACCGAAAAAGCAGGATTGATGATATCCAGCTTCCGGAGCCTTTTCTGCTCCGCCATCAAAGCGCTGTCTACCCTGCTACCTTCTTCGTTCAGCTTCAGCATATTGAGGTAAGAATAAGCCACGCTTCTAACTACATTCGTATCTTTTACAGGGTACCTGGCCCATTCCGGCTTTATACGGAAAAGGGTGTCTATGAGCCGGACTTTGTCCATTTCCCAGAGACTGCCGCTGTACTCCCGGCTTAGATCACTGAGGTGCACGTTTTCCGGATCTTCGGGATCGTACTGATTATTTAGCGCCGACGGGATAAAAAAGAGGAAAAGCACCCAGATGCTGACCAGGATGAGGGCCGAAACCGCGCTGCTCTTCCGGAAAGAAAGCACGAGATACACCACTGCAAACCAGAACAGCAGGTACACGATCACGATAAGCAGCCAGGGCAAAAACGTATCAAAAGGTACCCGGTTAATGCTATACCCGGCCAGCGACAGCAGGATCACCAGTGCAAATACCACCAGGAAACGAAACAGGAGGCGTCCCGCCAGGAACCTGCGGAACGACAGTCCCTGCGCCAGCAGCAACGGCGCAATCCCTGCTTCTTTGTCCTTACTCACCGCCGAATAGGTGTAAACAATGATCAGCAACGGAAAGAGGTACAGGAAAACAAAGGCCAGGTCAAAATTTCCGGCCAGCAGCTTATCGGGGTTCCGCAATTCGCCGTGGCCGGACAGGTACACATTCCGGTAAACCCAGAGGTTGTAGTAAAACGGCTGGTTATCACTCTGCCCGATGCTCAGCGCCTGCAGGGGCTCCGGCGTTTTCCATACGGTAGTTCCTACCCGGTTTTCGTTCAGAAAAGGATCTGTGGAGTAGCGGTAGGCGGTCTTTCCCTCCTTCGTAGTAGTATCGGCGGAAAACCCGTCCAGTTGCTTCTGTATGCGGGCGGTATAGCTGCTATCCAGCCGGCTCACCACTTCCTGCTGCCGCTGCTGAAACGACGCCCCGTAAAAAACGGCATACAGTCCCGATGCCAGCATAAACAGCCACACCAGTACTTCCGTTTTGCTCCTTACAAAGAGCTTCCATTCAAAAGAGAGTATATTTTTCATCATCCGGCAGTTTTGATTTTGTTGACAGTAAAATGAATGAGAGCACACACCAGCAAAAGCCAGAACAGCAATCCACCGGCTTCCGGCAGGTTATTTTTCAGGGCCTGGCCAAACGACAGGGGCACATACGTAAAGTCGGCTATCTTTTCCCAGAAATCCGCCTTCACCGTCCAGTCCCACTCCCCGGTTTTACTGCCACCATACGCCTGTTCATCATTCATTTTCTTAATAATCACCCGGCGATAATCTTCCGCCTGCGTCACAAAATCAAAATGATGGTAAACGTCTGTGCCGGCCAGGCTCATGCTGAGGTTACGCAGGGCAGCGAAGGGATTGATCCAGCTGCTCCAGGCCGTCACGCTGTTTTGTTGGCGAACGGTCTGACGTACGCCCTCAAAATGCTTGTCGTAGACAATATTGTGGTATTCTTCATCGGCCTGCATGGTGAGGCCGTCGATGTTCACGGGCAACTTACTCACCGTATCCACCCCGTAATGGGTCATCAGGCTGTCGCGGAACCTCACGGTACGCTCATTCCGCGGATCGTGCCCGTCAAGGCCGTTTTTATTATCCTCACTGATCCTTTCTTCCAGCTCTAGGCGGGAGATGAGCGAGTGGCTGTTATCCCCGATATTGGCCGTGGCTTTAGGCAGAATCACCGTGGTGAGCACCCACAGGGCCAGCAAGGTCAGCAGCGCATTTCCAGAGCTTTTGCTCCGGGCCGACAGGTACACCGCTACCCCCGTGATCACAAAATAATAAATGCCGTAAGTCAGGAACAGCCCGGCAATGCGCGCACCGGTAACGGCAGCATTCTCTGCCGGGGTGATCAGCCATACCCCGCCCAGAATCAATGCCAGCAGCACCCACCACACCAGCGAATAAGCCATAATCTTGGCCCAGACCAGATCACGCAGGGTGATGCCCTGCGCCAGGTTCATGCTCAGGGTTTGTTCTTCCCGTTCACGACTGATGGCGTTATGACAAACAAAGAGGATAAAGAGTGGAAGCAACATCTGCAGGATCAGGTTCAGCCGCAGCAGCCCGAAACGGACAGACGAGCTGCTCTGCTGCGATGGGGAGAACAGGGCTTCATTCTGCCTGTGCCCCTCCAGGTACAGCGATACCCCGGAAAAAGGATTCACTCCTTCATCCAGAACACTCAGAAAGGTCAGCGGCTTATACACAAAATGCCCGTAGTGGGCAGCAGAATGCGGGTTTACCTCTCCCTGGCCGGTAAAACGGCTCCGCATCAATTCTGTAGCCTCGTTGCGGTGCTCCAGGGTTTTCTTAAACCGGCCGGCGGCCTGTCCGATCGTAAAACCTGACAGCACCACCAGGATGCCCAGCAGCCACAGGGCAGTCCGGTTACGGACCAGGTTAGTCCATTCGTTTTTAATAATCTGAGTCATAGGCTTCATTAATTTGCAACACTGTTGCAAATTAATGAAGTGAAAATGTTTTATGCAACGATGTTGCAATAAATTTTATACCGAATGTATAATAAATGACCCGCCGGTTGGTTCAAACAGTAAACAGCAGGCAGAATCAGGTTTGAAAAAATACGAATTGCCACTCAGAAAAGGCTAATTTGCCCCGTCAGTTGTGCCGGTTCTCCCTCTTTGAAGATTTTGACCACCCCGTATTTGCCGTCATAGCCGCCCTGAGGGCTGACTTCCCCGGCACGCATCCGCCGGATGGCTTCGGCTAAAACAAAACCTGATTTCCTTTCGATATCCTCTATAGGAGTTTCCCGGAGCAGGGTAAATTCATTCCCAAACAAAGAAATGGTCTGTTTAAACCACTGATCCACCGCTTTGCTGGAAGGTGACATATTTTTGATTTCTGAAAGTATTTCCGGCAAAGGAATGATATAATGAAAACCAGCTGCACCCTCGGGCCGTTGGGGCTGTTTCCGATCCGACAGTTCCGTCACCCGGTGTAGCACACCGATGGTCAGCGGCTGTCCGCATTTAGGGCAGATATTTTTTCGCCGGATGCTTTCTTCCGGTTCAAAACATACGTCACATTTCCGGTGCCCGTCCATGTGGTACTTGCCTTCTTCCGGGAAGAACTCGTACGTTCCCAAAAATCCTTTTTGAGTCTTTAGGGCCTCAAACAGGGCATAGTAGCTTCGTTCCGTATCGAACAGGTTGGCCTCCCTTCCCAGCTTCTGCGGAGAGTGCGCATCGGAGTTGGAGACCAGCGTATATTTATCCAGCATGCTCAGCCGCCAGTTCATTTCCGGGTCAGAAGAAAGTCCTGTTTCCAAGGCAAAAATATGGTCGGCCAGGTCGCGGAAGCATTCCTTTACACTATCATAACCTGACCTTGACCCAAACATGGAAAACCAGGGCGTCCAGATATGAGCAGGGATTAAATGCGCATGATCCGATGTTTCCAGCACGATTTCCAGAAGATCACGGGAAGATAGGCTTAAAGTTGGTCGCCCGTCAGCTTCCAGGTTCCCGATCCGCCCCAGCTTCGCATTGATCCGGGCCACGGTTTCAAAATCAGGAGCATAAACGCAGTTATGGCTTTTACGCATCTTACCATTGTACATATATTCGCAACTTATCTCAGATGTCAGGCAAAATCGCACATCAATATCGGCGCACTTAAACCCGGGTACGTCCTCAGGCGGATTCTTCAACCGGAAAAAACCGGCGCCATCCGGTTCCAGTTTCTCCTTCAATTCTTTAAACCATAGCGGATGAGTAAAATCACCCGTACCGATCACATTAATACCCTTAATACGCGCCCATCTGTACAGCGATTCCAGGTTCAGATCTTTGCTGGTAGCGCGTGCATAATGCGAGTGAAGATGGAGATCGGCAATGTAAAACATGGTGCTGAGGCAGTTTGGGGATAAATGTAATCTATAAATATACGATGTTTTCCAGTTAATGATGAAGTAAAAAGGAAGATTTTGCAGAAGTAAGATTTCGGAAAGAGTTTTGGTATACGGATAGCAGGGAGCCGAAAAAAATCAACAATAATGTATTGGCTGCATTCATAATCACCGGTAAAAGTATATCTTACAACAGATAATAAGTAATTTCCATGTTTTTTACATAACTTTATAGTCATTACTTTTACCAATTTAATTCCATCAGGTACTAATGGGTGTTAGACCGGAAAATCAACATCCGTAAACACCGATATACTGTTTCCAAACCCCTCGAATTCGATAGGTTTAAAGGTAATAATTTTCACATTCATTCAACTCAAAATATGACACACACGAAGAAAGTAATCGTTAAAGAAACCGAAATCTCCTTTATGAATAAGGAAATCGGGGAGTACATCTCATTGACTGATATTGCTAAATACAGAAGTTCTGTAGAGCCATTTTCAATCATCAACAATTGGATGAGGAGCAGAAGCACCATTGAATTTCTGGGGCTATGGGAAAAATTGAATAACCCTGATTTTAAACCTATCGAATTCGATAGGTTTAGAAATGAAGCAGGAAGTAATTATTTTGTTTTGTCTCCTCAACGATGGATTGAAAGCACCAACGCAGCAGGAATTACATCAAAATCAGGACGATATGGAGGCACTTTTGCTCACATAGATATTGCCTTTGAGTTTGCATCCTGGATTTCTTCCGAATTCAAATTGTATCTGATTACAGAGTTCAAGCGGTTAAAACAAGACGAAAATAACAGTTTACAGCTTGAGTGGAATTTACAGCGGACTTTAGCCAAAGTAAATCACCAAATCCATACCGACGCCATCAAAGAAAATTTAATCCCGAAAGAAGTTACCAGGCAACAGGCTGGTTTGGTGTATGCCAATGAAGCCGATCTGTTGAACGTAGCCTTGTTTGGTATTACCGCAAAAATGTGGAGAGATAATCCCGATAACCATCGGGACGATAAAAACGGCAATATCCGTGATTCTGCTACTTTAGAACAGTTGGTGGTATTGAGCAATATGGAGAGCATCAATGCTTTATTGATACAGCAGGGCTTGCCACAAAGTGAGCGGCTTATCCAGCTCAACAAGGTGGCCATTAGCCAGATGAAGTCATTAATTGAAAGTATGGCAGTGAAAAAGCTTTCAGAAGTTAAAGCCAGGTAAACTGTAGAGGCTTATCCCTAATTTTCAATCGTGCAAGTGCCGCTTGCACTAATCTCGTGGTATAATCACATAAGCCTGCTGACAAAGGTATTACTACTATCAACTGCAACAACTGGTAAAGGAAAATATTGAGAAACTAATTCTGAATAGCAAGCACGAATGATAATGAGGCCGGTTTACTGAAAAACCCGGTATATCCGATAAACCGTATAAAAGACAGTCTCTCCCATCAGGAACCCAAATTTAGCTTTCCGGGATTTGAATCTACTGGTGGATGTGGGAGAAGGATATGCCGAAATATGCATGTCTTTTGCCATGCGCATTGCTCTTTTCATGTGTAGAGGGTCACTTACTATCAAAGCCTTATGGAAATGGTTCTCCGTCATCAACTCTCTGGCAAACTTCATGTTTTCAAGTGTTATCCGGGAGCGTTCTTCGATCAGGATGTCTGTACTGTCTACTCCTTGCTTTTCAGCGTACTTTTTGGCTACATAGGATTCGGAAAGCACGTTTCCATTCACTTTGCCGCCCGTGAAGATGATTTTCTTTACATACCCGCTTTTATATAAGCGGATACCCTGATTAATCCTTTCCCTGAAAACAGGCGACGGCTGATCTCCCCAAATGGCCGTGCCCAGCACAATGGCCACATCCGCCTGTTGAGTTTCATCTTTACCGGCGTAATTTGAAATGCTAATCGCTGTGACCATGAAGTAGATAAATGGAAAAAGAAGAAAAGCGAAAAACACTTTCTTCTTTTTAGAATATCGGCTCATCTGAAAGAATTTTACAGCCCCTATTCTCTTTTCAGCCGGGATTACGGCGTTGGAGATACTGGCTTAGTCCTTAAAATTCTTAAATTTCAGGAACATATCTTTAAAAACCTTATTCCGGTCAATAAAAGTTACCACCTTATACAGGTGCCGGGTTCCGTCTGAGCTATAGGTCAGCTCGTTAGTAAGGATGGGGGCGGGTCGCAGCTCATATTGCATCCAATCCGGATTCACGATATAAGCAATTACCGAGATATCCCAGATCACCTTAGACCAGCCGAAATGATCCTTACTGTACCCTTCCACAATGGAGACCAGGTAATCTGAAATTTTGTTCGCCCCGCCAATATGCGCTTTAAGCTCAGGAACCGTAGTGCTTAAATGCGAGGTAACCGGCTCTGTAGGAACCTGGATCAAAGGCACTCCCGAATCAAACAGGATTTGCGATGAGGCCACATCCTGGAGGAGGTTAAACTCCCGTGCCGTTCTCCAGTTGAGGCCTTTCCCGCCCAACCATACCACGATGATCTTATCTTTGATCTCCGGTTTCATGATCAATGCCGAGGCTACATTGGTAGGAGCCCCAAGAGTCAATACAAACAACGGCTCGGTAGCTTTCATGGCCCGGTCTACCAGGTCTTTTGCGGCATCACTGACCACAGGAGTGGTTTTGTCTTTCAAAAAATGGGTAGAACCCTTGTATACGGGGAACTTGTCTTTCATGCCTGTTTTGTCCAGCACATTATGAATCTCGGCGTAGCTTTTTTCCATGCCATCGGCCACGCTGCTTGCCCTTTTATTGAGAAAGGGGGCCGCGTATATGGCTTCAATGTTCATTTGTGCCGGTGAAAGTATGGCATAAACCAACGCAAACTGGTCATCGATCTCATTATAGGTGTCGGTGTCAATAACCACTTTTGCCTTCTGGGGTTTGTACGAGATTCTTTCCACCAGCTTTTCATTGGAAAGGGTAAAGGATTGGCTGTGGCCGGTGAGCGCGGCAAAAAGCAGGATTACGGCGATTGTATTTTTTAGCATAACTCATTAAATTTTCTAACTACAAAAGGTTTTAAATGTAAGCACTTTATTTGAACCGGCTGCTTATCATTCAAGCTCTTAACAGAATGACAATACACTTTCGGATTCTACAGCCCATAATTGCACCGGTGATTTATTTCTTCACCACCTCTCCTCTGTATATATGGTATGTCCACTCCGCATGGGTGGTTCCACCCGGTGATACATCCGGCGCCGCTTTGCTCACCGTGTAGTAGACCACCGGTTTCTTCCAGTCGGCTATTTCTCCATAGCTGTTCCGCTCCAGCCCGGCATTGTGATTACGCGGAAACCCGGTCATGTAGGGCGCTATCCGGATTATCGACTCCCATTTGCCGGTGCGGTTCAGGAAGCCGCTTAAAGGCATGTAATTCACTTCCAGGCTTTCATTGAGATAAGCCGGGTAAGTGGCAGGATGCGGCTGCACCGGCCTGACCATTACGATCACGTCATTCTGCTGATCGATGGCGAAGTCGGAATTGCAGGTGTAATCCTTACCCGTATAGCCTATGTTTATCAGGCCTTCGTCTACCATTCGTGCAGAGGGCCGGGCCATATATTTATCCATATCCGAGAGGTCAAGCTCTACCCATTCTATGCGCGTTCCGCTGATGTCTCCTATGGTATAGGTCAGCAGCACTTTCCCGTTTTTATCGAGCGAAACGGCCGAAGGCTGGCCGGTTCCCCAGGATTTCCCGCCGCCGGGAAGCGGCTCATCGCCATCATGGCCCCAGGTTTTCTTCACCAGTTGCTGCGGATACTTTTCCCAGCTATCGGCCTCCAGCTCATTGCTGAAGGCTACTCCTACCTCGTTATAATAAACGTTATACGCATTAGTCAGGTAGAACATGGCATAGCGGTATTCTTTCCCGTTCATACGAAATTTGCCTTCAATGACCGACGGGTCACAAATGTGGTGATCGTCCCAGCTGCCGGAAATTCCGGGCTGCAGCACGCTTTTGGCTTCTGTCTGGCTGCCGTCGGGATTGATCCTGATATGATAAATGTTATCTACCATGATCTGTTGTTCGGGATTCCCGCAAAAAAACAGGTGGGTGGCGCCGTTCGGCTCCTTAACCACACTCGGACAATAGGAATACCGGCTCTGCCCGTAGAACCCGAAAACCCGCTCCATATTAACCAGCTCATACCGCCCCTCCGGTTCCGGCTCGGGTATCTCCACACCAGGTTTCTTTTCTTCACAGGCCAGGAAGGCCGCTGCTAATATGACAATTATCTTTTTCATAGGTGTAAATTAGTTTCGAGTACTTAGTTCCGAGTATGGCCACCGTTACCCTGAGCTGAGCCTGACGAAGTATCGAAGGTCATGTCAATTAATCTTCTCTGTTCATAGCTTATAATCCTTTAAAAAATAAGAGTCACGGCTTAAAAGACTCAAATATCCTTGGCACCAGGTAATTTAAGGCCCGTTCACTCTCTTCCAGATCCGCACGGTAAAATATCGAAACAGGGGAGCTTTCGGTATATTCAAACTGAAAACGCCCGTCGTCCCGTATTTCAGTCAGCAAGCAAGGTCTCAGCCGGTTTTCCACTACCCTATCCGTAGCTTTCAGCCGGTCTTTATGCTCCAGCCGGTAGCGATCAGAGCCCTCCTTCACCATTTCCACGTTTCGTACAATTAACCATATCGAAGATTCCCAGACGTGAAATTGTTCAAACTGCGGCTTCTTCCCCTGCGTGTATACGGCTCCGCGATCCATATCGCGCAGGAAATCATACTTCAGCTCGGGTTCAAAGGCATAGCTAATATAGGCCTGCAACTGCGGATGCATCCGGCCGAGAAAACCCATATCCTTCAGGGTATAGTACGTATTATTCACATCTTTCACAAAACCACCGTCTTTGCCCGCACAGGGGTAAAGGGCAATGTTCAGGCCCGATTTCAACAGGCGGGTGAATGCAAAGACATCCAGTGCCACGTTCCATTCTCCTCCGGGGATGCTGTTGGCACCGGCATCTTTTCCCAGCGTGTGCCCTTTACTGGCTGTTCCGGCGCTGAGATGGATGCGGGAGATCTTCTTCCGGAGCAGCTCCGGGTTGCGGTTAAAGGCCACGGCCAGCACTCGTGCACTGCCGAAGGATAGCACCTCCACCGGCTCCTCTGAACGGGAGAGAATATCCATCAGCAGGGTCACGCCGGCATTCTGAAAAGCCGGCAGGTCTTCCATCCGGTCGGTCTCGCTCTTCATCAGCCCCATGGGGCCTACGGCAAACGGGATCTCCCGGTTAAAAATATATTGCAACTGCATCACGGGAATCACTCCCGCCTCCCGTGGCCCTCGGGGATCTTTCCAGAGTGTAGGATGATCGGCCGTGTCTTTCCGGAAAGAGTCGGTGATATCGAGGATAATGCCCAGCGTACGTACATCTTCCAGGGCAAAGGCCTGAATGAGGTCCAGGTTATCGCCCGGATCCTGGTAGGGGTGGTAGCAATCGGTAATGACCACGATGGGCTTCCCTGCCTTTTGTGCACAAAGCGACAGGGAAACCCCGCACACCAACACCGCTATTTTCCAGATCAATTTATTTACCATTCGTAAAATACTTTTTCAGGTCAAACCGGGCCGAATACATATCGTACGACCAGAGCCAGTTCGCGCCGGTCACGGCCGGTGTAAAATACATGATCAGCTCATCGTCATTGAGCATATAGCCTTTTTCATCGGTCAGAATGCCAGGATTGTGATTTCGGGGAAATCCGGATTCGCGAGGGGTAACCGCCCCTATTTTTGTCCATTTACTTCCGTCCGTACTCAGATCCTGGCCCAATGGAATGTACGACAATTGCGCCACATTTCCTACCCAGGTGGGGATCAGCTTATCCATGTCTACCCTTCTTTCCGATACCATGTACACGTTCTTCCCGGAGAATGCGGGGTAATTGTTCCCCGGCATATTCTTAATGTACTTTTCAGGTCCCATCCGGATGTTGTTGAGGTTATTCATAACCGCATCGCGATAGGTGAATCCGCCGTTTGAATTGGAATAGAATATCCGCAGGGTGGAGTCATTGAGTACGATAGACGTGCTCTGCCCCACTCCCCAGGTAGTCCGGCTCGACGACCCGATAATCGGATTTTTATCAAATTTGATGTAAGGCCCTTCGATGTTTTTGGAAATGGCCAGACCAATCTGGTTATGAAAATTATCCCACTGGTCGGTACCCAGGTAGGTCATAATGTACTCGTAGGTTTCGCCGTTATAGGTAGTCCGGAACCTGCGTACGTCCGGATCGCAAATATGATTGATGTCCCAACCCAGGTCAGAAGGATCCAGTATCCGGGTGCCGGGCTGCCAGGTGTAGCCGTTCTTTGTGGGAATGCCCTTGTACAGGTACACGTAATCTACTATTTTGAAAGGCTCCAGGTTCTGGCAGACAAAGGCGTAACGGATCCCGTACTCGTCTTGGATAACGCTGGGGGCGTAGTTATAGTGCCCGGCGCCGCCGCTGAATTCATAGTTCACTTCGGGCGTGATCTCTTTCTGGGCATAACTCCCGGAAAGAGTAGCGCCTAAGAGGAATATAATTTGCAGAATCTGTTTTTTCATAAGTTTTCATTTTTGATGGATGAGGGGGGCAAAGTTTTTACCTGTTTTCGAGCGTATTCGCATCTCGACTGCGCTCGATGTGACAAGTGGCAACGGCTACTGTCAGTTCGAGCGTAGTCGAGAACCGAGCGTAGTCGAGAACCGAGCAAAATCAACATGCAAGTGAAGTTGATAAGCATACACACCCCTTGCCCTTCGATACTTCGTCAGGCTCAGTACAGGCTAAGCTCAGGGTGACAGTAGCTACGTTATTCTAACCACCTGCTATCACCCTTGAACCTGTCCTGATCCCTTTAATAATTAGGATTCTGACTCAGATTAGGATTATTATCCACTTCACTCTGGGGAATCGGCATCCGCGATGATTTCCCTACAATGAAGTTATTGAAGTCCGCATCCCGGGTTTTCAGCTGATCAATGGCAGACTGATTATCCAGCCCCCACCTTTTCAGGTCGATCCACCGCACACACTCCAGGCTAAGCTCCAGTCCTCTTTCTATTTTCAGGTGCTCACGGAATGCCTCCTTGCTACCGGTGATGGTGGCCCCGTTATAGTAGGTGCTGTTTTGAAGGGTGGGAAGCTTCACCCGTTGCCTCACCCGGTTCACACATTCTATCGCCTTGGCATTGGGGCCGTTCACTTCGTTTAGTGCTTCGGCATACAGCAGCAGCATGTCGGCGTAGCGTAACGACCTGAAATTATTGTCGTTCCAGTAATATAGCGGACTGGCATCGGTGCTATACTTTTTGATAAATACCCTGTTTCCCCAATCGTTCCGCCATTTATTTCCATACACCAGGGTATCTGCTCTTTCCGGAAAGTCTTTACCGGCATTGTTATACCATACGCTGTGAAACAGGCGGATGTCGTTCTTGCCGTCTACCGTTTTTTCCCGCTTGTAGTAATCCACCAGCCACCTTCTGGCTTCCACGTTGTTCCACCCTATTCCCACAGGCGCCTGGTTCATTTCTATCTGGGTGCCGAGCTGGGCATTCGGATCCAGGTAGTTATCGGTCTGGTCAAAGCCCACCCGGTTGATCAGCGAAAACTGGATTTCGTATAGCGACTCCCTGTTGTTTTCCGTCTTATTGCTGAAGTTATCCCCGTAATTCGGCACCAGGTCGTAGTAATTCTTACCTTCGCCGTCTACCAGCCACTCAAAGCATTTGACGGCATCGCTGTATTTGTGGCCCTGCATGTACACTTTGGCCAGCAGTCCGTACGCCGCGCCTTTGGTAGGCCTTCCCACATCAGACGCCGACCGGGTAGCCGGTAGTTTTTCGATGGCATCTTTGAGGTCGGTTTCCAATTGGGCAAACACTTCCTGCGGTGTCTTTTGCTCGGGCATATCCGAGGCCGAAGAGGTTTTCAGCGGGAACGGTATGTTATCCCACAAGGTGGTGATATAGAAATAATAGAACGAACGCAGGAATTTCACCTGGCCTATCAGGTCCTGCTTGTGCTGCTCGTTGGCAAAGGAGATATCGTTGATCTTGTCCAGCACCTGGTTAGCCCGGAAGATCGCCACATAATGTTCCCGCCACAGTTTGGTATTCACCTCACCGAAATTATAGTTGGTAAAGATGAATTTGGCATACTCGTTCAGTTCGGTCCACCCGGCCAGGCTCACGCCGTCATCGGCCATGCCCTGCATCTGGGTGTAGATGTTGCGGGTCCAGGTTCCCTGGCGGTAAAACATACCATACACCGCCACCACTCCCCGCTCGGCGTCCTGCTCGGTTTTCCAGAAATTACCGGTGGAGATCGTGTTTTCATTGATCAGATCCAGCTTGCTGTCGTCACATGAAGTTACCCCAAGGGAAAGCAGGCAGGTTAAGCTAATAATATATTTCTTCATGACGATTAAAAGGTTAAGGATAAAGAAAACATCACGGAACGCGGGTTCGGGAACGACATATTGTCGGCTCCGATGGTAAATATCCCGCCGTCTCTGAACTCCGGATCCAGCCCGGAATATTTCGTAAAAGTGACCATATTCTGAAGCGTCACTCCCGCACGTGCCCTTTCCAGGCCTATAGCGCCCGACCAGGCCGACGGAACCGTGTACCCCAGCGCAATCTGGCTCAACCGGAAAAAAGAACCTTTTTCCAGCCAGCGATCCTGGTCGCCCCGGCTGTTGCGGGTATCTCCGAAAACAATTCTCGGGCGGTCGTTTACCGGGTTTTCGGACGTCCACGGTACAATACCGTTAAAGTTATTCTGGTTATTGGCAAAGTCGGCTGCCGCAGCCGCCGCGCCATTCCATACATCCTGGCCAAACCGGCCGTACCCGTTAATGCTCAGGTCAAACGATTTATAGGCGGCACCCAGGTTCAGGCCCAGCTCAAACTTCGGCCAGGGACTGCCCACCAGCTGGCGGTCTTCTGAAGAAATAATACCGTCGCCGTTGTAATCATCGTACTTGATATCACCCGGTAGTGCATTCGGCTGGATCACCTTCCCTTCAGCATTCTTGTGGTTCAATACATCTTCGGCCGACTGGAATATCCCCAGCATTTTGTAGAGGTAGAAAGCGCCGAGCGGCTGGCCGATCTCTGCCTTGGAAAGCGTCTCGTAGTATTCCGTTCTGCCGTATCCCAGATCCACTATTTTGTTTCTTATACGTGAGACATTCACGGAAGCCGAATACGAAAAGTCTTTGGTCAGGTTATCTTTCCAGCCCAGGTCTATTTCCACACCGTTATTGGTCAGGCTACCGGCATTCACCGCCGGGTTACCGCCTTCATTGCCTGAAGACATCAGGATAGGCAGGTACACCAGCAGGTCTTTACTGCTGGATTTGAAATACTCTGCCGTCAGGGTAAGCCTGTTTTTCAGCATGGCGGCATCAAAGCCGATATTGGTGGTGGTTTTTCTTTCCCACACGAGGTCGGTGTTGGTCAGGCGCGACTGGGTCATTCCCATGATCACGTGCTCAGGAGAACCGAAAACCGCCCGTGGAGCCGTATTGATCACCGCCTGGTAATCCCAGTAGCCGATGCTGCTGTTCCCCAGCGTACCGTGGCTGGCTCTCAGCTTCAGGTCATCAATGAACGGCACATCAAAAAACGACTCACTGCTGATACGCCATGCCGCCGAATAGGAGGCAAAATTACCCCAGCGCGTGGTTTCGGGCAGGCGGGAGGTGCCGTCGCGCCGCAGGGTGAGCTGCAGCAGGTATTTATCGTCATAGGCATAATTTACCCTGCCCAGGTAAGACATGATGCGGGCTTCCTGGTAGCTGCCTCCTGCAGTGGTAATTCCTGTAGCGGCATCCAATGAGGTTATGTATTCATCGCCCACCATCAGCGGATTCAGCTTGGTGATCCAGTTCGACTTGCCCAGGAAGCTGTTATACGTAGCACCGGCCACGGCATCAATATCATGCTTTCCGATCAGCTTCTTGTAGTTAAACGTCTGCTCTACCAGGATATCGTCACTCCGGTAATTTTCAAAGCCCAGGCTGGAAGCATCATTGCCCTGGCCCATGGTCCAGTTTCCTGACTTTCTCAGCGTATTGGTGATTCCCGAATACAACGTGTAGGCCAGGTTCAGCTTGGCATGAAGATCTTTAAAGAGGGAAACCTGACCGAAAACATTGGCTTTCAGGATATTTTCAGGATTATCCTGGGGCCTCAGATCCTGCATAGCCACCATGTTCAGACCGTAGTTATTGGCCCGGTCCGGGTTACCGTATCCATATCCGCCGGGATTATTGGGGTCTTTTACCGGAATGGTAGGCGAAATCCCGATGAAGTTGGCCCAGGGGTTACCGTTCAGGTTCTGCCGGGTGGTTTTCGTGAAGGCTATGTTTTCTCCGAAGGAAAAGATACCTTTTTGCCCACTCGTGTTCACCCGGAATCCGTAACGGTCATAGCCGGTAGAGTACAGCGCTCCTTCATCCACCATCCGGTTAAAGGCCACAAAATACCGGCCTGATTTTGACCCTCCCGAAAGAGACAGGTTATAGTTCTGAAGCACGCCGGTGCCCAGCATTTCGTCCTGCCAGTCGGTATTTCCGTCAAAGTGATTCTGCCTTCTCACCACACCGGCCACGCCTGCGCGGATGGCTTCATCGTAGGCCATGTCGTCGTATTTTTTCCAGGTGGTGGCATCCATCAGGTCGTATCGGGGCAGGTTAGTGGTAGTCAGATTGGCATCCAGCTGTATTTTCATCGGGCCTTCGGCTCCCCGTTTGGTCGTAATGATAATCACCCCGTTTGCCGCCCTTGAACCGTAAATAGCAGCGGCAGATGCATCTTTCAGTACCTGGATAGACTCCACGTCGGCCGGGTTCAGATGCGCCTCGCCCCCGATCATACCGTCTACAATAAACAGCGGATTATTATTGGTTAAACTGCCCAGCCCGCGGATCCGGACAATGGCCTGCTGACCCGGCAAACCGCTCGAAGTTACCCGCACGCCGGAAGCAAGCCCCTGCAATGAGCCCACAATATCCTGCGAGTTCCGATCTCTCAGGGCATCGGTATTGATCACCGACACCGCACCGGTCAGGTCTTTTTTCTTTACCGTACCGTACCCGATCACCACCAGCTCTTCCAGCGCCTGGCTGTCTTGCCGGAGCATGATAGCAAGCTCGGTACGGTTATCTACTGCCACTACTTCCGTTAAATAGCCTACAAATGTGACCTCCAGAACGGCTCCTGCCTGTACTGAAAGTGAAAATCTACCGTCGGTATCGGTGGCCACGGCATGGGTAGTACCCCGCTCTTTGACACTGGCCCCGATCACCGGCTCACCGGCCTCATCGGTCACCCGGCCGTTGACCTTTTGCTGACCGTAAGACAGGATGCTGCAGCTTAAAACACACAGCAAAGAGCAAAAGAGTCTCTGCCATGCTTTTCCTTGTAAGAAAAACAAAGTCTTCTTCATACTATAAATTATTTAAGGTTAATTCCGTTTAATTCAATCCCGCCACAATGATCAGGGCCAGGCCCGCCAAAAACAGGAGAAACATAAGATACAGGTACTTATTAGCGTCTTTCGGCGCATTTCTGAACTCTTTCCATATAAACACGCCCCAAAGTGCCGACACCAGCGTGGCGCCCTGGCCCAGGCCGTACGACACCGCCGCACCGGCTTTCCCGGCCGCAATCAGGTTAAAGGCATTGCCCAGGCCCCAGATCAGTCCGCCCAGGATACCCACCAGGTGGATGCCGAAGCTCCCTTTGAAATATTCGCCGTAGCTTACAGGCGCCCCCTCAAACGGCCGGCGCATCACCAGGGTATTGAACAGGAAGTTGCTCACAAAGATGCCCAGCGCAAAGATGAACATGGCCGTATAGGGGGTCATCTTGCCTGCAGCCGGGTTCACAAAATCTTCCAGGTCCATGGAGGCCGCCACAAAACGGTAGAAAAACGACATTAGCAGGCCGGCTACCAGCGACAGGATAAGGCCTTTTGACGACACCTTCTGTGCCTGCCTTGCCTGCTTACCATACGCAATGGCATTAAAGACAATGGCCACCGTTACCAGGGCCACGCCCGTAAAAAGAAGCACGGGATCACCCTTGGACGAACCCATATAATTCACCACCACCCCCAGCACCAGGGCCAGGCCTATCCCCACCGGGAAAGCCACCGACAGCCCGGCGATGGATATAGCGGCCGACAGCAGGATGTTGGCCGCATTAAACACCACTCCGCCAATAAACGCGCTCCGGATATTGGCCCACTCCGCCTGCTGCAGATCCGGGAGAAAGCTGCGGCCCGCCTCACCGAAGCTCCCCAGCGTAAAAGCCGAAATGAGGGAGAACAGCAGGATGCCGGTCACGTAGTCCCAGTAGAAAAGCTCAAACCGCCACGATTTCCCCGCCAGCTTCTGGGTATTTCCCCACGATCCCCAGCAGATCATGGTGATCACGCAGAAAATGACGGCCAATGCATAGTTATCTACGATAAACATATCTGTAAGTATTTAAGGTTAATTTCGGTTTTTGGGTTGCGCAGTGATCAGCTCCACAAAGTGCTGCCGGGTCCGTTCCGCCTGCGTGCTGTCGAGCGTCAGATAGCGGTGAGGGCCGTCAGACTCCGCAGAAAATGAGGTATAGCCTTTGTCGTCTACCGAGATCTTCCCGGCAGCACTTTCGGTAAAGTATTCCGGCGAGTTCTCCACCACGTACAGCAGGGCGATGAGGTCCCAGGTGGGCCGGTCGTAGGGCATATCCAGGTAATGCTTGTAGGCTTCCACCACCGGGTGACGGGCTGCCCATTTGAAATCATTTTCAATACTGGTAGCCAGGTATTTCACGGCTATCCCCGCCTCAAACGGTGTGAAAACCACGGGACCGGGCCAGCTATCAGCAATGATCTGCGCAGCCGGTATGTCTTTCACCACGTTGTATTCCGCCAGCCTGTTTTCGCCAAAGCTCCCGGCCATCATAGACAGCAGCTTCACTTTTTTAGCAATCAGCTCTCTGCCGGAAAGCGGGGAGTATTCATCTGCACCCGACTGCAGCAGGCGGAAAATATTGGTAGAAAAACCGACCGATACGATGGTCACCGAATGATCCGGCTGTTCGGCCAGCAGTTTCCTGTACAGGGCTACCGCTTCGGGCACGGCTTCGTAGTCGAACGCGGGCCGGGGAAAAAGCGGCTGGCCCGTGCTGTCTTTCTGCAGACACACAAATTCCGCGTATTTGCGGGCATCGTTCTCACTGTCTATGCCGTTTGTCACCTTGGCTATCGGAATTTCCGGATAACCGTACCAGCGGTTCATCAGGTCAATGTATTCCGTAGAATACCGGCTCTCCTTATTGGAGGAAACAGCCAGCAGATTTATCTTCCCGGCATCCAGGTATTTATAGATCATGTCGAGGGCCAGGGCATCATCCACGTCATTGCCTATATCGGTTTCAAAGATGAGGTTCAGGGGCGTGTCCGAGGCAGACTCCTGCTTGGTGCATCCTGCAAAGGGTAATGCCGCCAGGAAAGTAAAAATTAATAGCTTTTTCATATAAATCAGGTTGATAGTTCTACTTGATCTCGTTTCATGTTCGCAATCAATGCAATTCATGTCTATAGGGTAGTGCTGCCTGCGCACCCATCCGCGTCACCGTAATAGCGGCCGCTTTACAGGCTAGCTGCACAGCCTCTACAATGCTTCTCCCCTCCGAAAGTCCCACACAAAGCGTCCCACAAAATGTATCTCCAGCCGCAGTGGTATCCACAGCATCCACTTTCTCTGCTTCCACACGGTGATAATGGCTCCCTTCCTTCACCAGCGCTCCCAGTCCGCCGAGGGTAATCACCACAATTTCCACCCCTTTCTCACTGATGCGGTCTGCCGCCCGCCGGGCCGACTCCCAGTCGGTTACCTTCACCCCGGAAAGGATCTCCGCCTCATTCTTATTAGGGGTGATGATATAAAGCCGGTTCAGCAGCTCGTTAGAAAGAGTTTGTGCCGGTGCCGGGTTCAGCGCCACTTTCACCCCTTTCTCCGCGGCTATCTCCGCCGCATACTCCACCGTTTCCATCGGGATCTCCAGCTGCATCAGCACGATGCCCGCGCTCTCCAGCTCGGGCCTGGCTTTTTCAATATCCTGTACGGTCAGAGCGCTATTGGCACCGGGCGCCACCAGGATACAATTCTCGCCGTAGGCATCTACTGAAATCAACGCCACACCCGAGGGATGATCCGGATCAGAAAAGACATACTCTGTATTAATATTCTCGGAATTATAGAGTTCCATGGATTGGCGGCCGAAAAGGTCATTGCCGGTTTTGGTCACAAAGGTCACCTGGCCACCCATACGGGCAATGGCCACAGCCTGGTTAGCTCCCTTCCCTCCGGGGTTCATCATAAACTGCCCGCCGATCACCGTTTCGCCCGGCACAGGAAGCCGCCCGGCCTTGATCACCATATCCGTATTTGAACTCCCCACTACCACTATTTTCTTTTTGTTTTCCAGCACCACTGTATTACTATTTTGATATTATCTATTAAAATTTTCAGTAAACTTAAACAGTAAGGAGTTATCAAAAACACAAAAAAAATCAATTTTAAATAAATACAAATTATACACATATATATTATATAACTTATTATCAATATATTACAAATAAAATATTATGTAAAAAGAATATTTTTAAACTATTTTAGTAAGTTTGTAAAAAGGAAATTGCATTAAAAAATATCCGGTAGACTTATTCCGGACCTACTTACCCGACCTTATGTTACAAGCTGACGCTCTCATCCTGCTCATCCATTCCCTCTCGGCTTCCGAAAAGAAAAAGTTCAGAACCGGCCGAAAGAAAGCCGACTACACCCTGCTTTACGACATCATAGAAGCATCGGGCACGGCATCATCCGATGAAATCAAAACCGAATTCAAAAAGAAAAAAGGGGGCAGCTTCAGCGCTACAGTGACGTATCTGTACAAGACCCTGCTCGACAGCCTCCTGGCCCTCCGAGAAAACCAGGACAGTCATTACGCCCTCTTTAACCAGATCCTGAAATCGCGGATCCTCTTCGAGAAATCGCTCTTTGAAGAAGCCATTAGCCTGCTGGAACAGGTCAAGAAGAAAGCCCGGCACCACGAAAACCCCATTGCCCTGCTGTTCGCCTCCCGGCTGGAGCTGGAATACCTGCTTTTCCTGAACCTGCCCGACCTGTCGGAACGCGACCTGCTCAACAAGCACTTCCAGATCAACGAAACCCTGAAAGACATCCGCAAGATCAACGAGCATTCCTCCCTCTACGAGCTGCTCCGCCACCGGATCATCTACAAGGGAAACATCCGGTCGCAGAAGCAGAAAGATATGCTGAACGACCTCGTGATCAGCGAAATGAGCATCAACTCCTCGCACAAAGACAGCTTCGAGATCCGGAAAAACCACCTGCTCTTCCAGTCGAACTACCTTATCGGTACGGGCGACTACAAGTCGGCCCTCCACTCCTTCCGTGAGCTGAACCGCCTCTTTGAGAGCCACCCGCTGTTCTGGTCGAGCCAGCCGTTTTACTACGTATCCGTACTGGAAGGCATCCTGGATAACCTGCGAAGCATGAAAAGCTATAACGAAATGCCCTATTTCATCGGCCAGTTGAGAAACATCCGGGTCAACACCGAAGGACTTCAGAACCAGATCAACGCCCTGACCTTTCTCTACGAGCTCTTCCCGCTGCTGGACCGCGGCGACTTCGAAGCCTCCAAAGCCCTCACCGAAAAATACAAAGACACCGTACTGGCCCGGAAAGAAAACCTCAGCCTGGTGATGCGCGCCGAAATATCGCTTTACCTTTCGCTGATCCACATCGGCTTCCGGAACTTTAAGCTGGCCCAGAAAACGCTGCTGAGCGAGATCGTGCGGGGAAACAACATCTACATCCTCCCCTCCTACCGCACCATCCGGCTGGTCAACCTGATCATCCACTACGAGCTTGACAACACCGACATCGTCCACTTCGAAAGCCGCTCCATCAAACGCGAGATCTCCAAAGTAGAAAAAGCCTACCGCGTAGAGCACCTGATGTTGTCATTCCTCGGGAAAGAAAAGAAAATTCGTCTGCCGCGGGAAAGGGAGAAGCTATGGAAGAAATACCAGCCTGTTTTGGAAGAGCTCCGCAGTGATGTTTTTGAGAATCAGTTATTGAAGTCTTTTGATTTTACGGCCTGGGTGGAGGCGAGTATTAAAAGGGTGGCGTTGGGGGAGGTTTTGAGAGGGCGGGCAACCGGGTAGAACATTGAAAAATTGAGCCATATCCTATTCCTGTTTACTTGAGATTCTTTAGTAAGTTTGTTCCTCAAGTTAATAGCAAGATTTTGTCCTCATCATCCCAACTCACCAGCATCAAAGTCATTCATACACTCATTTGGGTGTTTTATAATATCGTCATTTTTTACATGCTTTATGCGGTGATTACCGACAAGATGAACACGCTGTATTGGGTGTGCTGGGGGCTGGTTTTGCTGGAAGGACTGATCCTCGCCTTTTTCAGATGGACATGTCCGCTTACGCTATTAGCCCGGCGGCACACCTCTTCCACAAAAGATAATTTTGATATCTACCTACCCAACTGGCTGGCCAAACATACAAAAACCATCTATACCGTTATATCAGTGCTTATATTGGCATTGACTATCTACAGATGGATAAAATAGCTGTGAAACTCTGAAAATTACGACCTCAGCTTCTTTGCCGCTCTACTTTCAATCAATGACTTCATTTGTGAAATAGCTACCCGGTTAAGCTGGATCAGGCGCTCACTTTGTGATAATCCTTGCTGAATCAGTAAAGCATTTATGCTCTCCATGTTACTCAAGACCACTAATTGTTCGAGGGTTGCGTTATCCCTAAGATTATCCGGTTTATCCGTACGATTATCCCGCCATGCTTTAGCCGTCATTCCAAATAATGCCACATTCAAGAGATCGGCCTCGCTGGCATACACCCGGCCGGCCTGCTGCTGTGTCACCTCTTTTGGAATTAAATTATCTCTGATAGCATCCGCATGAATCTGGTAATTAATTTTGGCCAGGGTACGCTGCAGATTCCATGCGGATTGATGGCGACGGCTCTCCTCCTCTTTCAGTCTTTGAAACTCCTTGATAAGGTACAATTTAAATCCTGCTGAAATCCAGGAGGCAAATTCAAAAGCAATGTCTTTATGCGCAAAAGTCCCGCCGTTTTTACCCGACTTTGAAACAATCCCCGTAGCATGGGTAGCTTCGATCCACCTGGAGGGAGAAAGAGTAAAAGAATTACTTCCCGCCTCAAATAAAAAGGGGTCGAAATCGACCCCTTTAAAACCGGGGTTATTCAACTGCTCCCAAAGACCTAAAAATTCAATGGTAGTACGAGATCGCATCCAGTTTTTAACCACATCTTTAGGCTCATTGGGATTCTTATACCGTGCAATATCAGTGAGAGAGATATAATCCTGCCGGTTGTCTTCGTAAAGCCCGATGTCTATCTGTTGTACGGTTATTTTCTTCGCCTTTATCATGTTTTAGTTGAGTGAAAATTATGCGTATTTGATTATGGATTGTAGTAAATATACTCACTCCCACCTCCTCCATCCAATAAAAGACTGTAAAGCAATGAATTAATTATCTACAGATAAGAAATCCCAATGGTTTCGGAGTGCGGCACTCCTTTTTGTGAGCAAAACGCATAGAACAGCGATGTTTGCGATAATCGTTTGATTTTACATCCCGAACCGAGCCTAGTATTAAGCAGATAGCGCTGCTTGAGGTTTTAAGAGGACAGCAGATATTATATTTAAACCGCTTTCAGTTTATAGGCGTACGCATAGTCTACCTTCCGCTTTTCCTGCGTATTATCTATCCACGCTTCCTCCTTATGGTTTACGGCTACCAGATCAGCCACGTTGCAATTCTTGAACCTATCCGTCACCTGCTTTAAGGTATCCGCCTCTTCGCTTGTAAAACCGGCATCCACAGACCGGTCACCCATGCTGTAAGTTTCTTTGTACCTTCCGTTATCCATAAGCTCTCTGTAACGAACAATGTACCCGGCTTCAGCGCCGTACTCTAACAGGCTCTCATACCGGCTGGGCACCGTACCATATTCTATGGCACGATATTCCAGCCCCAGAAATGACACACTATACTTACGGAAATGCATAAAATCAACATAGAAAAGCAGCTTATTCAATGCCGTTTTGGTAGGATTCAACTGCACAATGAGATACTGAATCACCCGAAAAGTCTTCCCAATGACAGCCCGTTTATAACCGTTATAGCGTGTAGGTTTGTCTTCCACCCCCAAAACATATCGGGCAATGAGCTCATCATGGGTCTGCTTATTCTTCATTTCGATCAACCGCTCCACCGTCTTAAGAACCCTCTCCTTCTCTCTGCCTTCCAGCGCCCCTCCGAGCAAAACCAGCTTTCTGAATTCCTCCGGGTCATCTGCTAACTGAATCAGCCGGGCATTAGACAGGCTCGGCACCTCTCCAGCCTCATACTGACGGTAAATATGGACACCAAACCCCAATACCTCAGCCATCTTGGAGGCCGAAAGCCCGTATTTCTCCCTCACCTCCTTAATCTCTTCAGGGAAAGGCAGATTATACTTTTCACGATACTGATTATGCACCTGGCGGAGATTAATCTCATCCAGCTCATCGGTAGTAAACTGCTGCCCGCAGTCTTCATAATAATGATATATCACCTCATACTCCTCCTTACGGAAAGGCATCGTTTCTTTCCGCATCTTCACTTGCAGGACATTATCACTAAACGGACTTTCTATCGTTCTCATTACTTTCAGGATTTACTTTTAAACGGATAATTCATAGGATACTCGGCCACATGAAAGGAAACACAAATGGTTCTTTTGTTCGGAAACCCGAGAGAGATCTTTATATATACCTCGTGCAGCTTCACTACTTTCCCAAATACCCATAGGTCATTCCCCAAAAACTGTTTATCCGCTAATGGCCCCTCAGAATAATCTTCAAGTAAAAGGCCTTCAATTATCTTCTTTCTTTCACCAGGACTTATCTCTAACAATAAAAGGGCCTTCGTATTTTTCGCCCTGTCATCCATAAAGATGATATCCCGGATTCTCATCTTCACTTTAAAGTCTTCCAGAAATTGTGTTACTATTAATGCGTTCATTAAACAGTTTTTGTGTGAATCTGAAACAAAGGTACGCATAAAACTTTAAAATTAAAAATTTGAAAAGATATATTCAAAAATTAAACTTTAAAATAAAAAAAATCAAGACAATTTCTTCACAAAATATTTCGGAGACTCCACATATCCCTGTCGGTAATAAAACCGGTGCGCCTCTACCCGCCGGCTATGGCAATGCAGCTCTATCCTGTCGCAGTTCCGTTCCCTGGCAATTCTTTCACAATGTTCCTCCAGAAGCTTGCCCACCCCACGGCTCCGGAAATGTTCATCGATAGAAAAGTAGCTGATACGGGCAAAATCTCCCTTTAGCGCTATCTGCGGAATAATATGAATAGATATAAAGCCGATAACCTGCCCATCTGTTTTTTCGGCCACCAGGCAATACTCGTCAGGGTCGGTAATAAGTGAATGGATTTTATCGCGCAGAAAATCTGCTGCACCGTCATAGCCTAACTGTTTCAGTAAGTCGGCAATGACGGGGGCGTCATTCTCGTTTATGGGTCTTACGTTCATGACTCATTTATTTTGTAAAACACCTCCAATTGGCTTACGTTAGTAAACTTAAAAATAACAATAAACCTGATTAGTTTATTATAGAATTATAGGTTTATTATATTAAAAATCAACAAATTAACCTTCTTTAAAAGCTACTTCATCCAAATAGCTACTCCATAAAATTGTATAATTACCTATTGTATCAGTATGTTCCGGAAAAGGGTTTGCAATTTTAATGCTACTTGTATTATTCAATCTTAAGGAGCAAATTTTCTTCCCTTTCGTTTTAGAAATTCTACTCTCTCTAACTCTTACATTGTTAATATAGATCTGTACCGTTACAAATCTGGCGGGAAGTAACTTTATACTCGAAAATAAACTCTTGTCTGATTTCGATTCATTTATTACTTTCTTTATTATGTAATTGTAGTTTTTCTTTACAAACATTCTAGCATCTCCAACTTTTGTGAGGTCTAAAACTATGGACGCCTCAACTACATTGTACCATTTTTTAGAATGAATGTATGTTGAAATCACCTCAAATTTTCTTCTATATTTTCTATAAAATGGCCTAAAATATATAGGCAATAGAATTTGACCTATATATAGCATCGTAATAATCTTTCTAAGTATATTTAAAGAATTGGATTTTGCAAAGAAAAGTAATTCCGATTTCTTATAGTAAGCCTCCCGAACATAATCCTCTAATTTAGGATTAGTATGACTTAAGTTGATCTGTCTTACTTTATTTGCATCAAACATTGCTAATCCGCCTAAACCATTCCTTATTTGTAAACAAATGACATCATATTTATTTGTTAGCTCACTTGCTAAGATACCTGAATGAAAAATATTTGATCTTAGGATGGTTATATCTCTAAGCTTAGTGTCGATAAAAATATTAAGTTGGTTTCTACCCTGAACTGTACTTTCCAGACAACTTTTAATTTCCCACTTGAAAGTTGACGCCCCACTTGTTAATTCTTGTAGCATAATGGAAATTGGGATATTTACTTTCTTTGAGTTCAAAAACTCTTTATTAACAAAATAGAATACTTTGAGTGCAAAACAGAAACCATTTAAAGTGTCTAATAAATCATCAAAAAGAGAAACAATCACATCATTACTTTTATCTACAGAATTATTTTTCTTATCTGTAAACTTTGTTCTTCTCTCCATAAAGTCAATTTTCCCATGACCTATTCCATTTCTAATAGTATTTTCAAACAAATCCTTATATTTTAAAAAATCGCCAAATGATGTTGGTAGAAATCTCAATTCTTCGATTACATCATATAATTCCAGATTGTGTGGCTTCCCTCTCTCCTCTCTTGAGACGACTGCGACCAAATATAACAACTCAAAAAAAGGACCTTCCCATAGCTTTAATAAATCAAAGAGAATATGTTCATTTAGAAATAAAGACAAATAATAATCTTTGGGAAGTTTGAGATCATGAATGGGCCGCTCATTTATCATTTCCAGATTCGCAATCGCCAAACTAAGTCTATCCTCTTTTTCTGTCAGGATATTTGCTAAAATCAAAGGGTGTTTAGCCTTCACTTTGTTAAGAAAATTCAGGAAGTCTGAAAATGCTTCTTTATCATAAAATTTTTGTGGGATACTGTCAAAATATCTTTCACAAGATAGTACATATGGTTTATCTTCTAAAAAAGGAAAATGACTCACAGTATCTTTCCTTTTCTGGATATACAACTGTTCGCTCAATGGGTTTATGAATGGCATAGAGATTATATTTCATAGAGATAATACTTACCTGAAATCTATATGATTCACATTAAAAGTTCAATCTTATGAAAGAAAAAAGAACTTATAAACTTCCACTCTCCGTTTTTTTGCCCTAAGATTACACCGTCTACTTTTTCATTTTGACAAATCATCCTAAGCCTTATCTCTACCTCATAGTTTCTTCCCTCAAACTCAACTATAACATTAACTAAAACTTCCGAGATAGCCGGATTACAATCAATAACAGAAATAATTCTATACTCTCTCAAAAACTTATTCTCGAAAATAGCTCTCACCCTACCTGCTTCTTTGCCTAAATTTACATCCTTGGAGAAATGTTTGATCTGTTTGGCAATTGCTCCGTAATTTTTATTTTTCCAATTGACAAGAAACTTAACAGCGTCCCGCTCCGGGCTAAACTCCTGATATGCATCTATATTTCCATTTAAAGGAATATCTTTCCCAATTTCTAATACTCTCGGCTTCCAGGCATCAATGTAATCATCAATCTCTTTCATCCTTTGTTGATGCTCTCCGTAATCTGCTACTGTCTTTTTTAGCTCCTTCCAGGATTCTTTCAATGACGACTCTTTTACTTCTTCCGGGGGATTTTCCTTATTTTTCTTTAATGCATTTGCCCAATCACTGATTGCAATTAAGGTCAACCAACATTTTGCTACTACGTATTTATTAGCATATTCAATATCTCTGCCGTGCAAAATACCATTTCTATATGGAAGAAAAATTTCTTCTGTATTGGTGCGATTTCTTCCCATATTCAGGATGTCCCTTAGCTTGGATAGTCCTGAACTATGAGCTGCAATCGAGTCCCATGCAGTCAGCTCAGTAGTTTCAGTAAAAAAACCTTTATTTTTATCAATATCATTAACACTACCGTCTATTATCATTAATAGAACTGGTACAACGGAATGAAATCGTTGATCAATAGTATCTTCATAAGCAAGTTGAATCAGTTTATATCGTTTGAGAAATGCTGCTGTATTTTTTAGTGGCCTGATATACGATTTCAAATTTTCAGATATATAATAATCTGCAAGTTTATCCTCAGCAGCTTTCACATCCTTATTTTTAGCCAATATTATGCAATCCTGCATTAAATTGAAACTCATCGACTCATGAGCAATCCAACCTGATTCACTAAAAAAAGCATTGAATTCATCAGAACTTTTTGAAAACTTTAAAAATTTGTTTTCTAAATCTGTAAGCCCATCTAATGATTGTGATATATCCTTAGCTGTTTTGCTGATTGGAGAAAGAAAAGATGCTATTTGTTTTATTGCTTTTGCACCTTTTATGTTTTTGTTAAGCTGCCGGAATGAGGGGTTGTTTTCAATTTTCTTATTCATTTCTGCTTTTCTTCAAAATCATTCATTTTTTACTTCAAAAGCTCTTGCACCATCGTAATTAAACCCCACATAAAAACTAACTTTAGTACCTTTTTGCTCATCATCACTATAGTGATTACAAGATGCTGGCTGATACATAACCTGAATACCACAGTTTTCAATTTCCAAATAGCCTTGAGTTCTGCTTATATATCTGACTACAGTTCCTTTTAATCTCCTTAAGTTTATAGGTTGTTCAGAAAAAAAAGATTTTTCTCTTGACCATTCACCTATTTGTCTGTGATTTAATAATATTGAATTTCCTGAATTTTCTCCAATCCACTCGAAACAAAATACTTTACTAAAAATTATATTGGAGCTTCTTTCTCTGATAATCCTTTGATATTTTTCATAATTACTTAAATTACTCTTGATATCATTTGTTGCTTCTACTCCAAACAGACACATTAAAATATAAGATGTTTCAAGGGATTCTTTCTTAAATTCCCACTCTTGGGCTTTCGGAATCAATTCAGTAGTATTAACCCCCAATCGTCTGGCTGCCTCAAACCATAACCTTAAATCTCTTGTTTCTACTTTATTTCTTAGATTTTCTTCATATAATTCTAAAATTTTCTTGAGATCTTTTCCTTTTGCTTTTTCCCAATCAAATTCATTTTTTGCCATATAAGCATATGCTATTTGTCTTCGGGCAAGATTTTTATCGGAACCTTGTTTATCCAATAATGATTTCCAAGCATTGATAATATCATCTTGAGAACCGAAAAATCGTAACAATTGATTTTCTTTTTCTTTTATTTTGGGATTTTCAAATTCCTGATTATAATCCCTATAATCACTTATTACCTCATTGGCTTGAGTTAAAATATTCCTGCATTTATTGTTTGCTGTAATAAATTTAGTATAGTCTTTTTCTGGGGTTTTAAGATTCGAGATTGAATATTCACATTCAATCATTTGTATTGCCATCTGGATAAAAGAAATATACCCGTGTTCTTTCTTTGGAGCGAGTTCTCTTGTTGTTTGAAATGCCTCACTTGCGTTTTCAAAATATGAAGCAATTTGCAAAGAATATGTTGAATACTCACCTTTGTTATTTTTACATCTATCTAATAGTCGGTATAACTCCATTCTATAACACATACCTTTTATGTGATAGAAAATGTACTCCTCTTCATCAATTTCGACAGCTTTTTCAATTGTTTCTAAGGCCTTCGGTAAGTCTAAATTTATACTATGGAGGCGTGAAAAATGTCCCCAAAAGTGAGGATTTTCATCAGGAAACTCTATAGTCAATACTTCAAACACTTCAAGGCGGTTATTATTATCTAAATCATTAATAAACTTTGAGAACAATTTTTTGTCATAAAGTTTATTTGAAAAATCAATCTCTGCTTCTTCACTATCATTATTTATACTTTCGATATCTCGCAGTATAAAAATGTTATGAAGGAGCTCTAACACTTGCTCATTTCTATTTTCAGAAATGTTACGTAATGAACCAATCAACTTAATGGCAAAATCTTTCAGAGAAAATGGATCTAATACTTTCCCTGAATCATTTGTACCTAATAGCTGCCTAAGAATACTATTAGCAATTAAGTGGTGCGATGTTCTCCAACTTAAGTCGTCTGTTTCAACAATTAGATCGTAAATTTTTTGATTTTGGGTGTGTTTTTTTAATCTAATATAATCTTCATTGATATCAAGAAAATTACTAATCACAAAATGAGGAACTTCCCGTAATTTTCCATTTGCATAGAATTGACAAAAAGCCAACAATTTCAATAAATCTTTCTCATTTTCTTTTAGTCCTTCTAGCCTTTTAGCTACATATTGATCAATAGTAACGTATTCTTCCTCGTTTGCGATTAAACCAAAATAAAAAGGATTCCATAAATTACTATCTTCTTTTAAGATATTCTGAAAATCAGCAGCCTTACCACTGTACTCTCTAGAAAACTTCTCAACAAAGCGATTTGCTTCATTGTTATCCAATGCTGCAGGTACATAAAATCTGTTTGTATTACTTAGAGGGGTAACAAAGGTACTTTCTGTTAGTAGAAAAATTGTCTTAGCAAGCTTATTCGCCGCAACTTTCTCCAAAATCTCTATCTGCTGTCTTGTTACATTTGAATTATCTATTATAACAAGGCTGGGAATTTCCGTATGTTTGTATATCTGCAACAATTTTTCCGATAACTGAGTCTCATTGTAACTGCTAATTGTTTCATTTAAGAACAATACAGGGAAGTCTTGGTAAATTTCATACGCAAGTCTTTTTGCGATAGTACTTCCTCCTGAACCGGCATAGTGAGTAAGGTAAATTAAGGTTGCTTCTTCCCGATTTTCAAATGAGGTGCGGATTTTCTTTATAATATCCTTAGTTATGGCTCTATCTACATCTTGGTGATTGTCTAATTCTTTCCAGTTAATGACTCTGCCTTGGTAAAAAGTTTTATCACTATTCACATCTTCCTGCTCACTTAGAATATTTAAGTGAATAATATGAAAATATTGTTTTACAGAGTTTACAGTTTCAATAGGCAGCTTTATATTTTTCCCTTTCGACGAATGACAAGGTAACAATATAGAATCAGAAGATCGTACAGAGTGCATTACATCTTCCATTTCTCTAAGCCCTTCGACGAGATTACTGAGAGATAATGAGCAGTTTTTACCGTCAGGAATTTCACTTATTAGATCAAGGAACTTTGAATTATCATCATTTGCAAAAATTATCTCCACTGGAGGAAGATTAGTATCCATATCCTTTATAGCATAAAGAAGCTCTCTAACTTTTTCTACATTTTTCGAAAGGACTACAATTTTAATTGTCTTTAAATTGAACGAATATTTTTTTGCATAATATTCCCTCATTAAATCTTGTACGTAACGACCATACATTCCTCGCCAGTCAGCAAATCTATTTGTCGCCACAAGGCTTTTTTGCCTTGTTTGTATACCTTGAGCATAGAACCAGAATGTAGTATTATCTGGAAAAATTGCAGTTATCTTTCCCCTGTCATCCGACGTATGAACGATTTGGTTAATAACTTGCGGAAACTTATTAAGAGAGCTTAAGGTATGGTATAATCCTTTAACATCTGAAGCCGTATCAAAATCAAAAACAAAGTCCCATTTAATATTTGCAAAATGGCCTAATTGATCAGTAGGTAATGAAAGATTATCAACAATCAAAAAATACGCCTGATTTTTTGAAAAATTTCCACAATGTTGTTTGAAAATATTCCATTCTGATATTGCTGATATATCTTGATTGTGAATAAGTTCTTTTTTTAACTTTTCACTGTATTTGGAAGCTACATATATATAGCAGGCAATAACATTTGTGATTAACTTTGGTAGTTCATCTTCTGAAATAGTTGGGTCCGTATGTCTTTGTGAATTAGCGATATCATAAGTCCATTTAAACCTTTCACTAAATGGGAATTTCCCAGCGATATCTCTAGGAGTATATATAGGCTTAGTGTTTGAATCAGTTTTGAAAAATTTTTTATGAGGTGCGTCAAACACTTCTCCATCGTTTGCAGCTAAAAAATCAGGGTCATTATATGTGTATTTATGTTTTTTAACAAAAGTCACAATTAGACCTTTCATTTTATCATTTTCTCCAGTCCATATCGTCTCGTTCGCAAGTTTATATATCCTTTTTAAATAAGTTTCAAACTTAATAGCCAAGGTTGATAATACATTGGGGTAATGATTGCCATCTTTTAGAATGTATCGAATTTTTAACACATTGCCAATTTGTTCCCGATCATCAATATCCTTATTCCCAATTTCTTTTTCAATAATGAGTTGAAAAATATCTAATACTCTTTCAAAAGAGCCATTGATGTTTAAATTCTCACTAAGGAAAAGAGGTTCAATATTTTTCTTTAATTCCGTTTTAATTTTTTGCCATTCAGTAGTGGTCAACATAATCAGTACAATTAAGCATTATATCTTAAATCACTTTCCCTCAATCAACCTTTCCAACTTCTCAATCATTTCCTTTTGCTGTTGCAGCATACGCTCATACAACTCAACCATTTTATCAAGAGGATTAAAACTAGGAGAGTTATTAATGATGCTGGCAAACTGCGGGCTAGAATGATCGTGATTATTAAAGGTGTTCGAAATTACATTTATAGCCGCTTCCTCATCAAAATTCTTAATGGCCTCCACAGGTATTTTCAAGGCCTCGGAAATTTGCTGTAACAGAGCAGTATCAATAGTCTCCTTTTGCTCTAACAAAGAAATCTTTTGCTGGTTCCAGTCTTCGCCCAGTTCGAAGGCCAGGGCGTCTTGCTTGATGCCGAGCATTTCGCGGAAGCGTTTTACGTTGCGGCCTTCGTGAATTTTTGGGTTTTTAGCGGCATGTGTCATCGTTTAAAATAGTTTTTGGTTATCATTACTATGGGCAAGTACTTCGCCATAATGGGGTGATTACAGGTCAGTAAAATTGCGTAGAAACAAAAGTAGTGTTTCTTTCAGAAAAAGAACGGTATAAAGATATGTAAAAAACATATAAATCGCTCACCAGCTACGGTAAAATACAAATTCACGGAGTGGGATACCTGCCGGCGTCAGTCAAACTTTGCAGAGACAAAACGGAAGTAATTATGAAACGAGTTCGCACCATCAAGATTTATGACAAGTATACCATCCGAGGGAAAGACCCTGAAATCCGGCTAACCGGTAAATGGCTGGAAGCCTGCGGGTTCAAAATCGGCCATCATGTAGAAATAGCTACCCGAAAGAATAAGCTGACCATTACCCTGATACCTGACAGCGGACCGGAGAAAGATTATATGACCCTTCTTAAAGGAGAATTACTTAAGAAATGGTCGAAGGAAGACAGGGTGGCAGAACGCAAGCGTTTATCAAGGGCGGGGGTGTGAGGTATTTTTGGGGAAGGGTTTTAAACTGATAGTTCTGGTTCTTAACAGCTTGATTAGAAAATTTTGTACTATGATACTCGTTTGAGGTAGGTTGTACAGGCTCGGTTCTCTAGAGCTTCGCTCGCAAACTTCGCACTATCGTTCTCGTTTGTGCTCGAACTGACAAGTAGCAGTCGTTTCTGTCAGTTCGAGCGTAGTCGAGAACCACGTGAGTAGAAAGCTATCTTAAATATTCAAAGTACTCCTACCTCCGCATCGCTTCAGCCACTTCCACCGGCAAATCCGATTCCAGTATATCAGCGCCCGCAGAGAATATACTGCGATAAGCTTCAGCGCGTGCCTGAGGGTCTTTCAGCTTGTCGTAGACCGGGGCGGCGGAGATCATACATCTTACGCCGCGGGCATGGAGGAGGTCATACATCTTTTTGTTTTCGGGCTTGTTTTCGGAGCCGATGTAGGCGATCATGTTTTTCCAGGGGATGCCGGCGGCTTCGTATTCTTTCAGGGCTTCTTCGGTTTTTACGAAGGCGCTCATCATGCGTTTGGGGTTATCGCGGTAATAAAACAGGGCCTGTTCGGCGGTGTGTACCGTTACCATCATGTAGGTGTCGGCCTTGTTTTTACGGATGATTTCGGTGATCATCTGCATGGGTACATCTTTCTTGTCGAGATTCAGGACGGTTTTGCCTTTGGCCCAGTCCATGGCCTCTTGCAGGGTGGGAATCCTGTAGGGAGTGAGGTTTCCTTCGGCGTCTTTCAGGCGGAGTTTTTTTATTTCTTCCCAGGTGTAGTCGGCCAGCTTGCCGGTGCCGTCAGTGGTGCGGTCCAGTGTGGCGTCATGCAGGAGAACGATCACGCTGTCTTTGGTCAGGCGGGGGTCGATCTCGAAAAAGGCCGGGGTATGATTCAGGACATATTCGAAGCCTTCGATAGCGTTTTCCGGGTAGCCGGCGATGTGCGTGCCGCGGTGCCCGCTGATGATCTTCCGGCCGTCATCGGGGTGGCCGAACCAGGCGCTGATGGCTTTGAAGTTTTTGAATTTCAAGCGGTGCTTTTGCGCTTCGGAGGAAAAGGTTACGCAAAGGAGGGTCAGGAGTGATAAAAAAATCTTGTTCATAGTATAAAAAAAGTTTCGAGTTCCGAGTACTTAGTTTCGAGGGGTATTCCGGAAGGGCTGGTACAAAAATGAACTACAATTTAGAATTCAGCAATTCCAGCGTGAATCCTTCATCATGACTTAACGTAAACCGTGTAACGGAGGAGTTCTGCTGCACGATGCGCCGGTAGTTGGCCAGAGGCATGCCCAGCTTGTGCGCCATAAACAGGCGGTTTACCCCGTTATGGGCTACCACCAGGAAAGTACCCTCCCGGTGCGTACCCAGCAACTCTTCAAAAAAGGCGTCTACCCGGGTCACTACTTCCTGCCCGGTTTCTCCGTTTACCCCGGCTCTATTAGTCGAGGGGTCCGCACTCCACTTTTCCCACGAGTCGGGGTGTTCTTTCGTAAACTGCTCACGGGTTTTGCCCTCCCACAGTCCGAAATCAACTTCAATGAGGCGGTCATCTTTGGTGACCTTCCTGCCCGATACAATCTGCGCGGTCTCATAGGCCCGCAGCAGCGGTGAAGAGTAAACGCCCATAAAAGTTACGCCCTCCAGCTGCCGGCGTACGGCCTCGGCCTGAGCCCGCCCTTTGGCATTCACGGGGATATCGGTACGGCCGCAGTAGCGGTTATTTTGCGCATTAAAATCGGTTTCTCCGTGTCTTAAGAGGTAGATGGTCAGCATATTTTTAGCTATTAGTTATCAGCCGGGCGACGCTTCGCCGTCAGCAATCAGCTTTTAGTTCTTAATTGCCAGCCGGGCTGAGGGTTAAAGGATGTTTCTTTTTTTGAGTTCAACAATAAAATTACAGTAGCCCCACTCGTAGTTACTGATCATAGACGGCACAGGTTCCACCACTTTTTCGGGCCTGATCATGGCCTCTGCAGCTTCCGAAAGCGAGGCATAATAGGTACCCGATGCCGCCAGAACCGCAGCCCCTGCTGCACCGGAAGTATTTTTCATTTTTTGTACCGGCACCTGCAATACCGTGCTTCGGATGCTCAGCCAGACGTCGCTGTTGCTACCGCCCCCGGCAGAAAATACACGGTCTACCCTTTCGCCCGAAAGCTCGCGGATGCGCTCATAGGCATATCGTTCCACATAGGCCACGCCTTCCATGCAGGCGGCAAATAGTTCTTCCTCTTTCCAATCCTCATTCCAGAAACCTGCAGCTTGCGGGGCGAAGAAAGGGAAGCGCTCGCCTTTTTGGAGCAGCGGCCAGGCCGTGAGCCCGGTAGGAATGAGCTCCGCAGCTTTAGCATTCAGTGCGGCCAGATCACGGTTTCCGAAGAGTTTTGTTACCCAGTCGGCACCGGTATTGCTGGCTCCGCCGGGCATCCAGTAGCCTTCCGGGTGGCGGTGGTTATAAATAGCGCCGGTTTCGTCGCGAATTTCGTTCCGGGTCACCCCTTTGATCACCAGCGTGGTGCCGATGGTGGTATTCCACTGCCCGGGCTGCACCGCGCCGGAGGCCACCTGGGAAACACAGCCGTCGGTCATGCCGGTGGTGACGGTGACATTGGCCGGCAATCCCCATTTTTCAGCGAGGTCTTTTCGGAGCGGCGCTATCGGTGTGCCGGAAGGCTTTACCTCCTGCAGCCATTCCTTGCGAATGCCCAGCCCGGAAAGATATTCCGGCCAGGTCAGATGATGCAGGTCGAAGCCAGATTTGAGGGCATTAGTATAGTCGGTTACGGCATACTCACCGCACAAACGGCCGGTGATAAAATCGGACGCATGGATAAATTTGGACAGCTTCTCCGCCTGCTCCGGGAAATGATCCAGGAACCAAAGCATTTTGGGCAGTCCGCTGGAGGTATTGAATGCCCGGTAGCCGGGAATCCGGTTTTCTTCTGCGGCGGCTTTGCACCGGGCAGCTTCTTCTCCCGACCGCTGATCGCTGTACATGAGGGCAGCATGGAGCGGGTGGCCGTCTTTGTCTATTGGGATGATGGTGCCGGAGGTGGAGGTTACGGCTATGGCTTTTACGAGTGATAGGTCAATGGATGGGCGGGCTTCGTTTAAAACGGCTTCCATCAAGAGGGAGGTTATCTCCCACCATTCTTGCGGCGATTGCTCTTCCCGGGAGTTTTCGGTGAGGGCAAAGGCCTGATCGTGGGCAGAGATAAGCTTACCAGCTTCGTCAAGAAGCGCTACCCGGGCGCCCTGGGTGCCTATGTCTACCCCTATAAAATATGTCTTGTTCATTTTTATTAGTTCTGGGTGTAGGGACATTGGTGTCTCTACGTAATTTTTTGGCTGGTTTTCGAGTTACCTGGTTTTCCACAAGCTGGGCCGCGCAGGCTTGGTTCTCGACTACGCTCGAACTGACAGGAGCGGCTGCCACTTGTCACCTCGAGCGTAGTCGAGAGGCGCATTAATAACGGAAACCCGAAACTTGACAACAAAGTTGATATTTCACAACTTCACCTCCCCCTGTTTCCTGAAAAGTGTACGCACACCTGCCCAGTTACTATACAGCCCCTTATAATATTCCTCCTTATCCGTCTGCGGTTTTGCACTCAGGTAATCCGTAGGTATCGCCGCTGACGGTAGCCCCAGCGCATCATTACAGTGCAACGCCGAGCCGATTACCGTAGCCTGCTCAAAACCGGAGCGTACCCGCACTTCCTTTCCGGTCATATCGGCGATCAGTTGCCGAAGGGTAGCGCTCTGAAGTCCGCCGCCGCAGGCCCATAGATAGGTTTCGCGGTGCCCGGCGCATTCAGCCAGTACTTTGTAATTTTCTACAATGGAAAAGGCAATATCCACCAGGCTGGCCCAGACAAAGCTGCTGCGTTTCAGCTCGTGGGTGACCGGTACATGGAAAACAAATCCGCCGGTAGTTACAGGCGATTTCTCCGATGCGATCAGCGATCCCAGACTGCCCACGCAGTTATCATATAAATTCTCACTCAGCTCTTTTTCGATGACGTCATACGACTCATTCGGATAAAAAACTTCCTTCAACCGCTGGTAATTCAGACCAGTCACTCCGGCGTTGGCTTCGAAAACGAAGCGCCCCACCTCAATGTCGCGGCTGGTCCAGGTACGTTGCTCGTCATCGGTCAGAAAGCCCCCTTCCAGTTTCACCACCGGTGTGGTGGTTCCCGATACCAGGATCACGTCGCCGGTATGCGGCCGGGTGCTTTTAATGGCCATCTGGGTATCGCCGCCACCTACTACAGCCTTCACGTGTTCACCCAGTCCCCAGTCGGCGGCTACGTCGGCCTTCACCTCTCCTACCACTTCGCCTGACGAGCGCAGCGGCGACAGAAGCTCTTCCGCAATACCGTACCGGCTGCACAGCTCCGGGCTCCAGCTTCCTGCCGCCACATCGTACAGCAGGGTTTCGGAGGCCTGCGAGTGCTCGTACACCGCCACCCCGGAAAGCGCCCAAAGCGCCCAGTCGCTGATGCTCAGAAACGTTTCCGCTTCCTGCCACAGCTCCGACCGTTTTTCGCGTATCCCGATCAGCTTAAATACCGAAAAAAGAGAGGTAGGATATCGGCCGCTCAGGGCATATACCCGGCCTTTATCGCCGAAGGCATCTTCCCATTCGCGTCCGCGGTGATCAATGTTCGGCATACCGATCAGGGCCTTGCCGGTTTTGCTGATCAGCACAATGCCCTCCCGCTGGCTGGTAGACGTCACCGCCAGCAGCTTTACCTCGCCGGCTTGGGAAAGCGCCTTTCGGGTCAATGCCTTCAGTGTATCCAGCAGTTCATCCGGCTTAAAAAAGATGGAATCGGGGAAAAGCGTATCACGGTGATAAATGATATCCGCCCGCTCCACGCTCAGGATTTCGCCCGACGGCGTCACCACGGCCGAGCGTACATTTCCGGTTCCTATATCGAGTACTAAATAAGCTTGTTTCATGTTTGTATTTTTTAGCTTTGAGCTATGAGCTGTGAGCCGGGAGGATGATCTTCTCCTGATATTCCACCAGGTCGTATGCTGCTAGCAGCCAGTCAATCTCTCATAGCTCATAGCTCACTGCTCTTAGCTCTTTCAAATTCTCTCTAATATCTGACGGTTCGCAATGCGTTTCGGATTCACCTCTCCCTTCTCAAACCATTCCGACAGCGCTTCATTCATGATCCGTACGTGATGGTCTTCTACCTCGTGCGTAGCGCCGGCGATATGCGGCGTGGCCAGCACATTTCCGGAACGGATGATCTTGTAATCCAGCTCATCGGGCGGCTCTTGGTCAAACACATCCAGGATAGCGCCGCGGATCTTTTTCTGTTCCAGCACCTCGTACAGCGCATTCCGGTCCACCACCACGGCCCGGGCCGTATTGACAAAGATAGCCCCGGGCTTCATTAAACGAAACAGGTGTGCATTGATCAGCCCTTTGGTTTCGTCTGTTACGGGTAAATGTACCGACACAATGTCGTTTTCCGCAAACACTTCCTCCAGGCTGCTGTTTTTATAGCCCGGGAAAACGGCTGGATCCACGTAAGGGTCGTAATAGGCGATCTCGCAGGGGAAGTCTTCTATCCGGGCTGCAATCAGTTGCCCGATGGCCCCAAAGCCCACAAAGCCCACCTTTTTCCCTGCCAGCTCATTTCCTTTAAAGATGAGGTAGGATGTATGCGCGCCTTCGTCCCATTTGCCTGATTTCAGCCATTCGGTAGCAAAGACCGTATCCCTCAGAAAAGTGATCACATTGGCAATGAACAGCTCGGCCACTGCCTGGGCGTTCCGCGCCGGGGTATAAAACACGGGGATATGGTGCAGGCTGGCGGTTTCCAGCGATACATTGGAAGGCGTACCCCGGCAAACGCCTATAAATTTCAGGTGCGGGAAAGCATTAATCACCTTTTCTGTTACGTGGTCATGCTCTGTAATGAGGGCTTCCGCGCCCGACTCGTGCAGAAGCGCCAGCAGCTCCTCTTCGTTAAAGGCCCTGCCATTCACTTTCCACGGCCGGTACACCGTTTCTCCCAAAATCCGGTTTAATTCTCTTAATCCTCCTTCGTTATATGGCGAAGTTACTAGTACTTTCATAATCTATTGGTAAATAATGTTTATTTAGCTTTCAGCTTAAAAATTAGTTCCGGGTACTTAGTTCCGGGTGGATAGTTGTCAATTATCCATTGTCAATTTTCAATTCTTTGGCTCCCGGAATCGTAATAAAACGGGTTAGCACGGCGCTCAGGAAATAAAGTCCTGCCAGTATCCACACGACCCCTTCGGCTCCGGTACTTCCTATAAATATTCTTACAATGGCTGGGCCGGCAAAAACGGCCAGTCCCGCGCCCAGGTTTAACACCGACATGGCCGCGCCCTTATCTTTCTGCACCAGTGAGGGCACCAGGGCCGACAGCGGCACATAACCCGCCAGGCAGGCGCCCCACAAAATACCGGCAGCCAATACCAGTGCGTAGCTGCCTCCGCCTATCTGCGGCGAATAATACAACAGCAGCGTGGTAAGCCCGCACCCTACCCCGCCGAACCAAATAATGGTCTTCTGCCAGCCCATCCTGTCGCCCACAAACCCGAAAATGAGGTTAAAGGCGATATTGCTGGTAAAAATCGTTCCCCAGATGTACAGCCACTGGGTGGTATTAAACCCGTGCGACTCCATGTATACCGGAAGAAATACCGGGAAAGCAAACTGGGCGGTGGTATTGATCACCCGCACGATTCCCCCCAAAGCCACCTTGGGCTCTTCTTTCATAATGGTCAGTCCTTTGAGCAGCTCCTGCCACTTGCTGTTGGCCGAAGCTGTATTGGCCGGAAAACGGGCTTTATTAAATACCAAAGCCAGCAAAGCCCCGATGAGCACCCACAGTACCGCGCTCCACAAAGCGCTGATATGGCCCAGCTTTTCAATGGCCCAGCTGGAATAAAAGGCACCGAATACATTCAGTCCGCCGGTGAACACAAACCAGAACCAGCCTACTGCCCGCCCAAGCGATTCCTGGGGAACTACATAGGAGATCCAAACCAGGAAAGAGTAGGCAAACAGCGGGTAACCAAAGCCCCGCAGCGCATATGTGATATAGAGCGTTGTAATATCCAGTGAACCCAGTCCGCGGGAAATAAACAGCACCGTACCGATCAGGTATATCACCAGCCCCAGCAGCATGGTGCGCCGTGGGTTCAGCGTCTCGGTCAGCACGCCTGAAAACCAGGAAGAAATGGCAATGGTCACCCCATACAGCGTAAAAAGAGTAGCCGTTTGCTGGATGGTCAGGCCGCGGTCTATCAGGTAAGGACTGAGCCAGCCCTGTTCCATGCCATCGCCCATCATAAAGATGAGGATGCCCAGGTAACCCCACAGCAGGTTGGCCGGAAGGCCTATTTTATTGGCAAGATTATTCATTCTTTAGTACAGTTTATCTTCATAAAAACTCCGGCTTAAAAGACTATCGTGGAGGTAACGGGTAAATGGTCTGACGGATAGCGGTCACCGTTATACATATCCGATAATACTTTGTAATCTCCCACCTTAAAATGGCGGCTCAGAAATATAAAGTCGATCCTGTATTTGGGAGCACCCTGGAACACCCCTCCTGAAAATGCGGTCTCTTCTACCCCTTCTACCGGCTTTTGGGTAATGTCACGGGCATCGTTAAGCACCTCCTTCACCGCAGTGACCTGGGGAGAGCCTGGAGCCGAATTAAAATCTCCCGTACAGATCACGGGGGTGTCGCCGGCTATCTCCCTGATCTTTCGGGCCAGAAGCGGGCCTGATTCGGCCCGGGCTTCTTTAAGCCGCCAGTAAAAATGCGTATTGAAAAAATAAAACTCCCTGCCTGTTTCTTTAACCCTGAACCTGATCCATTGCCCAATGCGATGGTCAGAAGCATCCCAGCCCACACTTTGCACATCGGGTGTCTGGCTGAGCCAGAAAACACCACTGTCCAGCACTTCAAAGAGCGCCGTACGATAAAATATTGCACAGTTATGCTGATTGGCAGAAACCACTCCATACGAATGGGCCAGGTAGTCAAACCCTGCCAGGCGTTGCTTCATATCGGCCAGTTGTCTTTCGCCTCCTTCCTGCGTTCCTACGATATCAAAACCGTGTGTAGTAATCACTTTCACCAAAGCGTCTTTTCGCAGGTCCCACCCGTTTCCCGACTGTTCGTCAGCCTGGGTAGCATACCGGATATTATAGGTAGCCACCCTAAAGCGACTATCGTTATTCCACAGCATTAAAAGTACCAAACCTATCCGCAGCAAGCTCATCATTCAATAGTTAGGGTATAAGAATCATCGATCAGGAAATTTCCAGGTCAGACTGTACAAAGAAGTGGTCACTCGGGTACACGCCACCGATATCGTCCCGGATGATTTCTGCTGCCACCGGTTTAACTTTCCCCCGGTACCAGATAAAATCGATCCGTCCGCCTGACGCTGCCTTTTCGTATTTCATTCCTTTGAAGGCGTGCCCGGTAAAGCCGATCTCTTTCTGACCATACAGGGTTTCCAGCGCATCTTTCCAGCCTTCTTCCCGTGCTTTTGTAAAAACAGGACTCTCAAAACGCGAGTTAAAGTCGCCGGTCAGGATCTGGTTAAATTCAGGCAGGTATTGCTTGCTTTCTTCTATCACCATCTTCAATTGCTGTAGCTTGGCCTCTGCCGATACGTGGTCGAGGTGGAGATTGATCACCCGGAATTCTTTCCCGGTGGCTATTTCTTTCAGCCGCACCCAGTTGGCATGGCGTGCCCGGGCGGTATCCCACGATTTGCTTCCTGCCACCAGGGGCGTTTCCGACAGCCAGTAGGTACCGGCGGTCAGCAGTTCGTATTTTTTCTTTGAAAAGAGAATAGGATTCTTCGCAATGCCGTGATAGCCGGTGGGATGAGCGTCCATTTCCGGGCCATCAAACCCGATCAGCTGAAAGTCTTTAAAGTATTTCTTAAAATCGTCTGACTGGCTCTTTAAAACTTCCTGGAGACAGATGATGTCCGGCTTGCGATTACGGATGATCTTCAGGCAGATATCGCGTCGCGACGACCAGCCCACTCCTTTCTCCTCGTCTTCGTCCAGTGCTACACGAATGTTACAGCAGAGCACGCGGTGCGTGACAGCGGTCGCTGCAAAAGTTTCTGTACCGGCCATTGCTACAAGGGGAAAGGCCGAAAGTGAAAATTTCAAAAAATTTCTCCGTTCCATCGTTTATTCGTTTACTTCTTCAAAATCACGCAGGAAAGCCCCGGATTCTACCAGTTCTGCCTGCAATTGCTCTACCGAAACCTCTCCTACCGGCACGCCTGTCCGTATGGCCAGTTTTGCGGCCCTTCCGGCTGCCTCGCCCATGGCCATACACGGCGCCATCACCCGGATAGCCGACATGGCCTCATGCGTGGTAGATATGCTCCGGCCGGCCACAATCAGGTTTTTCACCTTTTGAGGAATCAATGAGCGGAAGGGAATATCGTAGCAGTCTCCGCACCATACCAGCGTACAGCCGCCACCCTGCGGATGGTGGATATCCAGCGGGTAGCTGGCCACCGCAATGGCGTCTTCAAAATGCCGGCAGCTCAGGATATCTTCCTGGGTCATGGTGTACTGCCCGTTGATCCGGCGGGTTTCCCGGATACCCACAAAGGGCGCCGTTTTCAGGAAGTAGGCATTTTCAAAGCCCGGAACGTACTCAATCAGGTATTTCTGGATATTGTGAATCTGGCGGCGGCCCTCGGTTTCACCGTGGCTGAGGCTCTCCGGATCGGTACCGTTTACGCCGTTAATGCGGGTCATGTTGATCCAGGCTTCACCCTTCCGGAGTCCGGTGATGATGATGGTGCGCTCTACGGGCAGGTGAAGGCCTTCTTCGGCGGCTTTCTGGATCAGGCTGCGGAGGCCCACCACGATGAACTGGTTGTTTTGCCCGAAATATTCCGCCGGGATAAAGTCGGTCAGGTAGGTACGGGGCTCTTCGGCAATGCTCAGCCTTAGCTTTTCCGTATCTACCCCGCCCAGGCAGAACATTAGGGTGGGCGGTTGTACGCCGCCGGTTTCGTTGCCGTATTCACAGGGCACGCCTGAACGGTAGGCCACGTCGGCATCCCCGGTACAGTCGATAATGGTTTTCGCCAGGATGGCCTCTCGACCCGCCTTGCTTTCAATGATGATGCCTTTCAGATCATCGCCTTCCATGATCGCATCCGAGCAGAAGGTATAGAACATGACCTCCACACCGGCTTCCTGCAGCATCTCCAGGGCTACGGTCTTCACGGCTTCCGGCTCTACGAGGGTCAGGCTCATGTGCAGCGGGCACGGCCGGTGCTCGCTGGAAGCATCCACTGCTTTCAGGCGGTCAATAAATTTCTGGGGAATGCCTTTGATGATCTGGTTGCCTTTCTGGCCCAGGAAACCCAGGATAGGCAGGCCGATGGTCATGTTACCGCCGAGGAAGCTCCGGCTTTCCAGCAGCAAAACGTTCAGGCCGTCTTCTACCGCTGCCAGGGCCGCGGTGATGCCGGACGGGCCACCGCCCACTACCAGCACATCTACTTCTTTTCTTACCTGTATCTCCCGTGCGGGCTCTGTGATTGTCTTTTGTAGGTTTGACATTGGTTATGTTTTATCTAAATTTTTATCTTTTATTCTGTTTTTCTTGCTATGCCGGGTCTTTCCTTCCGCACCATCACCCACAGCAGCAGCACCGCCAGCGGATGCATCACTGCCATGGCCAGGAATATCTTTTCGGCACCCATGGTACCCATCATTTGTCCCACAAAGTAGTTGAACAACACCGCACCTACCGCGCCAAAGCCCCCGGCAATGCCCAGCACACTGGCCACATTCGCCACCGGAAACGCCTCAGCGATCACCACGCTCAGCGAGAACAGCCAGCTCAGGCAGGCCACCGCCACCAGGCTGAAGAGCAGGATGGTCACCCATGGCCCCGACAAATACGGCGTTACCGCGCAAAGAGGAGCAAGCACCGCCACCGTGGTCAGCATGATCTTCCGGGCGCGCAGCGGTTCCATGCCTTTTCTCACCAGCCGGTCTGACCAGGCTGAGGTACCTATAGCGCCTAAATCCGCGGCCAGGAAGGGAATCCAGCCGAACATGCCCACCTGCGCCAGGGTAAGGCCCGATTCTTCCTGCAGGTAGCCGGGCAGCCAGAACAGGCAGAAATACCAGACGGGATCGCTCACAAAACGGATCAGGATAACGCCCCAGAGGCTGCGGGTCTTCCATAGTTCTGCCCAGCGGAATTTCACCGTGCTGTCTTCCTGGCTTTCCTCCGCACCGGTTATGCCGGCCGGCGGTTCCCGGTAAACCAGCTTCCAGAGCAGGGCAATGAAAAGCCCGGTTATACCCATGGCCACAAAGGCCATTTTCCAGCTGTAGGTAATGGCCAGCCAGGCAATCAGTGGCGGAGCAATGATAGCACCGATACTGCTGCCGGCCACGCAGAAACTGTTGGCCGTGGCCCGAAGCTTACCCGGAAACCAGACGGTCACCACTTTGATCTGGGCCGGGAAATTAGTAGGCTCGGCCATGCCCAGCATGCCCCTGAAAAAGCCAAACTGCTTTACGGTGGAAGAAAGGCCGCCGCCCAGACAGGCCAGCGACCATACAATGATGCCGTAAAACATCACCATCTTCTCACCGAATTTATCAACCATCCATCCCGTTACCGGATACATGGCTGCATAACAAATGGTAAAAATGTTGACAATCACCGCATACCCTTCGTCGTTCAGTGAAAACTCGGTTTTCAACATGGGTTTCAGAATAGACACCAGCTGACGGTCCATGTAATTAAATACGATGGCCACGAAAACCACGGCGATGATGAGCCACCGGCGGGTATCAGGGCGGATGCCTGTGTATGCGTTATTTATCTTCATAGGTCAAAAGTTCTGAGTTCCGCGTACTTAGTTCCGAGTGTAAAAACCGGCCCTCCGTAGTTGGAAATCTATTAATCCAGCGTCATCACAAATTCATTTTTGGCATCTCTCTTCCACGCATGCTGCTGCGTAACCGGCGAGATGGCAAAAAGCGGAGAGAAAGTCTTTACTTTCACTGTCTTGTTATCCGGCAAAAATTCCATGATTCTCAGCCAGCCGTCACCGCCGTTTCCGTCCCGGTGTCCGCCGCCATAGCTTTGGGCATCAAAAAGCATCTGGTGAACATTCTTCCCGGCTTTGTTCTTATCGGTTCTGTATCCTTCCCCTGAAATATGGCCGCACAGAACCATGGAGAAATTCACAGACGGATAAACCAGTTTCTCCCAGATCTGCTGCCCGTTATTCGACTCCGGCAGCGTGATCCGGTCCGATTTCTCCACCACTTTATCCACGTAATAGGGTTGGTACATAAACCATTTATTTTCACCCGTGGTACGCTCATTTTTCGTATTCAGGTAGGCATGGGTCACCAGCACGATCCGGTGATTTTTGTACTGTTCCATACCGGCCACCCGCTTTGCCCAGCTGATTACGGTATCGCGGGGTGCATATTCCACGGTCATGAACAGGTAGTCTTTGCCGTTCAGCGACTTCAGCTCAAGAGCCGAGTTTTCCAACGTATGAATATCCTGCACGTTCCGGGTATTCTGCACCAGGTGTTTGGTATTCAGGAAGTTTTTATCGGCCGGAAAATATTCGGGATAACGGGTGGTTCTTAAACCGTCTTTATTGATGGAATAGTCGTGATTACCAGATGCCGCCAGGTAAGGTACCTTCCCGTCCAGCCTCTTGAAGGAATTAGAGATATACTCCCACTGGCGCGGCGCCGATGTATTTCCGTCAATACCGGGCACCACAATATCATCCAGCTCCACCAGGTCACCCGTACAAACCACCATCCTGACGTTCAGACTGTCGAGATTTTCCTCTATCCAGGCCATCATCAGGTCAAAAACCGGTTGATTACGGGTCCATTTTACATAGTTCTGCGGATCAGGAATCATGATCATCGACCAGGAGTCTTTGTTCTCCAGCCGGGGTTTTACATAGGTCTCCTGGGCGTATCCTCTGCCGGCCAGGAGGAGAAACAAAACGAAAACGGCAATCTTTTTCATAGTCAATCAGGTTAAATAACGGGTTTGTCCGTACATCGGACAAACCCGCTTAGAAAACGATCAATATCCCGGATTCTGTGTCAGATTCTTATTGGCATTTATTTCTGCCAGCGGAATCGGCCAGTATTCGTCTTTGTTGGTTTTGTAAACCACCTGCTGGGTATTGAAATATTTTAACGCCTCGGTTGAATTGTAGACCGGCGTATAATTTTCGTCAATTTTTACCAGCACCGCTTTCTTCCAGGGAGTGGCCGCCCGGTTCAGGTACAATACCCCGTTCATAACATCCTGGGCAATGCCCCATCTCCGGATATCGTACCACCGCAGGCCGTCGTCAGCTAGCTCTACTTTTCTTTCGTAGCGCAGCGCCGTTCTCATCTCCGCCTGGTTGAGGCCGCTTTTCAGGTCGGGCATCCCGGCCCGTTTCCGGATCTGGTTAATGGCATCGTATACGGAGGCGTCAATAGCATTGGCTTCTATCTTGGCTTCCGCATAGATCAATAATAGCTCGGCAAAACGGAATATCCCGCAGTTCATATCCGATACCCCGGAAACAGAGTTCAGGGCATAATCAGCTATATCCGAATGCTTTCTCCACAAATACCCGCTGAAAGAACGGTAGGCATTGGTAGCGTCGGTATTGGCTACCTGGGAAGGGCTGCTGCTTTGCCCGTTAATTACCGGCCAGTAGTTATTCACCCGTGTAAAGCTGGAATGTGGCTCAAACTGGATGCCCAGCAGCCGGGAATGCGGGCGTACGCAGTAGAGGTCCAGCCGGGGGTCGCGGTTCACAAAAGGATTCTCGGCATCGTACAAGGGCGACTGGTCTATGGGCAGCCCGTCAATGGCCTGGAACGAATCGATCAGGTTCTGGGTGGGTCCCCAGTAGCATACTCCTTTGCCCAACCGGGACCCCATAAAGTAGCCCTGGTTATGGGTATTCCCGCTGATGGATTTATTGTATTCGGCCACCCATATCCATTCCTTGCTGGATTTATAGCCTTCGTATCCGAAGATATTGGAGCTTGCCGGCTCACCCACATCATAGGTTTTGTTGGCAAAGCTCTTAGTCGCATTGAACGGGGTCAGTTCATAGACCCCTTTCGACAGCTGGATGGCTTTTGCCGCGGCTTCTGCCGCCACGGTATACTGCTTGCTGTACAGAGCCACACGCGCTTTGAGCATATAGGCCACCACGCTTCCGGCCCGTACGTTCCCGTAAGCCGACTGCGATGCCGGCAGCTTATCAGCCACGGCGGTCATTTCATCAATGATCCATTTCTGAATTTCACTTTTAGGCGTGCGGGGCACGTCAGTTTCTCCGAGCTTAAGCCCATGGGTTACCAGGGGCACATCGCCGTACAGCTCGATCAGCTGAGAATAGGCATACGCCCGGATCACCCGCAGCTCGGCGTTCAGCTGGTTATAAGCGGCCTCCTGCATGGTAGATTTAATGCTCTCCAGGTTATCCAGTACCGAGTGACACCGGGCAATGGTCTTGTAATGAACCTGCCAGGGCTTGATAGCCAGTGCATTGGTGGTGGTCAGCGAGCTGGTGATCGGCGAAGTATAGTTTTCACCCGGACGCGCATAACCGATATCCGTAATGTTATCCATCACGTGCCAGATAGGCGTAGAGGCCGCATCCAGCAGGGTAAGTCCCTTGTAGGCTCCCAGCAGGCCCATTTCCGCCTCCTGCTGCGTGGCAGGGAAAGTACCCGTAGTAGGCCCGTTTAGCGGAAACCGATCCAGTTCACAGGACGTGAAAGCAAATAAAGCCAGCGTAAGTATGATTATCTTTTTCATGTTCTGTTTAGAATTTAATATCAAGTCCTATTGAATAAACTTTTACCTGCGGATAGAAATTTCCGCCCCCCAGTGACACCCCGTCAGCAGCATCGGCATTATAGGCCACCTCCGGATCATATCCCTGCCAGAACTTGGTAAAGGTGAGGATATTCTGCCCGTTCACATAAATGAGCGCCTTATTTAATTTCAATTTGCTGATCACATTTTTCGGTAAAGAATAGCCTAATTGTATATTCTTAAGCCGCAAGTAGGAGGCATCTTTCATCCAGAAAGTAGAATTCTGCTGGTTGTTTGCCGAGGTGGTGGACAGACGGGGCAGTGAAGCATCGGGGTTTTCCGGTGTCCAGTAATCCAGCTGCCAGGGTTTGATAGAGCTGGAATTGATGGTAGGAATAACGTAATGCGAGTTCAGGTAGCCGTTCGCCTTTCCTACGCCTTGCAGGAAGAGATTCAGGCTCAGCCCTTTCCAGCCCAGGTCCAGGTTTGTCCCATAGGTATACCGCGGAATGGTACTTCCGATCACCACCTTGTCGTCATCGGTGATTTTACCGTCAGGAATCGGGTTACCCGCCGCATCAAAAGCCCCGGCGATGTCCTTATACCGGATATCGCCCGGTTTCAGGGTACCGAACTGCGTAGGGCCGGCATCGATTTCCGCCTGGTTCTGGTACAATCCGTCGGCCACAAGGCCAAAAATAGAGTTCACGGCGTAGCCTTCTTCCTGTCTTAGCAGCGTTCCTGAAGTCTGGCCTTTCATATCCACAATTTTGTTTTTAACATCCGAGATATTGAAGCCCACGCCCAGCTTGAAGTCGCCCCAGCTGTCATCATAATTCAGTCCCAGTTCCCATCCTTTGTTACTTACTTTTGCGGCGTTCTGGTAAGGCGCATTTAAGCCGGTCAGCTGCGACGTGTACAGCGTAAGCAGGATGCCGTCAGTCATTTTATCGTACCAGTCGGCGGTAATAGAGAACTTATTGAACAGGGTAGCGTCCAGCCCGATGCCCTTCATGGTGGTTTCTTCCCACTTCAGATCCGGGTTAGACATCGTATTCAGGGTCACCAGCTGGTATATTTTTTCAGCCATAGAGATACTACCGATGGCCAGGGTTTCAGCAAAAGGATAATACGAGCTGCCGATGTTCTGGTTACCCAGCTTACCCCACGAAGCCCGGAGTTTCAACTGGTTAAAAATAGGACGGAGGTCCTGCATGAACGATTCTTCGGAGATCCGCCAGCCGGCTGAAAACGAAGGGAAAGACGCCCAGCGATTGGCTTTAATGAAGCGGGAGGTTCCGTCGTAACGGATATTGGCCTCGAAAAGATAGCGGTTGTCAAAATCATAATTCAGCCTGCCGAAGGTAGACACCAGGAGCCATTGTGCCTGGGTTCCGTCGTTATTACGGGTCTCGTTATCGGCTCCGGCCGTCAGCACCTCATAGGTATCGTACGTAAAATCTCTCCGGTAGCCCATCAGGTATTTTTCATCGTAGGTCTCACGCGAGGCGCCCCCCAGGATACTGAAGTTATGCTTGCCCCAGTTCTTAAAGGCAGAAGCCAGGAACTGGTAGTTGCCGAAGTTATACCGGTAGGCCGTTTCCGTTAATTCGGTAAATGTATTAGCCGCACCGGACTGGCTGCCGTCATCGTTATAGGTCATGATGCTCTTAACAAAATTATGCGTATTGGTGGTCCGGTACCGCGGCGCCACTACCCCGGTAAGGTTAAGCCAGCTCAAAGGCTTCCAGGTAGCGCTGAAGTTGGCCTGCAGCTCCATGGTGTTGGCTTTCCGGTTACCGCCCTCATTGATCATGGCTACCGGGTTAATGTTCACCCATCCTTCTGACCACAGGCCGTTTCTGCGGATGGGAATATTGGTAGGCATCCGGCCCAGGTAGTTCCAGATAGTTCCTTCACTGGCGATCTGCAGGCGATCCCCTTTGGTATACGACATATCCATTTTCAGCGACAGCTTGTCGTTCACCTTGATATCCATATTGTTCCGCAGGATATAGCGTTCGTACCCGGTATTTTTGATGATACCGTCCTGGTTAATGTAGCTGAAAGAAGGCATGATCCGGATTTTATCGGTATGGGCCGACAGCGACACAAAATGATTCTGGGTAAAGCCGGAACCGTTCAGAATGGCCTTCTGCCAGTCGAAATTATCCGGATCTGCCGCAAATTTCTGCCTGAAATCTTCAATGGCCTGGTCGCTGTAAAGCGCATAGCCGTTATCATTCATGTTGGCTTCGTTAAAAACCCGCATGTAGGTCAGCCCGTCGGTCACTTTCGGTATATTGGTGGCTGACTGCCAGCCCACGTAATCGCGGTAATTCACTTCCATCTTACCGGCAGCGGCTCTTTTGGTCGTGATCAGGATCACCCCGTTAGCCGCCCGTGAACCGTAAATAGCGGCAGATGCGGCATCTTTCAGCACAGAGATGGATTCAATGAGGTTAATATCGATCTGGTTGATCAGTCCGGGCACGCCGTCAATCAGTACCAGAGGGTTACTGTCGGACCCGCCGAACGAGTTGATCCCCCGTATCCGGATCTGGCCGCCGTCTGCACCGGGAGAACCCGTTTGCGAGGTTACCGTAACCCCGGGCGCTACTCCTTGCAGAGCATTGGAAGTGGAAATAATGGGCCGTCTTTCCAGTTGCTCACCCCCTATAGCCGACACGGCCCCTGTCAGGTTTACTTTCTTTTGAGTACCGTACCCTACTACCACCACTTCTTCCAGCGACTGGGTATCTTCTTCGAGAATAATGGTGAGGTTACTCTGGTTGGTGATGGCTACTTCCCGGCTGATATAGCCGATAAAGGAAACCAGCAGCACATCTCCTTCTTTCGCGGCCAGCTGGAACTTACCGTTGACATCGGTCATGGCAGCGGTGTTGGTCCCCTTCACCACCACGTTTGCCCCGATCACGGGCTCATTTTTTTCATCCGTAACCACGCCGGAGATCCGGTTCTGTGCGAATGCGCCTGAAAAACAGGATAAGATGCATATCAAAACCAGAATTACTTTCGGCGGGTGAAAGCTTTTTCGTTTTAATAAAGAGTTCATCATAAAATAAAAAAATTAAGGTTAATTGATAACATTCTCCATTTGTGTGAACGTCACCTCCGGATGTCCTGTTCTTTCTCTGTAGAGCTGCCGTTTCAAAGGCCGGGCGAACTGCTCAGAAAATAGAAATATTCCAACACAAAAGATGATCTATTTTATTTCCACTACAAATGAAAGCACAAAACAAAAGAAAACAAAACAAAATGAAACATTTTTTAATCTTTTTTAATCATTTAATAATATTCAAATGAAATAATTAATGATTTAATCTTGTAAAGCGACGAAAAAGTCGATTTTTTAACTTATAATTGCTTTCATTTTATTTCAATTAGACAGCATGACGATCACCGAAAGGCATCAGTATATACTGGCAGAACTACAGAGTAAAGGAAATATCAACATACAGGATCTTTGCGACCACCTGGAGGTTTCAGGCGTAACGCTACGGAAAGACCTGAAAATACTGGAAGAGAAAAACCTGCTTTTCAGAACCCACGGCGGCGCCGCCCTGAATAACCCCTATGCCATAGAAAGGCCCATCCACGAGAAGCAGCATATCAACAGCCATGAAAAGCAGCGGATCGGACGGGCGGCCCTCTCGATCATCGGTGGGAACGACTGCCTGATGCTGGGTTCCGGCACCACCATTTTTGAATTTGCGCGGCAGCTGAACCCGGCCCATCCTGTAACAGTAATTACCCCTGCATTAAAAGTAGGGATCGAACTATCCGACAAACCCAATATCGAGGTGCTTCAGCTGGGCGGACTGATCCGCCAGAACTCCTCATCGGTAGCGGGTAATTTTGCGGAATATATGCTGGAAAGTGTGTCGTGCGGTATTTTGTTCCTCGGAGTAGACGGCATCGATCTGGATTACGGCTTCACCATCAGTAACCTCACGGAAGCCGGTCTGAACCAGAAAATGATCAGCACCGCCCAGTCGATAGCCATCCTGGCCGACCACACCAAATTCGGCCGCAGGGGCATTGCCAAGATCTGCGACCTGGAAACGGTACGTTACGTAATTACGGATTCACTGGCTCCACGGGAGAGCGTTACGGCACTGGAGGAGATGGGGATCCAGGTGATTATGGGGTGAGGATTATGAAGAAAGCAAGTAACAGAATTAAAGCAATAACAGATTTCCAGACCGTTTATTTCTTCAAGCTCATGAAGAAATCATGCAAGGTTACTTTATCTCTAAATCTTCTTCTGATATTTGTTCTAAATTTCCTTTAAAGAATTGCGGGGGTATATTAAGAGTACCTGTCACATTACCCAAATTAGATGTCAGCGTAGAAATGAATGCCCGTATATACGGAAACATAATGGCAGGTGCATTCATGTTAATGAAATTATCACGCATTTTTTCATCAATAACATCATTTAATTCGAAGTTACCTATTGCTACAATAAACAGGTTGAATGCCTCATGGGCCGAAACATTCACTTCCTGAATTATCTTAAAGTGATCCTTGGAGCCTTTCGAGAAAAAAACCTTCGGCTCTATCTTTATATTAATATCCTGATTATCAACTATTTTCTTTTCGGAATGAAAATTTACAACCGGAAAATCAACACTCAAAAATCTCAGTTTGACTTGTGTTTCGGTACTCATTTTATATGGGTTTATGCAGCAAGCATATAGTCATCATCAGAATAATAATCCTGCGTGAAGTTTTGAGTATTACTATTCCTGACGATGTGTTCTTTTGATTGTGTAATTGCTGTTTTATTTGAAGGAATATTTTTAAAAATACCTTCCTGCAAACCGGAGACGTACTTCTTAAGTCTTCTGTTAAGAAGCCATGAAGTCATAGATTCTGTGGTTTCCCTGAATAGGGCTTCATCCAACTGTCTCTCTAATAATTCTAAATCTAACATAAGCTTAACCGATTTATATCACTCTTTCAGATGCTTTGAGTACAAAATTAGAAATAATTTCGTGATTATATACAGCTATCTGGATTCGTTTTCTGAATGCCACAGTTCTTACTTTTCTCTTTTTACCATGCCTGTATGTAATAGGCTTAACAAATGATTTTTCCTGGTTTGCAGGTAAGTCTTGAAATTGTATATAATCAATTTGTGGCCAGACATGCCTGTCTTTTATATAATCATTCAATTCTTTTAATGTAGGCTTTTCGTGCGTTTTTACCAGTATTTTCTTAGCAATCTTCTCGAGCTGTTTAATCCAGAAATTGTAATGAGTCTCATTAAATACAGTATCTAAAAAACTATTTGAATGGATGTCACAAGCGTAAACTTCAAAATAGCCGGTTGCCCTTTTTGAATTATGGCCCCAGTCATGAGCATCGGATTCTTCTTTCCAAAAATAAAAGGCCTCTCCCAACCAGGCGTCATCCCTTATACAAAGCAGTGGAAACGCCAAAATATTTTTTCGTTTTTCCTGAGTGTGGTACAGCGTCATGTGAAAGTGTTGATAGTTGGGTTAAATTGAAACAACTAGCCCGTATGTGCTGTCAAAAACGTAATTATAACGGTTTTGCAAGTCGGATACCATTCTCAGTTAAAGTTTGAGCAGAAATCTCTCCCTTCAAATAAGAGCGCACCAACCTCTTATTGGCTACAAGCTTAGCCAACGAGTTGATAACAGTTTCCTTATTTATTCTTTTAATATTCATGATCTTCAGGCGATTACCTTCGGGTAAAATTGTGTACTTTCCTGCAAAACACCACTTCTCCTATAATTAGTTCCCCCATTACATATAAATTTCCTATCCCCTCACCCTGTACTGCCCCGGCGTAACCCCGTAAAACTTCTTAAACTGCTTGATAAAATACGAGGGGTCATTGAAGCCTACTGAAAACGCAATATTCCCCACTGCTTCGTCTTTATCCTCTTTCAATAAAACCAGGCTGCGGCGAAGGCGGATCTCCGTCACAAAGTCATTGGGTGTCTGGCCGGTGATCTCTTTGATCTTGGTAAAAAGGGAGCTCCGGCTGATATTCAGCTCCGCCGCAAACTGATCTATGCTGAATTCGGGGTTATCGAGGTGCTTTAAAACCACCTGGGTAGCGTCGTGAATGATCTGCTGGTGCTGCTTATTGCTGGAATACACCTTGTCGGATACCGGGGCCAGCACATCTTTGAGCAGGATCCGGTTATTAATCAGGCTGTTGCAGCGGATGATCAGCTCGCGCGACTCAAACGGCTTCGTAATATAATCATCCGCACCGATCTGCAGGCCTTCCAGCTTCTTTTCGGGTGCTGCAGCCGCTGTCAACAGCACCACGGGAATGTTCCGCGTGGCCAGGTCGGATTTGATCTTCTTGCAGATCTCTATTCCTGAAACGTTCGGGAGCATGATATCCAGCAGCACCAGGTCAGGCATAACGGTTTTCACCTTCTGCATCACCTCTGCCCCGTCAGAAACTGTCACCACATTATACATGGGCAGGAAAAGCTCTACCAGCACATTCTTCAGCTCGGCATTGTCTTCCACAATCAGGATGGTATTCTTTTTCTCCTCATGCCCGGCTACTTCGGCGTCACTTTCGGTCCGGATTTCCTGCAGGGCATTTTCCGGGAAGTCTTCCGGGTTAAAATGCGCTTTCCCCAGGGGCAGGGTAATTTTGAAAGCCGTGCCTTTTCCGAAGTTGCTCAGCACACTGATGGTGCCGTGATGCTGCTCCACAATGTCTTTTACCAGCGCCAGCCCGATCCCCGTTCCGGGATCCAGCGGCTGAATGGAGGAATCCGTATCGCGCACCTGGTAAAACCGGTTAAAAATGCGCGTGATGCTCTCTTCTTTGATCCCCACACCCGTATCTTCCACCGTAATTTCCACGGCATCGACACTCCTTTTGATAATCAGTGAGATGGAGCCCGATGGAGGCGTAAACTTAAAGGCATTCGACAACAGGTTATAAAAGACCTTATCCATCTGGGCGGTGTCAAACCAGGCCTCTATCTTCTCTTCCGTACTTAAAAAAGAGGTATTAATATTCAATGAATTGCCGTAATCCTGGAAAGAAACAAAAATGTGGTGCAGGTATTTCACAATATCCTGGCGGGTCACCTTTAAGCGCACCAGCCCTTCCTCCTGCTTCTTGAAATCCAACAGCTCGTTGATCAGCTTTTTGAGGTTGGCGGCGTTTCTGCGAACGTTCTGCAGTTTGCCCTGCACCGTGGGCGGAATACTGCCGGCCGAGTTGAGCAGCATATCCAGCTGGGCCATGATGAGGGTCACCGGCGTGCGGATCTCGTGCGAAACGTTCATGAAGAAACGCAGCTTCGACTGGTTGACTTCTTCGGCGTGCCGCGACTGGATGTCGGCATTCCGCAGCGAGTCTTTCAGCCTCACCTGCGAATAAAACAGGTACAATACACCCGCCAGCACCAGCGCATAAAACAGCCAGGCATACCAGGCCTTGTAAAACCGGGGTTTTACGATCAGCGTAAGGCCAGCTGCAGCCATTTCGGCACCCGTGGCTGAATAAATGCTGCGTATTTTCAGGTGATACGTGCCCGGCCCCAGGTTAGTGTAGGTGATATTGTTAAACGCCTGCGCTTCTATCCAGTTATCATCAAAGCCCTCCAGCTTATACTGGATCTCCGATTTCAGCGCCTTGATATAATTGGTAATGGCAAAATCAAAAGAAATCACCGAATGGCTTTCGCTCAGCACCAGCGTATCCGTGGTGGTGATGGAGCTTTTCAGGATGCCGTCGTTGTCACCGGGCCTGACCGGCTTATTATTTACGCTCAGCGAGGTCAGAAGAATCTGGTAAGGCTTGGGGTGGTACAGCAGGTCTTTTTCAGAAATGATCATCATGCCCGAGAGGCTGCTCAGGATAATCTCCCCGTTCTTATTGACATACAGGCTTTTTTCATTTAAGGCTTCAAAAGGGAAAAACTGGTGGTTCCGGTAATTGTAAAAGGCTCTTTTGGAAGATTCAAACCGCGACAGGCCACTGTTGGTGCTGATCAGGATATACCCCGTGGCAGATTCTGCTATATCCAGGATATAGTTATCGGCAAGGTCTGAGTTTCCCGTATGAAAATGCTCCGGTGTGCTGCTTTTCCGGTTCCAGCGAAAAAGGCCCTTGCCTGCGCTGCCGATCCACACCTGGTTTTCATGGTCTTCAAAAAACACGGCAGAATTCAGCACCAGGTTTCCGGGTACGGGCAGGAGCTTCCGGCTCTTCAGGTCATACCGGCCTATTGCGCTGCGCACCGAAAACCAGAGCACCTCCTGGCTGTCAATCATCATATCCCACACCTGGCCCTTCCCCAGCTCATGGCCGGGCTCCAGCAGGGGCTTCAGCTCACCGGTTTCCGGGTTATACAGCTGGATGCCGTCGTGCGTACCCAGAAGCAGCAGGTTACCGTAGCGGCTGATTGTTCGTACATATTTATCAATATTCCGGTTCCCGGAGTTCAGCGCTACCCTCTGGATCCGGTGGGTACGCAGATCCAGCCTGTCCAGACCGCCCAAGTGAGAGCCGATCCACAGCGTCTGGCGGGCTTCATCCAGCAGCAGGTCTTTCAGCGTGTTGGAAGAAGGAGTATTCGGGTTTCCGGGCTCGCTCCTGAAATGACGGAACGTGTTTTTGGAAACATCATAATAATTCAGTCCGCCATAATCTGAGCAGATCCAGAGGTTTCCCTTACTGTCTTCCGCCACCTTCCCGATAATGGCGCTGTTCGGCCCCGCATCGGTACCCGTAGGCCGGTAAAAGCGGTTAAACGAAAACTCCGGGTTAAAAATATTGACGCCGCCGAAAAACGTACCGATCCAGAGCGAGCCCTGGCTGTCTTTCCGGATACACCATACCGAAAGGTCGCTTAAAGAATTACTTTCCACGATCGAATGCCGGAAATTCCGGAAGGTTTTAGTCTCCGGGTTAAAGTAATCCAGTCCTTTGAAAGTTCCGATCCAGTAGCCGCCCAGATCATCCTGGCAGATGGCCCGGATGAAATTATCCGACACCGAAGCCGGGTTACGGGTGTCGTGCCGGTAGCTGACGATCTCGTTCCGGGAGTTGATCCGGAAAAGCCCGTCTTCCAGGGTACCCATCCACACACTTTTATTCCGGTCTTCGTAGAGGCAGACCACAAATACCTCATCCATGAGCTTAAACTCCCGTCCGTTCCGGTCCAGGGCCAGCAGCCCGGTGTTGGTGCCCACGTGCAGTGTGCCGTCTGTAGTTTCCAGGAGGGTTCTGATCTGCACCGAGGCCGGGAAGCTTTTGTAGTTTTTCACGGTACCGGTGGCTTCATCGTAATATTTCAGGGTGCTGCCGCTGGCTATCCACACTTTGCCGTTCGCATAGGCAATATTATTTATCCCGTAACGCATCAGCGTTTTGAACTTCTGGGTACGCAGGTCGTACTCCAGCAGGCCCGACTGGCACTGGAGGTAGAGCTTACCCTTCCCGTTGCCGATCACTCTTTGAATATTGTTTCCGAAGAGGCCGGTGGTATCTCCCACCACAGGTTTGAAGGCCTCCGTCTTGCTGCCGTCGTAACGGTTCAGGCCGTCACTTGTGGCAATCCACATCTGCCCGAACTCGTCCTGGTAGAAGTCATGAACGGTAAACTGTGAAAGTCCGTCTCTGACACCGAGGTGCTCAAAGAAAAGGCTCTGTCCCGCTGCCCGGTTAAAAAGAAGCAGGCCTAAAAGAAATAAGGTAACACGAACTTTCATACGAAGGAAAAATAACAGAATAGTACCGGAAAGTACTTAAATAATTCAAAATTAATCAAACCAGGGGCCGGACATGGGAATATCGTCCAAATCTATCCTATTATTATCCAATCAATAAATATATTTATTCAAAGACTATTCTTTTGTAAATATGATTTATCGGCCTATCCTTTCCTTTTTACATTTCTCAATTTTGTAAAAGGTCAACCTTAATCTATCAAACATGAACAACCTTACAAAACACCTGTACATACTGTATGTACTGCTTCTGTTCTTCCCCTTTACCCTTTCCGCTCAGAACCCGGCGGTTTCAGGGACCGTTCAGTCGGAAGGAGGAGAACCTCTCATCGGCGTTTCCGTCACCGAAGTGGCTGGCGGGAAAGCTACCCTGACCGATGTCAACGGCCGGTTTACCCTGCAGGTTTCGTCGCCCAATGCATCCCTGCGGTTTACGTATGTAGGCTACGAGGCAGTAACCGAAGCTTTGAACGGCCGGACGGCTCTTACCATTATCATGAACGAAAACACCGAGGTGCTGGATGAAATAGTGGTGATCGGCTACGGCGTCACCCGGAAAAGCGATCTCACCGGTTCGGTAGCTTCCATCAAATCGGAAAACCTGGAGAAATTCCCCGCGGCCAATGTCACCGAGATGCTCCGCGGGCAGGCGGCCGGTCTGAACGTTACGCTGGATAACTCGGCTCCGGGCGGGGCCTCACGCATCCTGGTGCGGGGCGTGCGTTCGCTCAGCGGCGGCCAGACGCCGCTTTTTATCGTTGACGGCATGATCGTACCGCATATCAATGACCTGAACCCGAACGATGTGGCTTCCATAGAAGTGCTGAAAGATGCATCCTCCCAGGCCATTTACGGTTCACGGGCCTCTAACGGCGTAATATTGGTCACTACCAAAAGAGGAAAAGAAGGAAAGGCCACCGTGGATGTTTCGGCCTATACCGGCTTCCAGGATTACAAACGGAATTTCGACCTGTATTCTCCCGAAGAATTTGCGAAGCTCCGGTTCTGGGCCAAATACACCGAAGGCACCAGCGGAGTGGGTACACCGGATAACATCAACTACCAGGCTGTTATCGATGACGCCATCATGTATGACGCCTACCAGAATGGAAAATACGTCAACTGGGAAGACCTGATGCTGACCAATGCCCCTCAGCAGAAATACGATGTGAGCCTTCGCGGCGGGGCTAAAAATGTAAAATATGCCCTGGCAGCGGGCTATTTCGACCAGAACGGTATCGTTCAGGGCTCGGGATTCCGCCGGGGAAATTTCCGGTCTAATGTAGACTATTCACCGGCCAAATGGGTGGATCTGGGCGTCAATATGTCGTTTAGCAAAGCCGAGATCAACAGCGTGGATGCCAACTTTAACGGGATCCTGACCATGCCGCAGCTGGCCCAGGCCTATGACGCAGACGGAAACCTGCTGAGAGAATCTACTACCTCGGGCGACATCAACCCGCTCTGGCGCGTGCGCGAGTACAAGAGCTCGCAGCTGGACGACTACCTCACCCTGGCGTCTAACATCACCTTCAAGCCGTTCAAAAACTTTTCGTACCGCATCAATGCCAACCTGAGAACCAACAGCCGCGAAACCGGTAATTACCGTACCAAGCTGTACCCCTCTTCTACCGGTACCGGCCAGGTAACCTCTTTTAACCGGAACTCGTTCCTGATAGAAAATGTGGTGAATTATACCGTACCTTTTGTCAGTACCCATCACCGGCTGACGGCCACCCTCATTCACGCTTTTGAGGAAGACCTGCAGAAAACCACGGGCATGAACTTTATCAACTCCACCACCGACATTTTCGACTGGAATGTGGCCGGTGATGCAGAGATATCCGGGGCCATCCGTTCCATCAACAGAACGCGCTCTATGTCATGGGCAGGCCGGGTACAGTACAGCCTGCTGGACCGTTACCTCCTGACCGCTTCAGTGCGCCGCGACGGGGCATCGGTATTCGGCAGCGACAACAAGTGGGCAAACTTCCCCTCCATGGCCCTGGCCTGGCGGATCAACGAAGAAAGCTTCCTGAAAGATGTGCACTGGCTGAACGAGCTCAAAGCCCGGGTAAGCTACGGGGTGGTAGGTAACTGGGCCATTCCGGCCTACCGGACCCTCGGACTCTCTTCATCGTATGAATATCTGTTCGGCGACCAGCTGAGCATCGGCTACCTGCCCTCCAGCCAGCTGATCAACCAGGATCTGAAGTGGGAAACCACCGGCTCGCTGAATTACGGACTTGATTTTGCCGTGCTCCGGAGCCGGATACGCGGTACCCTGGAATACTACAATACCCGGACCAAAGACCTGCTCATCCAGCGTACCGTGCCCTCCATTACCGGCTATAACACCATGTGGGATAACCTGGGAGAAACCAAAAGCTCCGGCTTTGAGCTGACCCTGAACGGCGACGTGGTCCGGAACAAAAACGTGGACTGGAACCTGGGCGCTACCTTCTCTACGCAGAAAAGCGAGATTGTACGGATCGACGGCCGTACCGATGAAAACGGTACCCCGATCAACGATCTGACGAACAACTGGTTCATCGGCCAGCCGATCAACGTAACCTACAACTATGTGTTTGCCGGTATCTGGCAGAAAGGTGAAACCGCCGAACCGCACCAGTACCTGCCGGGCGATGCCCAGCCAAAACCGGGCGACATCAAGATCCTGGATTACAACGGCGACGGCCAGATCACGGTAGACGACCGCAAGGTGTATAACCTCATGCCTGACTGGTACGCCACTTTCAATACTTCGGTAAGGTATAAAAATTTTGATGCGCAGGCCGAGTTCTATACCGTACAGGGCGTGACCAAGAGCAATCCGTATCTCTACGGCTTCAACGAAGGCGGTAGTCTGAATGGTAAAAAGAACGGTATCAAGGTAGATTACTGGACAGAGCAAAACCCGTCTAACACGGCTCCGCGGCCCCAGTTCACGGCCTCCGTGCCTTATATGGGACTGTTAGCGCTGCAGGATGCCTCCTACTTCCGTTTACGGACGGCTACCCTGGGCTATTCCTTTTCGAACAAGGTATTATCAGGGATAAAGGCTACAAGGGCGCGGATCTATGCCACGGCCACCAACATTTTCACGATCACCGATTACAAATCGTACAGTCCTGAAAAAGAGCCGGGCAGCTATCCCGAACCCCGTACCTTCGTACTGGGTCTGAATGTGAGCTTTTAACAACCCAAACTACAGAAACAAATGAAACAATATCTTATCTATATCCTGGGGCTTGCACTGATCACATCATCATGCAAAGACTACCTAACCGAGGTTTCCGAAACCACCTTTACTACGGCCACCCTTTTTGAAACCCCGGAAGGGATAGAAAAAATGGCCGAGTCGATGTACTCCTACGAAAGAGGGCTGAGCCGTAAAGGCAATGCCAACGGTTTCCTGGGCACCCACATCTGGGGCGAAAGAAACACCGATCTCAGCGTTTTTACCACCGGTGATGACGCTAACCTGTGTCGGTTTACGTCGCCCGGCCCTACATCCAACATCCGGAGCCTGATCTACAGCCCGTTCTGGACGCACCGGTATTACATCATCGGACGGGCCAATGAGATCATCCATTTCGGCAGCAATTTCGGGGAACAAACCACCCGCGCCGTAGCAGAGGCCTACTTCTGGAGAGCCTACAGCTACTATGGCCTGTGGTCGCGCTTCTCCCGCCTTTACCTAAGCACAGAGCCGGTAACCAAAGAAAATATGGACGGCATTAAGTACACTCCGGCAGACAGCGCTGCCGTTTTCCAGCTCATGATCTCCGATATCGACAAAGCCATAGAAGGTCTGCCAGTAGCAGACCGGCAGGATGGCCGCCTCACCCAGGATGCCGCCCGCCACATGAAAGCGTTGGTTTCTGCCTGGACACGCAACTGGGAAGAGGTGATCCGGCAAGTGGAGGCCATTGAAAATAACAAGGCACACAGCCTGGTTGGCGACCCCAAAGCCATCTTTGACCGGAAAGACTTTTATAACCTCAGCGAAACCCTGTTCTCGCTTAACTTCTCGCTGGAACGGGGCGGCGGCGAGGGGCACCGCCTGGGTTCGCAGTACATCAACATCATGGCCGAAACCGACTATACGCATAAAATGGTGAACGGTGTGCTGGTCAAATATAACGAAGAAAACCTGGGAAGGCAATGGGGCCTGGCGTATCCGAACAGTTACCTGATGTCGCTGTATCCCAAAAACGACAAGCGCCTCACCGCTTATTACAAAGTAGATTACACCTACCAGAATCCGAACAAGCTGATCACCATACCGATGGCGCAAACCAAAGTAGATGCCCAGACCGGGCGCGAATACCGCACCACGTCTAACACCACTGATGCGCCGGTGAAAGTGGCCATAGGCTCGGTAATCTACGGCAGAGATATATTCGCCGCCACCAATACCAAGATAGACCGGCGGAACCTGCTGCCTTCTTCCATCAAGATGTATGACAAATGGGACAAGCTGATCGATGCCGACGGCCCGGTGAGCTACAAAGACGTGATGGTATTCCGTCTGGCCGAATCCTACCTGCTGGCTGCCGAAGCCGCCGTAAAAACAGGAAACCAGGCCAAGGCCCAGTACTTTTATAACAAAACCTGGCAGCGGGCCGGCAACCCTGCGGTGACTACCCCGGTAACCTTTGAAATGGTGAGAGACGAGCATGCCCGCGAGCTGGCCTTTGAAGGCCGGCGCTGGGATTTCCTGAAAAGAAACGGCATATGGTACACCCAGATGACCCGGTACGCCGGCGACTTCACCAAGTACCCGGGCAGTGCCGTACCGTACAATGCCGGAAGCTACGGGGTGGGCGACGGCCGGGACAAGGCCTTTGGCCCGAATCCGGATTACTACATCGATTTTAACGGTTCGGATAACGACGTGCTGGTGCGGTTCAACGTGAAGCCCTTCCATGTGAACTGGCCTATTCCGCAGGACCAGATCGATGCGATGGGCCCGGAGAATTTCCCGCAGACTACGGGATATTAATTTGGGGATCAGATTGAGATTTAATTTGGCCAGTATGGTGTCCTCTGTCAGTTCGAGCGTAGTCGAGAACCGGGCGATATGCTCATCTCGACTATGCTTGATATGACAGCGAAAAGTACCAGCCGGGACACCAGTAGACAAAGTAGTACGAAGTCTATCCGGTTCTCGACTACGCTCGGTTCTCGACTACGCTCGAACTGACAACAACACCCATACTTACCAGATTAACCCCTCATGACTGAAATATTTCAAAACCTTACCCTTCTTTCTCAACGAGTAAAACATGAAAGCCTCTTTAAGAGTAAAATACATCCTCCTCCTGTCCATGCTGCTTGCCGGCCGTATCCAAGCCCAGAAATTCACCATCAATGAGGCCTGGGCATTTCATAAGGGAGAAAACGGCGACTCTGAAATCATCTCCTTTCCGCATACATGGAACGACCGCGATGTACTGGACGACCAGCCCGGTTTTTTCCGCGGTACCGGCGTTTACACCAAAACCACCCACATCCCGGCAGCCTATAAAAACAAATCGGTTTATATGTATTTTGAAGGAGCCAACCAGGTCACCGACGTCTACATCAACCGGCAGCATGCAGGGCAGCACAAAGGCGGCTACACCCGCTTCAGCTTTGATATCACGCCCTTCCTGAAATTCGGGGAAAGCAACGAGATCAGCATCCGGGTGAACAATGCGCACGACGTCTCCATCCCGCCCCTGAGCGCAGATTTCACCTTTTTTGGCGGCATCTACCGCGATGTATACCTTGACGTAAGGGAAAAAGTACATATTTCACCGCAAGACATGGCCTCTTCCGGCGTGTATATCCGTACACCCAAAGTAAGCCGGACAAGCGCCGATACAGAGATCGAAACCGTACTGAACAATAAAACCTCCGCACGCCAGGAGGTAATTATCGAACACTGTATTCAAAGTCCGGACGGGAAAGAAGCCGGCCGCAGAGAAATCACCGTTCTGCTGGAGCCCCACCAAACCGGCAGGCGGGTCACCTCTGCCCAGACCCTGCGCGATCCGCAGTTGTGGTCTATAGAAACTCCGCAGCTATACCGTGTAAAAACCACCGTAAAAGATAAAAAAAACGGCCGAACCTGGGAAGAAGCCACCCATACCTTCGGCTTACGATGGTTCCGTTTTGATGCCGCTAAAGGCTTCTTCCTGAACGATCAGCCCGTGAAGCTGATCGGCACCAACCGCCACCAGGACTACAAAGAAAAAGGCAACGCCCTGGATGACGCCTTCCATATCCGCGACATCCGCCTGCTGAAAGCCATGGGCGGCAATTTCCTGAGAATATCCCACTATCCCCAGGATCCCCTTATCCTGGAAATGTGTGATCAGCTGGGTATCGTGGCTTCGGTGGAAATCCCGATTGTGAACGCCGTCACCGAAACACAGGCCTTCCTGGATAATTCCGTGTTCATGGCCGAAGAGATGGTCCGGCAGAACTTTAATCATCCTTCGCTGGTCATGTGGTCGTACATGAACGAGGTCATGCTCCGTCCGCCTTACAAGGCCACCGAAGAAGCCTACCTCCCCTACTGCAGGGAAGTGAACCGGCAGGCCCGCGCTATTGAAAACAAAATCCGGGAGCTGGATCCTTCCCGCTACACCATGGTAGCCTTCCACGGCTCCATGAAAGCGTACGAAGATGCCGGGCTCTTTGAGGTTCCCATGATCATCGGCTGGAACTTATACCAGGGCTGGTACAGCGACCGGGTGGAAGACTTTGACCGGTATCTTCTGAATTACCGGGAGAAATATCCGCACAAACCTACCATCCTTTCGGAATACGGGGCCGATGTGGATTCGCGCATCCACAGCTTTCACCCGGAAAGGTTTGATTTCAGCGTGGAATACGGCGACCTGTACCATGAACATTACCTGAAGTCCATCCTGAAATCGGATTTCATCGCCGCGGCGGCGCTATGGAACCTGAACGATTTCCATTCCGAGCTGCGCAAAAATGCCGTACCGCATATCAACAGCAAAGGGATTACGGAAACAGATCGCACGCCGAAAAACACCTATTACCTCTACCAGGTCCGCCTGCTGAAGGAGCCCCTGGTGAAAATCGCTTCGGCCGACTGGCTGAACCGGGCCGGAACCGCCACTTCTTCCGGCGTATGCCTCCAGCCCGTAAAAATCTATTCCAACCGCAGCCCGGTAACGGTATTTCATAACGGCAAAAAAATAGCGGACGTGGAAATTACAGACGGTACAGGCACCGTGGAAATTCCTTTTACCAACGGGAATAATCATTTGGAAGCCCGGCTGGAAAAGGAAAATATAAGCGACATCCTCCGGGTCAATTTTACACTCTATCCCGCCGTTTTATCTTCGGACTTCCGGGAGATCCATGTGCTGATGGGCACCCGGCGATACGTTGAAGAAAAAGAAACCGCCACCCTCTGGATACCGGAGAAGCCCTACGAAACCGGTAGCTGGGGATTCACCGGCGGAGAAGCGCTGCGGCCTAAAACCCGCTTCGGCACGCTCCCGGCAGCGGAAGTCAATGTACTGGGCACCTCGCTCGATCCCATTTTCCAGACCCAGCGGGTAGGCATTGAAACGTTCAAGGCCGACGTGCCTCCCGGAAAATATGCCGTCTACCTCTATTGGGCCGACCTCTCCACCCCGGAAAACGAAGATGCCCTGCCCTACAACCTGGGGAACGATACCCTCCGGGAGAAAACAGAGGAGGGGGTAATGGACGTTTCTGTTAACCGGGTGAAAGTACTTGACGGCTATTCTCCGGCAGCAGAGGCCGGCTTACACCGCGCCGTGATCAAGAAGTTTATAACCGATGTTTCCGGCGAAGGCCTGACGATTGATTTTAAAAGCCGGAAAGGAAATACGATTCTGAATGCGATAAAGATCCTAAAGATTAATTAATATGAGCAAAGAGAAAGAATGGACAATTGATATATCCTTCAACAAGCTCGGGGACACCTAGTCAGGGTGACAATAGCCGGCTCACCTGGAACTCAATACTCATTACTCGGAACTATTTTAAAAAATATGAAAACTACAAGTCTGACTTTACTACTGGTATTAGGCGCCTTGACCGCCACCGCCCAGGAAAACCGGAACTACGTTCCCATACAGGTGGAAGCCAAACCCTGGGTCTCGGGGAATCCGAACACCGAATGGCGGATGTACGAAACACGGATTGTGAAGAACCTGACCGGCTTTACTCCGGCAGGTTCCGTTAAACTGAACGGCTACGGGAGCATAACCGATGCCCCAGAAAAGGCCACGGGGTATTTCCGCACGGCCTATATCAACGGCCGCTGGTGGGTCATTGACCCGGAAGGAAACCGGAATATCCAGGTCACCATCAACTCCCTCAGACCCGGCGGATCCGAAAGAAATGTCCATTATCTGAAAGAGAAATATAAAACTAAGGAAAGCTGGCTGAGCGCCACGGTGGATTCCCTCCAGAAGTTCGGCTTTAACGGAGCCGGCTCCTGGAGCGAAAATGAGATGATCATTAAAAACAATGAAAAAACCGGTCACCGCTTCTCCTACACGCCTAACCTGAACTTCATGAGCAGCTACGGTAAAAAAAGAGGCGGAACCTACCAGCTTCCGGGCAACATCGGCTACCCGAACCAGACCATCTTTGCCTTTGACCCTGAATTTGAAAAATTCTGCGATGAGCACGCCCGGCAGCTGATCCCCTATAAAAACGATCCCAACCTGTTCGGGGTGTTTTCCGATAACGAGCTGCCCATTGGCCTCAAAAACCTGGAAGGCTACCTCAGCCTGGAAAACAAACAGGATCCCGGTTACCTGGCCGCCGCCGCATGGCTGAAAGCCCGCCGGAAGACTGAAAGCGAGATCACCGATGCCGACCGGGCCGACTTTGCCGGCTACGTCACCGAAACCTATTACCGCATCGTTTCCTCGGCCATCAAAAAATACCTGCCCAATCACCTGTTCCTGGGAAGCCGGCTGCACGGCGGAGCCAAGAACATCATCCCGGTGATTAAAGCGGCCGGGAAGTATTGCGACATCGTTTCCCTGAATTATTACGGCGTATGGACGCCCGAAAAAAACAGGATGCAGCAGTGGGCCATGTACGCCGGCAAGCCCTTCATGATCACCGAATTCTACACCAAAGCCATGGATGCCGGCCTGGCCAATACTACCGGCGCGGGCTTCACAGTAAAAACCCAGGCCGACAAAGCCGCCGCCTACCAGCACTTTTGCCTGGAGCTGCTGGAATCGCGCTCCTGCGTGGGCTGGCACTTCTTCAAGTACCAGGATAACGACCCTACCGCCAAAGGGGTAGACCCTTCGAATATCGACTCCAACAAGGGCATCGTGAACAACGAGTACGACTACTACCCGGCCCTCATGAAAGGCATGAAAGAGCTGCACGATAACCGTTACCGGATCATCGAACACTTTGACCGGCTCAAGCCCGGAAACGACTGGAAGCTGGTGTGGAGCGATGAGTTTGACTATACCGGCCTGCCCAATAGCGCCAAATGGACCTATGACACCCGCGGAAACAGCTACGGCTGGGGCAATAACGAACTCCAGTGGTACACCATTGCGAACGAGAAAAACACCTATGTGAGTAACGGCACCCTGAAAATCACAGCCTGGAAAGAGCCCACCTCCGGCAAAAACTACTCGTCAGGAAGGTTAATGACCAAGTACAAGGGCGACTGGCTTTACGGCCGGATCGAGGTGCGCGCCAAAGTCCCCAAAGGAAGCGGCACCTGGCCGGCCATCTGGATGCTCTCTACCGAAAATGAATACGGTAACTGGCCTAAAAGCGGCGAAATAGATATCATGGAGCACATAGGCTCATCGCCGGACACGGTGTTCAGCACCACGCACACCTCCTGGTATAACCATACCAAAAAAACGCAGAAAAAGGGCATCATCAGAGACTCCACACTGACCACCGCCTTCCATACCTATACCCTGGAATGGGACAGGGAACAGTACAAGGTATTTTATGATGACCAACTGATGTTTACCTACAAAAACGACGGCGACGGATGGGAATCCTGGCCGTACAACCGTCCTTTTCACCTCATCCTGAACCTGGCCATCGGCGGAAACCTGGGCGGCAAAAAAGGGGTGGACGACTCCCTTTTCCCGCAAACCTTTGAAGTGGATTACGTGCGGGTGTACCAGCGGGAAAAAGATACGTACAGAAATAAGATAGAGTAAGGTCGCGGTTCTCGAGAACCGAACACAAATGAAATAACAAAAAGTATTGAAACCTGAGTTATAGAATACAGATTGGTAACTTAAATGACCTCAAAGAGTAAACCTCACAACTAATCACTAACAACTAATTATATACGCTTATGAAAAACATTGTTCTGCTATTTTTAGTTGTCTTGTCTGGAGGTACACTTACTTACTCCCAGGAAAAACCAGATAACTTCGACCTCTACCTTCTTATCGGGCAATCCAACATGGCAGGCAGGGGAGTGCCGGACGATTACGTCCTAAACGGCGACAGCATCCTCGTACTGAATGCCGGGCGGCAATGGCAACCGGCCCGGGAGCCCATTCATTTTGATAAACCTGCGGCCGGAACCGGGCTTGCAGCTTCATTTGCCATGACCCTTCTCCCTTCTTCCCGGAACCGCATCGGCCTGATTCCCTGTGCCATTGGCGGAACTTCCATCAGTGCCTGGAAAGCCGGAGCGATAGACCCCGCCACCGGGAAACGGCCTTACGATGAAGCCATAGCCCATGCTACCGAAGCCCTCCGGTCGGGTAAAATAAAAGCCATTCTCTGGCATCAGGGAGAGTCAGACACCCAGCCTCAGCGCACCACCACCTACCGGACCGACTTCGAAAAGCTGATGGAAAACCTGCATCATGACCTCGGAATAACGCCGGGGAGCATCCCGGTCATAGTGGGTGAGCTGGGTATCTTTCCGCACGAGGGAAATCATCACGAAGGAAGAAGAAAAATTAATGAAGTGCTGCATGAGCTGGCCTGCCGCCACAGCTACATTACCTGTGTTTCTTCGGCCGGGTTAAATCATGTGGGCGACTACACCCATTTTGATACGGCCTCCCTGAGAGAGCTGGGCCGGAGATATGCGGAGGCCCTGACCCGGTATACGACCAAACCCTGAAATCGCATCATCATGAAAAATCTGAAAAATATCCTGGCTCTGTTGAGCATTCTTCCCGGCCTGGCCTGTTCTGATCCGTCACCGCAGGAAAACCGGCCAGACAGCCCTGGAACTAATCCCCCGGCAAAGGAAGAAGATAACAGAACGGATATGTACATAGATTACATCCGGATTTACCAGAAAGGAGAAGACGGTGAAAAGCTGATCAGGCCGTGAGCATGCTTCCTGCATGCTGCACGAGTGCTAAAACTACTGAACGGGAAAGAGGCTTCAGGCACGGATCACCTTCTCAAAAGCTCTCCGGGCACTGCCCCTGAAATACACTTCACCGCAGTAGGTGTAGCCCAGCTTATCCAGAATGTGCAGCATGGGGCCGTTATCAAAATTGGTATCCACCTTGACGCTGTAAACCTTATTTGCTTTTGCTATTTCTTCCAGTTCCGTGAAGAAAAATTGGGCCACACCCTTGCCTTTAGCCAGCGGCGAGGCCGCTACGCGGTGAACGCCCACGTATTCGTCATCGGTCAGCCATTTGCCTTCGATATCGTTATAGGCCGGTTCCACATCAAAAATGATGGCACCGTAAGCCAGCAAAGTGCCTTCATCATCTACCACATACGAATAGCCTTTTTCAAAATCGGCACGGATAGAATCCGGGTTAGGGTAGCCATCCTGCCACTGCCGGCTGCCATCCTGCCTGCGGCGTTCTATTGCATATTGAATAATTTCCCAGATAGCGGGCAGCTCACTTTCCAGGGCTTTTCTTAATACCATTGTTTTACGGTTTTCGGTAGCCCAAAAATAGGAAATTTTATGTTAATATTTTATCCGGCGTAACCGGCAGATCGCGCAGCCGTTTCCCGGTGGCGTTATAAATGGCATTGGTGATGGCCGCTGCCACACCGATGATCCCCACCTCGCCCAGTCCTTTGGCACCCGAAGGATTAATATTCACATCGGGCTTGTTGATAAACGCCACTTCAATGACCGGGGTATCGGCATTTACCGCAAAATGATACCCGGCCAGGTCATTGGCAATTAACCCGCCCACACGGGTATCGATCTGCATCTCCTCCATCAGGGCCATGCCTATGCCGCCCGTTACTGCGCCCGACATCTGGTTAGCTGCCGCCTGGGCATTAATGATCTTGCCCCCATCCGCCACACAAACGTATTTTTCAATCTTCACCCGGCCGGTACGGCGGTTTACACGGAGCTTCGCAAAATGGGCCGACGTAGAGCAGAAAGCAAATTTCTGCCGCTCTTCGCCCGGTCCGGAGCTGGCCTCCAGCTCCAGGGTTTTCAGATCGTTCTTTTCCCATATCTGCAGGTAGCTCACTACAGTACCGGGATTGGTTTTTAAAGCTATACCCTTATCAGTCAACTGCACCTCATCGGCTTTAAGGCCCTGAAATGCCGGGTTAATGCCCGCCGCATATTCTGCCAGGCGGGTTTTCAGGTCATTGCTGACCGCCACCACCGCGCCGCTCACCGAAGAGAGCCCCGTACTGCCTCCCTGGCTGGGCGCCGCAGGCAGGCTGGAATGTCCCAACTCTACCGTAATTTTATTTTTAGGAATGCCCGTTACTTCATGCGCGATATTCCGCATGCCGGTGCCCGTACCCGTACCGATATCGGTCATGGCGATACGCACCGACACGCTGCCGTCTTTCTGCATCACAATACCCGCGCTGGCATTGCCTCTTCCGGCATTCCACGCCCCTACGGCCATGCCGTAGCCCGTGGCCCAGTCGTCCTCCATAAGCTGCAAAGGCTTCGATGGACGTTTTTCCCAGCCTATCATCCGCGCCCCGGTTTCAATACACTCGTTCATGTAATTGGTAGACCAGGGCAGGCCGCTGTTAGGATGCTTATCAATGGCCGTGTTCTTCAGGCGCAGCGCCACGGGATCCATGTTCAGCGCATAGCTCAGTTCATCGATGGCGCTTTCTATGGCAAAATCCCCGGTGCAATCGCCCGGCCCCCGCATCCAGGTAGGGGTGCTGAGGTTCAGCGGCACCAGTGCCCCTTCGGTCCTCAGGTTAGGAATATGATAGATGAGGCGGGTCACCCCGGTGATCCATTCGTTAAAATCCTCGTAAGTGGATGTGCCGTTCATGGCCTGGTGCCAGCCGCCCAGGAAACGACCCTCCCGGTCAGCCCCCAGCTTTACTTTCTGCCACGACGCCGGCCGGTAGCCCGTCAGCATAAACATTTGTGGCCGGGTAAGCATCAACTTCACCGGGCGCTTCACCATTTTTGCGGCCATCGCCGCCGCCAGGGTGTTAGACCATACCCGCAGCCCCGAACCGAAGCCCCCGCCCACAAACTCGCTGAACACTTCAATATTTTCAGCCGGGAGGTCAAAAACCCGCCCGACGGTCCGTTGTACATTATTCACCCCCTGGTTTTTATCGTATAGCCTCAGGCGATCGGCAGCCACCCAGTGGGCAATGGTCGCATGCATCTCCATAGGGTTATGGATTTCCGCCGCTATGGTATACTCGGCTTCCACGGTAGCGGCAGCGTGAGTCCAGGCCTCCATACTTCCTCTTTCCTTTCCGGCAGGGGTGAGCGCCGTCTTTTTCCGTACCTGGTCAAAGTCTACCTCAAACGGTTCCTGTACATACTCCCCTTCTATCAGCGAGGCGGCATAGGTGGCTTCTTCCAACGTGCGGGCCACCACCAGGGCTATCGGCTGACCTTTGAAGAAAATCTTGTCGGTATGAAAAACGGCCAGTCCCAGCCGGGATTCCCGTATTTTCGTTTCATCGGAAAGCCCCGGAACCACCGGTTTGTTCAGATGGGTAAGGATTTCTATCACCCCCTCCGCCTCTTTTGCTTTCTCCACTTTTACCGATTTCAGCTTCCCGGCCGCTACCGTGCTTACGGCAAACACGCCGTAGCATACTTCCTCCACCGGGTACTCGGCTGCATATTTCCCTCTGCCGGTTACTTTCTCCCGGGCTTCCACCCGCCCGTCTGCGGGCATTCCATCATTATCAAAGAAACTCATAGCTATTAAAGAGGGGTTATACAATTTTGTAAGGCCGTTTCCACGGCTCCTTTCAGCATCGGTACCTTAAAGGCATTTCCGGCCAGGGGCTTTATCCCTTTCACTACCCGTTCTGCCGCGCCGGCAAACACCTCTGTCGAGGGCGCTTTCCCTTTCAGAAACTCCTCCGCCTCATACCAGCGCCAGGGTTTATGCGCCACCCCGCCCGAAGCCAGCCGAGCCGCCGTGATCTTCCCGTTCTCCAGGTGCAATGCCGCCGCCACTGAAACCAGGGCAAAGGCATAGGACGTCCGGTCGCGCAGTTTCAGGTAGGCAAAATGCCTGTTAAAAGGATTCTCAGGGATATACACCTGCGTAATCAGCGCATTTTCCGGGAGGGTGTTATCTTTCCAGGGCGTGGCTTCCGGCAGCTTATGAAAATCACGAAAAGGCACGCTTTTCTCCTTCTTATCCGGGGTCATTATTCTCACCTCTGCATCCAGCGCCGCCAGGGCCACGCACAGGTCAGACGGATGCACCGCCACGCACTGCTCGTTATAGCCCACAATGGCGCTCATCCGCTCGGCTCCGTTCAGGGCACCGCAGCCGCTGTCAGGCCTGCGTTTATTGCAGGGGCTGCTCACATCGTAAAAATACGGACACCGCGTGCGTTGCAGCAGGTTCCCGCCCACACTGGCCATATTCCTGATTTGGGGGGAAGCCCCGGCCAGCACGGCCCGGGCCACCAGCGGATAGCGCGCCAGGATATCCTTGTTCAGGGTCAGGTCGGTATTCCGGGCCATGGCTCCTATCAGAAGGCCTTTGCCTGATACGGCAATGTCTTTGGGTAAAGCAGCAGACACGTCCAGCAGCGCCTCCGGCTGGACAATATGCTTCTTCATCAGGTCTACCAGGTTAGTACCGCCGGCAATAAATTGCACCTCCGGTTTCTTATCTTTCAGGGCTTCCGCCGCGTTATTCACTTTATGAAATGCAAAGGGTCTCATCGGGCAGCAACTTTTTGGATGGACTGAACTATACCGTTATACGCACCACAGCGGCAAAGATTTCCGCTCATAAACTCCTTGATCTCCTCCACCGAGCCGGTGTGCCCCTCTTTCACACAGGCTACGGCCGACATGATCTGTCCGGGCGTGCAATACCCGCACTGGAAGCCGTCGCATTCGATAAACGCCTGCTGCATGGGGTGAAGATGATCCCCGTCGGCCAGCCCTTCAATGGTGGTTACCTCCTGCCCGGGCACCATAGCGGCCAGGGTAAGGCAGGAAAGCGCCCGCTCACCGTTGATATGCACGGTACACGCGCCGCACTGCCCGTGGTCACATCCTTTTTTGGATCCGGTAAGGCCCAGGTTTTCACGAAGGAGATCGAGCAGGGTGGTCCGGCTGTCGGCCAGCACCTCATACTCCTGCTTATTTACCTTTACTTTCAGCGGAAGCATCTGCCGGGGCGGCAGAACCACATTTTCCACATCTACATAAAAAGCTTTTACTCCTGCCGGAAGCGCCGCCAGGGCCGTAAAAGCAGCCGACGACTTCAGGAAGAAGCGCCTGCTGTAATGCTGTTTATTCATGCCCAAGAAATTAAAACCGATTCAATTTAAGAAAATACCGGCAAAAGCACTACAAAAACAGATGGCTGAATGTAAAAATATTGTTTCTTCACAGGCCTGGAATCCTGTGCTTCGGAATGCATAACGGAAGTATCTTCACGGGTAGGATTATAGATCCCAGGATCTGGAAAACTCCTGGTCCTGGAAAGCCTCGGCCAGTCCCGTGATCTGCCTTAACCGGAGCACCTCATCCGGATCCATGCCCAGCTCTTCCCCGATTCGGTAATTCGACCAGTCGTTACGTTTCAGAAAGGCCACCAGCTTAGCCGACAGCTCTACCTGGTGAGTTCCGCGGGCCATATTGTGGCGGACAGTGGAAGCTACCCGGCTTTCCAGGTTTTTGCTCAGTGTCGATACGGGCAGGTATCCCTTCAAACCTCTCCGGATATCTTCTGTTTCCCTGCATACGGCCGTACGGTGAAACCCGTCTACCACCACCCATTTTTCTCCTTTTTTCTCGGATGCCACTACCACAGGCATGGTCAGTCCGTCTTTTCGTATGGAAAGCTCCAGGAGCCTCATTTCGGGTGGAGCCACTTTATTCGGGTTATAGTCATTGCCTTCTACCTGCTCAATAGGCACAAGGTGAATATTCAGGGCAGGATGCTCCAGGCCCAGAAAATCGTAGAGCTGCTGCGTGATACGGTTGTACACCTCCACTTTCTCTTCGAAAGAAGCATTCTTATACTGTTCAATGATCTTGGTTAACATAGGTCGTATAGTGAGGAATCTTTAAAAATATATTTAACTGTTTTTCCATTTCCCGTTTGGTTTGGGCAAAGGAGAGCCCTTTGCACCAATAATCATTTTTCAGGAGCACCCTGCAGATTCTTCGCCACGAGGGGGCTTTACGCATGGATTCCATCCTGGAATCTGCCACCTCCGGGATACCCTCCTTATAGCCATGCGTCTTCCAGTACTCCAGGAATTTATTGATCTTGGAAAGATAATGTTCCCGGAGATAGGGCGGCATGGTGCTCAGTAAAAAATAGGAATAGCTTTTATAGGTATGGTTTTCCGGCAGGGTCATTTTAAAATTTCCGAAAATCGTACGGCTGTTCTCTGAATACCGGTTGCCAAAATTCGCCCCCTCTACCCGGTTCACTACCTTATTCCAGGTTTCCGGCTCCAGTATTTTATACAGGTACAGCCCCTTTCGCTGGTCATCTCCGTAGGGCTGGCACAGCCTCATCTGCGACAGCGGCACACCGGCCAGGTACATGAGATCATAAATTTTATTATAGTCAAATTTATACCTGCCGTTAGCTATCCAGATATCTCTCGTTTTCCAGTCATAAATGGGGTAAAAATTATACAGATCAGGGGCAATACACGTGCTCCACTGCTTTCTTTTATAGCGCTTCTTATCAAAATTACCGATAGTCCGGAAACGGTTATAGCTTTCATCCGTACGGATGCCCACCAGGCAGGCGGTATCTTTCCCTTCGGAAAACCATGTTCCAAACTCAATCACAAACTCTTCAAACTCCATTCCCTTCCTGAAAAAGGAGAAATAATCCGGGTCTTTGATAACCGAAGGATGATCAGGATAAGACCTGACCCAGGCATCCTGCTTGTCCTGATCCCAGCATACCCAATGGGGCTGATACTGGCTGACCGCATTACGTAAATGGATCGGAAGACATACCCAGTACGCATTCACTTCAGGCCGGGAGACCATGCGCGTGATATAGTCAATGGTATGAGAATATTGTGCTTCCAGGTCAACGATCAGCACATTCACCGGCAGCTTGTTATGTTTCCGGGCTGCTTCTATGGCAAGATGTAGCATTACACCACTGTCTTTACCCCCGCTGAAGGTAGTATACACCTTGGTAAACCTGGAATAAACCAGGTCCAGCCGCTCCAGCGACGCCTCAAAAACATTTTTTTTCTGATATATTTTTCGCATGGACAGCTGTTTATAAACCTGTGTATCTTTAAATCCATTTTGAATTAAAGGGAAAATATTTATTTGAACAAGATTTTCCCGGAAAATTGCAGTCTGGTGACCAGAGGCCAAAACAACTGAGACAATATGAGTCGTCTGAAAAAAAATTTCGGGAACAGCTTCAATTATCAGGCCTTAAAGCAGCAGCCGGCTCAGATTTCATAAAAATATAGAGCACCCTATTGCCCCGATTAAATCATTTTTCTACCTTTGCATCACTTTTGAGAAAAGCAGCACCTGCTGATTTCAATAGGTCTTCCGATAACTATCGGAACTACAGTTGGTTAGAGCACCTGACTCTTCCGATAGCTATCGGAACAGGTGGTGGATTGAAAATAAAATATTTGAGCTGGTCTTCCGATAACTATCGGAACTACAGTTGGTTAGAGCACCTGACTCTTCTGATAGTTATAAGAATAGGTGATTGATTGAAAATAAAATATTTGAGCGGTCCTATAGCTCAGTTGGTTAGAGCACCTGACTCATAATCAGGTGGTCCCTGGTTCGAGCCCAGGTGGGACCACAAAGCCTCTCCGAATGGAGGGGCTTTTTATCTTAAAATCCATACACATGAAAGACGTCTGCTGCTACATTTTACATTCTGAAAAGCTATCCCGCTTTTATATTGGAGCCTGTCAACAATCGCTCCCTTTAAGAATCCAGAAGCATAACACTGCATTCTACGGAATGAAGCACTTTTCAGCCAGAACCAGCGACTGGGTCCTGTTTCTTAGAATTGATGCCGTCGACTACCCTCACGCCCTCAGAATTGAGCGAAAAATCAAAGCCATGAAAAGTGCTGTTTTTATCCAAAATCTTAAGCGCTTCCCTGAGCTAATTATTAAGATCAAAAACGAAACTTCACTATATCTCCAACCATGAAATACATACTTATCAGAGATTACCCATAACGTTCATAAAGGATATTTAACTTTAACAGGAGCAATTATCAAATGAATCATCACCTTAAATAAACAATATTCGCTACCTTCCGCTGCCCTTCATGATCAAACTGCTTGTTATCAGAAGGGTAATTCACAATACCCTTCCCTTTGATATACAGCGTACTGCTTCCTCCCCCGTCTAAATTCATAGCATCTTTTGCGCCCAGCCACTTCATTACCCGGGCTAATTCCATCAGCGACATGCCGTAAGCCTTACTGTTTCTCCCATCCACCACTATTAAAATCAGCTTGTGGTTCTTCTGGACAGCCATGGCCGTTCTGGGGTGCCGGTTGGAATTAAAGGGATTGCCGTCAAGAGCAATACTGCTTCCGTTCAAAACCAGCAGCGGCCCGGAAAGCATTACATTTTCTGCCGTTGACTGCTCTGTATTTTCCGGGGTAGCGGCTTGTATAGTTATCTTTTTCTTATGGAGAGTCAATACGGCATTCGCCCGGGCTGATGGGGTACGCGTGAGGTTGACCACCTTCCCGTCTACTTTGATGTAGTCTACCGCACCGCCGTTTTTCACATCAAAAAAACCGCCGTTGATGGCTACCAAAACCCGGTTTTCTTCGGCAAAGGCGCTCGTAGTTTTAAGCACTTTAGGATCCGCCGCCAGATGTACGCGTTTGGCCTGTTTTTTCAGATCCACTTCCACATAGTTGATTTCCTGTTCACTATCAAACAGATCGGTAAAATGCCCCTGTTTCCATACCACACCCTTAGCTATCTTCTCCGTTTTCCAGTCTTTACTCACCACTGACAGCGAGTCTTTTGCGTTTTGGGCGGAAGCTGCAAAGGAAATACAGCATAACAGGTAAAAAATACGTTTGTTCATATATTTAAGAAATGGTATTATAGTCTTTCTCTTTTTGAAAGATGTAAATGTATTCTAAACACCTCAACGTCTCTTTCAAGCTTCTCTCTTCTTTCGGTTCCCTTTGCTCCGTAAATGCGATCTTTTATATCTGCCCAGCTTTTGGTATCCATTTTCCTTGGTTTTTTACTTGTAGCATTCATATCACTCCGAATATAAACATTGTAATTAATACCGAAATTACTCCCTTGCTGAACTTCAATTTTTGGTCCTTTATTCGAATCCCTATAATTAAAACCATAATTCCGAGTATTGATTTAAGCCCTGTTTTCCAAATCGGATAAGCGGTTAGCTCTGAATTAGAAACGGGTTCAACAGTCCGGATCAGTGTATAACAAATCACAAAGACTCCCGTTCCGATTATCAAAATTCCGTAATCTTTTATTCGTTCGGTTTGGGGTTGCTTTGAGAATTGTATGGCAAAATAAAGCAATACGATACCGCCTGTTATCTTAAGAAACAACATCGGGTTTTGCAATAAGTGCTGTTGGTTAATGCCATAAAAAACCAAGTCCGTTAAGTATTGATTCAGAATCAAAAATCCTGGAACTATCAGAACCGTAATTATAAAAATCCGCGAAAAACGTTCTCCATTAATTTTTCCAAGAAGCAAAGAGAAAAAAGCGGCGGCAGAAGCTATAAATAATGCAACGCTGAATAAGTAAGTACCGAAATATTCAAATCCGTTAACAAGATTTATAATTTCAAGAACTGAAAAAACCAGAGAAATTCCGATCAAAATCCAGTCGAAATATTTATTCGAAAATGTTTGTTTAATGCTACCCATAAAGCGGATAAAATTTCAACATCTATATAATTTACCTTCTGCTTACTCAATGGTCAGATGTATTTTCCGACCCAGCCCGTACTCAATGAGTCTATAGAGGGTAGAAAGCTGAATATCGCTATGCCCGTTTTCAATTCTTGATATAAAACTCTTCTTGGCACCGATTTTCTCCGCAAGTTGTTCCTGTGTCAATTGCGCTTGCTTACGCTCCTCTTTGATTAGTTCACCAATAGCAAATGACGTTGCTTTGTTCTCAAATTCGGTTCTCTTTTCCGTGCCAATTTTTCCATATCTCTGGTCAAGGTGTTCAGAGAAGGTTTTAATATTCTTATTTTCCATTGCCTTTTTGTTCATTACAGCTTTATTTAAAAATTTTACTGAAATCCGTGTGACAATCGTAAATACAACGGGACTCCAAATATCTTGCCTCTTACCTTTTTCAGATAAAAAGCGTCAAAATACTATTGGTAAAATATCACTTCTCGTATGGATTTTATTTTGGGAAGTTGACTAATAGTGGAACAAAATGTGAGCTAAAAATTAAAACGCATTAATTAAAGCAGGCCTAATGTATCCGTCCTACAACAGACAGCAAATCTCGTCTATTGCACCCATCTTTATTCGTTCACTTTCCATATATCTTTAAATCTGCTCCGGATTTCAAAAAGTTCAATAAAAACTTAAGAGGGGTCAACGAAAACCGAAATCAATGGTCATCATTTGCCAGAATACACCATCAATACAATAAGGATTAATTCCTTCCGAAATAAGGGGACAATAAAATCCGCAATATCCAAACAGAATCCTTTTCAAAGAGACTCAGACCAAACGTAATTTGGCAAGGGCATTGTTCATTTCCTAGTTATCTCCCGTAAAAATCTTTATGGCCTTTTCTTCTGATATTTCAACGCCATTCTTTTAAAAAATTTCTACCGCTTGTTTCGATGAAATGTTACATTTTTCGTTTATTTCATTTTCACCATGTTCTTTGTTGCATCTTTGAGAAGATTACAAAAAATATAATTTCTTCAGATTATTAAAATATCAGAAATTTGATTATGTTTAACATTTAGTTAAATTTCTGATATTCTGAAAAGGAAATTCAAGGATGAAAATAATAAACCAAACTGACAACCAATATATAAAGCCATTTTTACGATGGGCAGGTGGTAAAACTTGGCTTATTAAACATTTAAGTAACATCAAGAAAGGAAAATTCAATAATTACCATGAAGCTTTTTTAGGTGGAGCATCCACGTATTTCTATTTACAACCCACTGGCCATGCTTATTTATCGGACTTGAATGGAGACCTTATTGAGACATATCAGGCGATTAAACAAAATGCAAAACAAGTTATAAAAAAGCTTGAAACCTTTCAAAACACTGAAACTGATTACTATCGGATAAGGTCAAGCATTTTCGAAACTCCATCTGAAAGAGCGGCGAGATTCATATACCTGAATCAAACATCTTTTAATGGAATATATAGAGTAAACCTTAAAGGTATGTATAATGTACCTTTCGGCTTTAGAACAAAGGATTTTTTAGATAGGGAAAATCTGATTTCAGCTCAGAAAGCACTAAAGAACACTACTCTAAAACAAGGGGATTTCTATGGTGTATTAGATAATGTTAAAGAAGGTGATTTAGTGTTCCTAGATCCTCCCTACACGGTTTCCCATAATCTAAATGGGTTTATAAAATATAACGAGAAGATCTTTTCCTTAGAAGATCAAATTAGACTCAGTAAATTAATTGACGAACTGAAAAATGTAGGTGCTTACTACATTTTAACAAACGCTGCTCATAAAACGATAGAGACCATCTTTGATAAGGGTGACAAGCAATTCGAGTTTAAAAGAGCTAACCTTATTGGAGGGATTAATGCCGAAAGAAGCCAGACCAGCGAGTTCGTTTTCACAAACGCCGATTTATGACCGAAGAATTAAAAATCAAACTTATCGGTAATTTAATTACAGATAACGATGTATCTAGGGAACTAAGAGTTAGAAAAGCAGATTCTTACTTTGAGAGTTTCACGAATGGCTCTGTCGCATTAAAGGAAAAACTTTCAGAAGGATGGGAAATAAAGGCTGAACTTAAAACCAAAACAAAATTATTCAAAAAAAAGCCTTTGGATATTGCTTTTGAAGACAAGGTGTGGTCTCTATTTGCAAACCTTGGCTTCAAACTGTTAAATAAAAATCGTCATTTTAATATCCCCTATGATAAAAAAGACACTAACCTAACCCATGTGGTTGATGTTTTTGCAAAAGATGATGAAACAGTATTGATTGTTGAATGTAAATCCAGTTCTAAAGATAAGATTGGGGACTTCAGACAAGAATTGGAGGCAATGAAAAGTAAGAAGGGCGGAATTATCAATACAATCTCTGCTTTATTTCCATTTACTAAACCTAAATTTAAATATATTTTAGCGACTAGTCGACTAGGTCTTTCAGACAACGATCAACTTATATTAGAGAGCATTGACGGCATCCATTTCTCAGAAGAGATAATTGACTATTATTATCTATTACATTCTCAAATTGGCGTTGCTGCAAGGTATCAATTGCTTGGAAGTCTTTTCGCTGGACAGGAAATTCCAGATTTAGAAAATAGAATACCTGCAATTGAAGGTAAAATGGGCGGGAATACCTATTATTCATTCTCTATTGAACCTGAGAAGCTTCTCAAAATAGGCTTCGTGCTTCACCGAAACAAGGCAAATGAAAATATGATGCCTACTTACCAAAGGTTAATTAAAAAAGCTCGATTAAAAGAGATACATAACTTCATTGATGATGATAAGGGATATTTTCCTAATTCAATCATCATAAATATTTTATCAGACAAGAACAAGAAACTTACCTTTGATCAGAGTAATAATCAGGTTCCAGATGCTATATCAAGAATAGGTATATTGCATTTACCAAAAAAGTATCGCTCAGCATATATAATAGACGGACAACATAGACTATATGGCTATTCCAATTCAAAGTATAAATCCAGCAATACAATACCAGTAGTTGCTTTAGTAAATTTAGACAGATCTGAGCAAGTAAAACTCTTTATGCAGATCAATGAAAATCAGAAAGCAGTTCCAAAAGACCTTAGAAATACGTTGGATGCCGATTTACTTTGGGATTCTGAGAGTTACATCGACCAGATCAAAGCACTGAAATCTAAAATAGCCATCAATTTAGGTGAGAATAGAAGGTCTCCTTTTTTTGGCAAGATCTCGATTGGGGAAGATAAAAGAGCAATTACAACCGAACACATTAATTTAGCTCTAAACAGATCCGATTTTTTAGGAAAGGTAAAAAAAAATGAGATTGAGAAATTGGGAACATTTTATACTGGTGATCTTGATAAAGCCTATAATAATATATCAGATTTTCTTTTTAGTACATTTGGATATCTAAAGGAAAAACTGGATGAAATCTGGGAACAAGAGGGAAATATAATTGTGATAAATAAAGGTTTCTATGGTATTACATTACTGTTGAATGATTTAGTCAATCATTTGTATAAAACCGAAAAAATTAGGCCTACTACAAATGTTAAAATAATTTTTGATGAGATTAAATCTTATTTAGATACGGTAATACATTTCTACAAAGATCTTACAGATATTAAAACAGCCGAACTGAAAACTGCATACGGAACTCCCGGTGATGCGAAATACTGGAGAGCGCTTCAAGTGGCAATGAGAGAAAACCATCCAGAAATTCATTATGAAGGGTTAGATGAATACCTTAAGAAAGAGGAAAAGGAAAATAATGAGAAGGCATTTAGACTAATCAGAGAGATTGAAAATACATTTCTCAAAATGAGAGTGAGAGAAAAACTTGAGGCGGAATTTGGCAAAAATTGGTTTAAAAAAGGAGTCCCAGAGAAGATATACTCCGAGGCCACCTTACTTGCAGCAAAGAAAAATCGTGAAATTGAAGATGAAGATGAAGAGAAGGAGCCATGGGACCAATTACACCTTATCGATTACCGTGAAATCATTCTGAAGAGTTGGCAAAAATTATTTGAAACAAGTTTCACAAAGCCGGGGGAAGAAAAAATAGGCAATAAAGAAAATAAGACAAAATGGATGGTTGAACTGAATAGAATTCGTAACGAAAATTATCACACATATTACGTTACCAGCGAAGAACTATCCTTTATTGAGGAAATTTACGATTGGTTACAAGGTTAAATATTACTGAACCAAAAATATAAATTCTTTACCTAACGGGGTATGATATGAAAAAAGTCTTTCGCAGCATTGGTGCATATTTTACAGAAATCAACTACCCGGCTCTTGGGAGAAGCTCCCAAGAAGTTTTATGGATGACATTCATTGCATTTATACCTCTAATATTAAACATAATAATTGCTTCATTACGATTAAACAATATACCTAATGCGTTCAAGGAGAAGATCATTCCTGGGGAGATACTCTCTTATTGCCTTAGTTTTATTGCCCCATCCATATATCTACTGGTAAAAACTCAAGGCTCGGGGTATAGATTACCTTTGGTAAGGATTTTCTTTTTCTCAACATTCTTCATTTATGCATGCACTATAGCACTTTATTTAATTGCAAAAAATAAATGGGTTCCAGAAATCAATTTAGATAAGCATGAGTTTGACCTTTACTACAAGCTCTCAATAGTGTTTCTTACTATCACTGTGCTCTTTAGAATATATTCAATTTATCATGGAAGTTATTCTAACTGGAGTGCTAATAGAAATAATCAACAAGAAGATTTCAACGATAAGTTTTCAGCTAGTTTAAATAATAATGGATAGAAATCATATTAGTTTTTCTGTAATAAAATTAATCCAACCAATGGGTGAATTTTTTATCGGTAGCATCAATGCTAGAGACCTAGTTTCTATTTCATATTCTGATGTAAGACGTATTGAAGGCGAACAGAGAGATGTTGAAAAATATTTAGGCATTCAGCGACCATTGGATAAGGATAGGGTTAAAAAAATCAAGCAATATTTGAGGTCACCTGACGCCGCTTTCCCCACTGGAATTGTATTAGCGATAGATCAGAATTGTGCTGAGTACGATCAGAATGGAACCCTTACATTAAAAAGCTATAATGCAGATTACGAAGAGGATTCCATTCCAATTACTAAAGTTGCAAAAGTTCTAGATGGACAACACCGAATTGGCGCTTTCTTAGATAATAATCATAACTTCGATGCAAACTTAAATGACTTGGGTGAGAGTTTTCAATTTAATATTGTAGTATTTGTTGGATTGGATATTGATGAACAGGCAAATATATTCGCTACCGTTAATTTAGCTCAAACTAAGGTAAATAAGAGTTTGGTTTATGATCTTGAGGGTTTATCCAAAACGAGAAGCCCGTTCAGAACATGTCACCAAATTGCTGTAGCACTAGACAGTGCAGAAAAAAGAAGTCCTCTTTACGAAAGGATAAAAAGACTTGGGGTTAAGACTAAGGGTAGAGAAACCTCAGAACCGCTCACTCAAGCGGGTTTCGTTGAATCATTGATTAAGTTAATTTCGCCTGATCCATTTGCAGATAGAACACTATATATGAAAGGTAAAACTCCACGTAAAATGGAGCTTCCAGAATTGAGAAAGTTTCCGTTCCGAAACTTATTTATTAACGAAAGAGACAACGATATAGCTATTATTATTTATAATTATTTTAGTAGTATTGAATCGCAATGGCCAATAGCATGGGCGAATAAAGATCAAGAAGGAAATATCCTACCGAGATCTAACGCTTTCAAAGCATTTATGAGATACCTAAGAGTAGCTTACTTATCCTTAGTAGGAGATGATATTGGTACGATTCCTAGCATTGAAGATTTTCAAGGTATATTTTCCCGTTTGAAGGTTACAGATAGCGATTTCACCTCAGGAAATTTTAAGCCTGGCAGCGGTGGAGAGTCTGCATTTTACAAACTTTTGACTGGAGAAAAAAGTATTGCTGATTTAAAGGCATAAGAATTGGTTGTAAGGTAGTGTAACGTGAACTGTGTCATCTGGATTTTACTCTAAATACTATCCCATCCCAGCCTTAATCTGTCACCAAATTTAATGTATAATTGCGAGACGGTCAAGCCCCAATTTTGGAGAGGCATCGTCCATTTCCTGGTTATCTCCCTAATGACCAGATACATCAGTTTCAGCAGGGCCTGTTCAGAAGTGAAAGCACTCTTAAGTTTTCGTGATTTTACGTACCTGTCGGTGCATTCCCTCGATAGGATTGGTCGTGTAAATAACCTTACGGACATCCTCGCTATACTCGAAAAAGGTGGATAGATTATCCCAGTTCTGAAGCCAGGATTTGGCCGCGAGTGGATATTTCCCGCCCCATTTTTCCTCGAATTCCAACAGCCGCTCATAGCCCTGTTCAGCGTTGACGGCTTTGTAAACAAGCTTGAGATCTTCCATAACGGCCTTTTTCTCCTTATCTGGAACATACTTCATGCTGCTGCGGATCTGGTGAACAATACAAAGCTGCACACGGGTATTAGGAAAGACCGATGCCATGGCCTCAGGAAAGCCTTTCAGCCCATCAATGTAGGCAATCAGGATATCCTCTACACCCCGCTGTTTTAGATCTGTCAGCACAGAAAGCCAGAACTTAGCTCCTTCATTCTCCTAGTGGTAGAGGCCGATCAGATCTTTACGACCCTCAATATCAACGCCCAGAATGTTGTAAACTGCCCGGGTTTCCACCGATCCATTATGCCGGATCTTGTAATGCATACAGTCCAGGAACACAAAGGGATACACAGCATCCAGAGGACGGTTCCGCCATTCGGTGATCTGCGGAAATACTGCATTAGTAACCCGCGATATCTCTGTCGCTGATATCTCCATGGCATACATTTCCCGGATATAATCACCGATGGCTCGTGTACCCATTCCACGTGCATACATGCTTAAAACATGGCCTTCCAGTTCCTCGCTGATAATTAGCTAACGTTTGGGTACAATCTTGGGTTCAAAACTGCCTTCCCGATCACGGCCAGTCTCCAACTCGAGACTGCCGCCACTAAGGCTCCTGACTGTCTTTCTACTTTTGCCGTTGCGCCGGTTACTTTGGCCGCCGGCTTTTTCTTCCGATAGATGGTTATTTAGTTCCCTATCCACCATAGACTCAAGTAGGTGTTTCAGCAAAGGGGCAAAAACACCATCTGTGCCTACCGCCTTCTTGCCGGAATACAAGCCTTCCATCGCCTCGTCCTTGAAGCGAGCGAAGTCAAATGGTTCTTTCTCTTTCATTAGCATGTCACTTGATATTTCGAAGTTAAAACTATTTTCTCGATTTATCCCGTGACACAGTTGGTGTTACACTCTCATTTGTAATTTAAAACTCATTTGTAATTTAAAACAGACTGTAGATATTGACTGGAATTTTTGATATAAAACTCTTCATAGCATCAATTTTTTCCTGCAATAAATTAAGCTGTTCTTTAGACCCATCATTGTCGCACCAATAGGTTTATTCTTGGTATCCGCCCTACGAACTACATATTTGACATCTCTCCAAACAGTAGACGAAGAGTAGAATTTTAATATCTTTCAAATAAACATTTAAAACGAAAACTTAATCGGAGATAATTTCTATGTACTTTACACCAAAAAATTAGCTACTCTCCCGTTTTTTACATAACTTTATATTTGTTCTTTTACCCAAACAAACACTACTTTTGTCTTCGGACAGTTCTACCGATTTATCCAGCCCAATTATCGGAAGTACATATTGGTCAAAACCTTATCTAATAACAACCAAAAACTATTTTAAGCTATGACACAAGCCGCTAAGAAAATCCATGAAGGACGCAACGTGAAACGTTTTCGAGAAATGCTCGGCATCAAGCAAGACGCCCTGGCCTTCGAACTGGGAGAAGACTGGAACCAGCAAAAGATTTCTTTATTGGAACAGAAAGAGACCATTGACACGGCACTGCTACAACAAATTTCGGGGGCATTGAAAATTCCTGTAGAAGCAATTCAAAATTTTGATGAGGAACAGGCCGTGAATGTGATTGCTAATACTTTTGGAGATAATGCATATGTGGGAAACCCGAATTCCACTTTTAACATTAACCCTCTTACAGAAATAAAGCAGCTCCACGAAGAAAAGATGGCACTCTACAAACGGATGCTGAAAGAAAAGGATGAAATGATTGCCCGGCTTGAACAGCTCATTAAGGCAAAATAAGATTTGTATCCTAAGACTTCAGGAAACGAAACTCAAGCATATATTCTGACCTGACTTCCACATATGCAGGCTTCTAAAGCCTGATTTATAGCACTGATTATTTCCATCCTCTTATTTTTAAAAATTCACTATTATGAGCAACATCAAACTTTTTGAAAGCAAACAAATCCGTTCTGTTTGGGATGAAACGGAACAGAAATGGTATTTCTCCGTTCAGGATGTAGTAGAAACATTAACCGAAAGTACTGATATAAAGCAGTATATCAAAAGGATGTTAAGCCGCGATGAACAACTTAAAAGCAACTGGGGTACAATTTGTACCCTGGTTGAAATGCGGGCATCCGATGGCAAAAAACGAAAGATACAGGCCTCTGACACCAAAGGCCTTTTACGCATCATCCAGTCTATCCCATCGCCCAAAGCAGAGCCCTTTAAACTTTGGCTGGCACAGGTAGGGGCAGAAAGGCTGGAAGAAATAGAAAACCCGGAACTGGCTACTCAACGCACCCGTGAACTTTATAAATTGAAAGGTTACCCTGATGACTGGATCGAAAAACGGATGCGAAGCATAGCCATCCGCGAAGAACTGACCGAAGAGTGGAAAAGCCACGGTGTAAAAGAACACGTAGAGTATGCTATTCTGACTTCAGAAATTTCTAAAGCCACTTTCGGACTCACACCATCAGAATATAAAAAGGTGAAAGGGCTCAAAAGCCAGAATCTGCGTGACCATATGACCGACCTGGAGCTCATATTCTCCATGCTGGGCGAAGCATCTACCACAGCCATCGTAAAGACGCAAAACCCGGAAGGGTTTGACGAAAACACAAAAGCTGCCAGGCAAGGCGGAGCTGTGGCAGGCAATGCAAGAAAAGAACTGGAAAGTAAAACGGGGCAAAAGGTAGTATCTGAGCAAAACTTCCTTCCGGAAACGCAACAGAAAAAGCAGATTACTAAAAAATAAATACCTGGTTTTTCCTACAATAAAACTATGTTTCTGCCGGCTTCTGCTTGCTTTACATTTTGCAAAGTGACATTACCGGAAGGATAGGTACAAACTGTACCTACCCTTGCAAATAAAAATCTTCATGCAACCCCGACACACTTTATCGCATCTGATCTGAAAAGCAATATATGAAAAAGCTAGTCTTACTGATTTTTGTCCACCTCTTGTTTGCCCATACCGGTTTCTCCCAAAATCAGGAGGGTCTGTCGCCAAAGCAGTTTATTGAAGATTTAGAATATTTAAAAAGCGAGCTCCCTAAAAGGCATACTAACCTGTTTGCTAAGATTTCTGAAAAGGAATTCCATAGTAAAATCGCCGCTATTGAGCTGAAAAGTCCCGGTTTAACCAACGAAAGCTTTGAAATAGAGCTTTATAAGCTCTTCCGGGGAATCGGGGATGAACACACCCGGCTTGAACCCACCTACAGGGAAGTCTTTCCGCTGAAGTTTGACTTTTTCAGGGAAGGCATTTTTGTAACCCATACCGCTTCTGCCTATGCAGGTCTGCTGGGTAAACGGCTCGACGGCATTGAAAACACCTCAACGAAGGCATTGATCGGGCAGTTTGAAAAAATGATTAATACTGAAAACCCTGCCTATTTTGATACGTATTTCCAGCATCTTGTGGCACAGCCGCGGGTGTTGAAAGGACTCCGGGTTACCCCGGCCGACGAATCTGCTCATTTCCTGCTGGACGACACCCCTTACGCGGTATCTGCCGTGAAAAAGGAAAACTTATCACTGGATGTCTCCGCTCCGCTACTGAAAAACAGTCAACCCGACAACTACTGGTACCGCTTAACCGATAACGGTGAGGTTTTGTATTTCAATTACCAGAACTGCGCAGAACAGACAGGGAAACCCTTTGAAGACTTCAACAATGACCTTTGGCAGGTTATAGATAGTCAAAAACCGAAAAAAATAATCGTTGACCTCCGAAACAACAGCGGCGGCAATTCCGGCATTCTGAACCCCTTCCTGGATCATTTACGTGACAGTTATTTGAATCAAAAAGGCAGACTCTATGTGCTTATTGGCAAAAGCACGTTCTCTTCCGCCTTAATGAATGCCGTTAACCTGAAAAGAAATTTCCAGTCGGTTCTCGTTGGCCAGGCTACCAGCGGAAATGTAAATCACTACGGTGAAACCCGCGGATTTCAGCTGCCTAATTCCCGGGTTACGGTTGGCTACTCTACCCGGTACTGGGAAGTTTGGAAAGGGTACGAAGGCGCCTTGAAACCCGATGTAAAAATAGAGTACTCCATAAAAAACTTTAGCGCGGGAATAGATGAGGCCATAGAATATGTGAGAAGTCAGAAGTGAAACCGTGTGGCCGGTACAGGCATGTGGTAGCATTAGCCCACGGGTTTGTCAGGAAAAGGGCGTAGTTCACTCCCACTTCCTGAACACCTCCCTGTAATCCCCCTGCACCTGCGCTACCTCGTCCCTCTCAGCATCAAAATGAAGGATAACTTACCTCGCACTGGCATCACTGTTCAGCTATTCCTTCGTGTTTTCCGGTATGCTGGAAACCTGGCTATTGTGAGCATTTGGGGTATTGTTTTTTCATCCCTGCTCATTGTTAATCCGATCATCACCGGTATATCGTTGGTACTACTGACATCCGTCGCTTTTATCTTTGTGGGTATAAATGCCATTGTGCTGGCCTTCCAGCTCAGGAAACTGAAAACTCTTCCCTGAAGACTGCAAAATGAACTGAAAGACAAACCGGTTATATCCCCCTGACCCATATCGCTCCGGTGTATTTTGAATTTCATGTCAGCGCAGATAAAGAAACAGGGTTATTTTGCCAATACAAAAAGTTTGAATATATTGATCTCGAAACCGGTACCACCTCTTATGCAGACTGAAACGTTTATACGCCATAAAAAAATGAAGCCTGTTTTACTATTCATGGCCGTAGCTTTAACCGCCCTGTGCTGCAACGCTCTGAAACAGGAAGCATTCGCCCCCGAAGAGGTTTACCGCTCGGAGGAGCTGGTCATTACCCGGATTTCCGAAAATACCTTTGAACATACTTCCTTCCTGCAAACACAGGATTTCGGAAATGTTCCCTGCAACGGCCTCATCGTGAGAGATGACGGCGAAACCCTTATTTTCGACACTCCCACCAATGACAAAAGCACGGATGAACTGATCAGGTGGATAGGGAAAACACTTCACTGTAAAATAAATGCCGTTATCCCCACCCATTTTCATAATGACTGCCTGGGCGGGCTACGTGCATTTCATGAAAAGGGTGTTCCTTCTTATGCCTATTCCGGAACCATTGCGCTGGCGAAAGAAAATGACCTCATTGTTCCCCGGAACAGTTTCAGCGATTCACTTATCTTAAAGGTAGGCCGGGAAAATATCATTGCAAAATTCTTCGGCGAAGGGCATACAAAAGACAATGTGATAGGGTATTTCCCGAGTGAAAAAGTAATGTTCGGCGGGTGCCTGATCAAAGAGCTCGATGCCGGTAAAGGTTTTCTGGGCGACGCTAATGTGAACGCCTGGCCAGGTACGGTAGAAAAAGTTAAAAAGACCTACCCGGACGTAAAAATTGTTGTTCCCGGGCACGGAGAATATGGCGACAGCCGCTTGCTGGACTATACCATAAAGCTGTTTAAGACACCCTGAAGTACCAAAACACAAAATGAAATCCAAAGAAACCCTTAGAACCGTTATTATCGTCTTTATCTGTTTTGCGCTTTATCATTTGCTCTTTTTGAGCTTTAAACCCATAAAACTGGGGCTGGATAAAATCACGCACCAGGGACTGATAAGCTATATCCTGACCTATTTCATTATAGGCATCCCTGTTTTTGCCGGTACCTGGCTTATCAACCGGGGAGAGGGGATATTCAAAAGCCTCGGGCTTTCTTCCGGTATTTTGACCGCAGCAGGTGTCAGCCTGCTTTTTGTGCTACCCATGTTTATCGGGGGCTTTCTCTTCTTCCGGCTCGACACGCAGCCCGATGTTCAGAATTTAATAGCGGGTACGCTGGTGGCCGGTTTCATGGAAGAATTATACTTCAGAGGGTTTCTTTTCGGGCAGCTGTTCCAGAAAACCCGCCTGGGCTTTATTACTTCCGTCCTGTTGGGAGCAGTGATTTTTGCCTCCGGACATCTCTACCAGAGCCGGGATACCGGTGAGCTGATCGGGATATTCATGGTCACCTTTTCAGGCGCGGTATTTTTCGCGTGGCTATATGTGGAATGGAACTATAATCTGTGGGTACCGATACTGACCCACACGCTGATGAACCTGGCCTGGAGCCTGTTTGAGGTAGACAGTTCCGCCCTGGGAGATATAAAAGCCAATATTTTCAGAGGGCTGACCATTCTTACGGCCATCGTGTTCACCATTTTGTACAAAAAGAAGCAAAAGCTTGTGATTACCCATCAGACCTTACTATTTAAAAGATATGATCCAAGTTGAATTTGCCAATAAGGCCAAAAGGATTTTAGAAGCCGACGAAAATGTCGTTGGCCTGGCCGTGGGTGGCTCCTGGCAGACCGGTCAGCTGGACGAGTTTTCAGATCTTGACCTTATCCTGGTTACCCGGGAAAGAATCTCAGATGATAAAAACAAGATGCTGGCGTATGCTGAAAAGTTGGGGAATTTCCTTTCGGGTTTTACCGGTGAGCACGTAGGAGAACCGCGGTTGCTGATATGCCTGTATGATAGCCCTCTCCTGCATGTGGATATTAAGTTCCTGACGCCGGAAGAGCTGGAGTCGCGCGTTGAAGACCCGGTAATCCTGCTCGACAAGGAACGGCGGCTTCAATCGGTGATGGACAAAACCACGGCTGTTTTCCCCTACCCCGGTTACCAGTGGATCGAAGACAGATTCTGGACCTGGGTGCATTACGCCCTGCTGAAAATCGGGCGGGGCGAGTACATGGAAGCTCGTGACTTTTCAGGATTCTTACGAATGACGGTTTTCGGGCCCCTGCTTCACATCAAAAACGGCAACCTGCCCCGGGGAGTACGAAAGGTGGAAACAGAATTACAACCGGAAGACTTCCGGGCCCTGCAATCTACCATTCCCGCCTATGATAAAACATCGCTACTGGCCGGCTTACGAAGCGCCGTAGAGCTCTACCGTCACTTAAGAACCGGCCTTTTTGACTCTTCAGTGGAGTTAAAAACCGAAACGGAGAAGCGGGTGATGCTGTACTTTGAGGAAATAGAAAAGAGTTAATTATACTCAACGGCCCGTCAGAAAGTCAAAAATAGCTTCTGCCACCCTTTCCGGCTCTTCCTCCTGCGGAAAGTGTCCGCTGGTTTCCATCCGGAAGACCTTTGAATCCGGAAACCCCGAAACAAATTTATCCAGGTAACGGGATTTGATCACGGGATCTTTCATTCCCCAGATAAACAGGGCCGGCTTCGTTGAAATAGCCTCTCTCCTGCACCAGAGCTCTTCAAACCACTCTTGGTCGTTCAGTAAGGACCGGGCAAAGGCCAGGGCTCCGTTTCGTTCTGTCTTATGGGCAAACGGCCGGGCGTATTGCTTTAACAGACGCTTTGAAATTTTGCGATCGCCAAACGACTGAGGCAGGATAAACCGGGGCGAGAAATTAAGATATCGGTACAAAAAAGGGAGCAACGGACTTTTCAACATTCTGCTCAGCCGGATAAAGTCGGGGTCCTCCTTGCTGCTCCATAGCCAGGAGTTAAGAATGACCAGGTTCTTTATTTTTTCGGGATGCTGAATAGCAAAATTCAGCCCTATAGGGCCACCGAAATCATGAACCACCAGGGTGATATTCTCCAGTTTTTTCTCGTCTACAAATCCTTCAAGGGTCCGGCTGTGGTTTTGGGTAGAGTAATCATAATGCTCCGGTTTATCCGAAAGCCCGAAGCCAATGTGATCAATAGCCACACAGCGAAACCCCGGACTCAGCCTTTTGATCACGTTGCGGAAATCAAAGCTCCACGAAGGCGTGCCGTGCACAAACAAAACGGTTTCTCCCTGCCCTTCATCGAGGTAATGAAGCTTATGCCCGTTTATGTCAAAGTAATTAGAAGGAAAGGGATATTCCGATCTGTCCAGCCAATGCATACCTGTTTTTTGGGACAAAGTTTACCCTCCCGCACCAGACAAATCCTGGTGTATACCAACATCAGAACTTTACTTTATTATACAGCTTGCTGAAATTGGTGGGGTCTATGCCCAGGTAAGATGCAATGTATTTATGGGGGACGAGCTGAAGCAGGTGCGGGCTTCTCCGACAAAATGCGATATATCTCTCTTCCATGGTCAGTGAATGCAGCTCAATGTGCCGGTTGATCACTCCTGCCAGAACAAATTCAGTCATTTTTCTGAAAAGCCGTTCCAGCGGTTGCGACCGGTCGAACAGCATTTGAAGGGCCTTATAGCTGATGCAATCCATTTCGCTATCTGTGAGGCAGGCCAGAAAATAATGAGACGGTGTCTGAAATGAAAATGACTCCGGTATGGCGCACAGGTTAGGCGAATAGGTAAAGGCCACAACATGCGTTTTGCGGTCAGTGTCAAAATACGACATCTGCACCCCGCTTTTCACCAGGTAAAGCTCTTTCTGAACCTGCCCGGGAACGGTGAGGAAGTCGCCCTTTTTAAACGTTTTGGTTCTGAGCTCGCCGGTCAGCAGTCGGTAATCGTCCGGGCTTATTTCGTGAAAAAGTTTGAAGTATTCGTATGGTTCCATAAAACTCCCGCTCTTCTGAATTTCAACAGGTCTCTATATCCGATCCAGCTGATGTTTTGTCAGCTCATTTTCCGTATCGCCTGTGTTCAGGGTGGTGGCCGGTTCAAAAAGCATCACCAGAACTTCATTTTCGGCTACGGGCCTGTGCTCCGTGCCTTTCGGAACAATCAGGAACTCATCTTTGTGAAGAGTGACGGTCTTATCCCGGAATTCTATTTTCAGGGTTCCGTCCACTATAAAAAACATCTCGTCTTCGTAGTCATGTTTATGCCAGACAAACTCCCCTTTGAATTTGGCAAGCTTTACATGTTGCCCGTTGAGTTCACCGGCAATTTTGGGCGACCAGTATTTAGAAAACAGGGAGAATTTTTCAGCTAAGCTAACTTTATCCATGGTTTTGCGTATACAATTATCTATTTACATCGGGAAACGGCTCTTTCAGGCAGGTCAGGCTTCAACCAAGCTTTACAGGATTTCATTTCCCTTGCGCTAATTTACAGGTAAATTCCGTCTTTTTATCGGTCAGATCCCAGGTTGAAATTTCCTCAAGCACCCGATCAGGGTGTTTTTTACCGATATCCCGCAGGGCATTGCCCACTGATTTCCGCAGGTATTCACTGTCATCTGCCTTATGCCGGCTGATGAGTTCTATGGCCACGGCGGGGTGGTCTTTAAAGTACGGCCGGCTTGTCCAGATCCGAAGCCCTTCAATGACCGCCCGTTTCACATTCGGGTTTTCGTCGGCCAGCCATTTCCGGATCACCGGCAGGCTCTTTTCATAGCCGGTTACCCTGCAGTAGTGATCGAATGCCTTAGCCAGCATCTCCTGCACCCGCCAGTTCGGGTCTTCGGCCACCCGGGTTTCAAGAAGGGCGAGCGCCCGGGGATTTCCGGCAGAGAGCTGCCCCAGCAAATAAACAGCCAGCATTCTGATCGGATAAGCAGGGTCTGCCAGAAGCTGTTCAGCCAGGTCAAAATGATTTTGCGTTTTATTGGCCAGAAGAATATCTCCGGCTTTCATAATGTGTTTGAAGCCGTGTTCGATTTTCAGGATGTTCTCAATAAGTTCTTCCATGATAAGGGATCCGCCTTTCACAAATGCTTCTTAGAAGCACTTCAGCGTCATATTGTCAAATATAGGGAAGTTTCAGGCAAGCCCATTCCCGGTTTTGTATTTTACTTTAAGCATTAGCTATTGTCACGCTTTTGACTTACCTTTAGATATGTATCTGTTTGATGCAGAAAGACTATATTTTATCACGAATGTACATCCCAAAAATAAACGAAGCCACTGACAGAGATAAAATAGTGGCCTTTATGAAGCAATTCAGCTTTGCTACCATCATTACGGCAAAAGACAGTTTGCCGGTGGGGACGCATTTGCCTTTCATCGTAACCGTCCGGGACGAAAACATAGTGCTGACCTCCCACTTTGCAAAGGCAAACAGCCAATGGAAGGACATTGAAAGCCATCCGGTTCTTGTTATTTTCAGTGAACCTCACGCCTACATTTCGCCCACCCACTACGACAAAGAATTAAACGTACCTACCTGGAACTACATTTCAGTTCATGCTTACGGGCAAGGCAAAGTTATTGAAGACAAAGAACAGGTTTTGGAAATCCTTAATGCCACTATTGATAATTACGAAACCTCCTACAGGCAAAAGTGGGACAATTTTCCGGACGATTATAAAACAAAAATGGCGAACGGCATTGTGGCATTTGAAATTATAGTGACCGGTTTACAGGCCAAGAAAAAACTGAGTCAAAACAAAACGGAAGCCGAAAGACAAAGAATCATTGATGCACTTTCCAGAAGTAATGACACGAATGAAAAGCTAATTGCCGATTATATGCAGCAGAATATCATTTAATGTACTTTTCGGGCAAGTTGGCTACGGATAGACAAGGTATCGGGCGCCATCAGAGATTCTGTTACAACATCCCCGGTTTGGGCTACTTTTCCTTTGTAAATCTTCCCGAACTTTGTGCTGTTAAATAATTAGAATATGGACATCACAAAAATCCTGATCATCGTCACCAATATCGGCCTGTATGACAGCGGGAAGCTGGAAACCGGCCTGTGGCTCAGTGAATTGACGCACTTGTATCACGAGGCAAAGCAAAAGGGCTATGAAGTCACTATCGCCAGCCCCAAGGGTGGAAATGTGCCGATAGACCCGGAAAGCCTGAAACGCTTTACGCTCGACAAAGTCTCAAAAAAATACTGGGCAGACCCTGCTTTCAAAGAATTACTGGCCAACAGCAAGAGCCTGAGTGAGGTGGCTGACGTAAAGTTTGACCTGGTATACCTGGCCGGCGGACACGGTACGATGTACGATTTCCCGGACGATTCCGTGATACAAACCATCATCCGAAACCACTATGAAAGCGGGAAGCTGGTGGCCGCTATCTGTCACGGCGTAGGCGGCTTGCTGAATGTGAAATTATCCGATGGCCAATACCTCATAAAGAATAAAACCATTACCGGCTTTAACTGGTTTGAGGAAAGCCTGGCCAACCGGAAAAAAGAAGTGCCGTTCAACCTGGAAGCATCTTTAAAAGAAAGAGGTGCAGATTACACCAAAGCTCTTATTCCCATGACTTCCAAAGTGGTGACCGACGGAAATTTAATTACCGGGCAAAATCCCTTCAGCTCTAAAGAAATGGCGAAGGGGGTGGTGCGTAAACTGGAAGCTTCCATTTAAAATTCAGAAAAAATGCAGACTATTTTAGGAGCCAACGGCCAGATCGGTGAAGAGATCGCCAGGGAATTAAAAAGAAATTTCACCTCCAATATCCGGATTGTAAGCCGCAAACCTCACAAAATAAATGATACAGACCAGGTTTTCCCGGCAGATTTATCCATCCGGGAAGAAGCCATCGAAGCGGTAAAAGGCAGTGAAATAGCCTATTTCACGCTGGGCCTCCCGGCCAGCTCTGACCTGTGGGAGCAGCAGTTTCCACTGATTCTGCGGAATGTGATTGACGCCTGCAGGATCCACGGAGCTAAGCTGGTGTTTTTTGATAATACCTACATGTATCCGCAGGATGGCCGTGTGCTCAGGGAAGACACCGTTTTCGATCCCGTGGGGAGAAAAGGAGCCGTAAGAAAAGAAATGGCCGAAATGGTTCTGAAGGCAATGCGGGCGGGTGAACTGGAAGCCGTGATTTGTCGCGCACCTGAATTTTATGGCCCCGGGAAAACACAGAGCATTACTAATACATTGTTTTTTAATAATATAGAAACAGAGAAAAGACTAAAAGTGCCGCTATCGGCCGCTAAAAAAAGAAGCCTGATCTGGACACCGGACGCAAGCCGGGCTACCGCCCTGATCGGGAACACGCCGGATGCTTTTGGCCAGACCTGGCATTTGCCGGTGGATGAAAGTCGCCCCACCTATAAAGAATTCATTGCACTGGCTTCTGAGGTTTACGGTAAAGAACTGAGATACTTTGCAGTACCTGAATTTGTTTTCAGCATCGGGGCGCTCTTCAATACGAGTGTAAAAGAGCTGCTGGAATTACTGCCCCGGTATAAGCACGATAATATTTTTGACGACTCAAAATTCAGAAAGCGTTTCCCGGATTTTACCGTTACTCCGTACAGGCAGGGAATAGAGCAGATCTGGAACGAACAGCTTTCATCCCGGACAGAAAAGCAGTAACTTAGCAAGATAAAACAGTAACTATGAGAAATTAACAGCTCACCGAACGTCAACGATTACTACTCGGAACTCACTACTCGGAACTAATTCTATACCTATGAAAACACCGGAAAAAATCTCCTCCATCAGTGCCCTGCACCAGTTTTTAGGGTTGCAGAGGCCCTCCCATCCGCTGATCAGTGTATTTAATTTTGACGATGTAAAACTTCAGCCGGAAACCATTCTCCAAGCCGTTACTACCGATTTTTATGCGATTGCCTTAAAGAAAGACTGCGCAGGCGGAAAATGCCGGTACGGTCAGCACTATTATGATTTTGACGAAGGGATCATGTATTTTATGGCTCCGCACCAGGTGATGCAGTTTGAAGATATCCTCCTGAATGGGGTGAAGGGGTTTGTGCTGGTAGTGCATCCTGATTTTTTGCAGGGATATTCCCTGGCTGCCGGAATCAAAGACTACGGGTATTTCTCGTATGCCAGCAATGAGGCGCTTCATCTTTCCGAAAAAGAGGAAAATTCGGTCATGCATATCATAGAAAATATAAGCCGGGAAACAGACGCCAATATAGATGCCTTTACCCAGGACCTGCTGGTATCCAACATTGAGCTGTTGCTGAAATATTGCGACCGCTTTTACAACCGGCAGTTCCTGACCCGGAAGAAAGTGAATAACGACCTCCTTACAAAGCTGGAAGCCCTGCTGGATGATTATTTCAGAAGCGGCAAATTGGCAGAAAAAGGGATTCCTACCGTTCAGTTTGTTGCAGACGGGCTTCATCTGAGTCCCAATTACCTGAGCGATATGCTGCGGGTGCAAACCGGGCAAACCACGCAGCAGCATATTCAGAACCGGGTGATCGAAAAAGCAAAAGAGCTGTTGTCTCTCACCGGGATGTCGGTATCCGAAATCGCGTATGAATTAGGCTTTGAGCATCCGCAATCCTTCCATCGCCTGTTTAAAAACCGCACGTCGGTTTCACCACTGGAGTTCCGGGCATCGTTTAATTAGGGTTTCTGAAGAAACATTACTTACCCGCTTAACCTAAGAATGGTAGTATTTGCTTAAAATCAAGCCGGGTTGCTCTTTGCAAGATAAAAATCATACGTATACACATTGTAAGGGAGGATCATCCCGGCAAAATATTTTGCGGCGAAGCTCCCGGCCAGTACCGGGATAAATAATTGGTAGCCATTGGGAACCAGGCCACACCCCAGGATCAAAGCGGTCAGAGGGGCATAAATAGAAGCCGATAATGTAGCTGCAGCCCCTACCAATGCAAAGTTCAACGGTACCAGGTGCATATCAAACTGGGCGTTGCAGATCCGGGCAAACAACAGCCCTAAAAAAGCACCGGCTACAATGCTGGGTGCAAAGACGCCCCCATCTCCACCTGCGCCCAGCGTGAGGGAAGCCGCCAGGGGTTTGAGCAAAATCAAGATGGCCAGGCTTACTAAAGTAATGTTTTCAGCAGCGCTTAACATGTCTTTCAACCCGTGATAGCTGTCTCCGTACAATACCGGGAACACCAGGATAAAAGCACCAACGGAAACGGCACCGAGATTTACTCTTAAAAAATTGTTGTTGATATTGCCAAACAGCTTTTTCATCCGGGTGACCAACAAGGTAAAATAAACCGATAGCAACCCGCCCATCAGGCTTAACACCAGGAATAAAGGCATCGCATATCCATGCCAGGTTTCTACCCGGAAAGGAAGCAGGGTCTGACACCCCATCAATAGAATAAAAGCCCAGGAAAGCAAAGCAGAGATGCCGCAGCTTATGAACAGCGATTTGTCCGCTTTCCGGGAAATCACTTCCAGAGCAAAAAGGAAGCCGGCCAGCGGACTGGCAAACAGTAAGGATACGGCAGCGGTAACCCCTGAACAGATCAGCTCTCTTTTATAGACATTCGCAGCGAAGTTCTGCGTATGTATCTTATTGCCTACCGTGGCCGTAGCCACTACAGACGATACTTCGATACCTGTCGAGCCCCCGGTAGCTACGGTCAGAAAGCCGTTGATCAAATGAGAGGGCACTTTAAATCCCGGAAGATGGTCTTTGCGTTGGTCAAGGGTTTTATAAATCTCCGTAATCCCTTTATTCTTACGACCTTTGAAGAGAAATTTCCGCAAAAAATAGATAGCTGTTATCCCGGTAGTGGGTAAAAACAGGAAGAGCAGCTTTTGGGTGGCAGATATGGTTTCGAAAACCCAATGCTCTGCATGTTCTGTCAGTTTTTGAGTGGCAAATACTAAAATCAGGCTGCAGATGCTCACCAAAGCAGATGCCAGACCCAGCTTAAATAAATTATGATACGTTATTTTTTTTCGTTCCATTCCTACGTACGGTGTAATCTGTTGCAAAAGTATAAAAAAGAAGGGGTTTTTCCGGATAAACTCTAACCGGGGAGCAATTTACTCCTTGCCCGAAATGACCTGCAGGGTATCGGTATGGGATGCACATTTTTTACATCTCTCTCTACTAAGCACAAAAAAATACCCTATCTTTATTCCATCAATCAAATCACCGCTTTCCTCCCGACCTAAACCTGCGTTTAATTGTAATTCAACCAATAACAATTTAATTCCTATGGCTACATTTTTAAAAACCATCCGTAACACCGTGAAACACTGGTACGCGCCGGCTATCATTGGTGTATTGTTTATTGTATTAGGGGTATATATCTTCACTGTACCCGAGATGACCTACCTCTCACTGGTGGTGCTGTTCAGCTATTCCTTCCTGTTTTCGGGCGTGCTGGAGATCTGGTTTTCGATAGAAAACCGGAGAGAGCTGGAAGGCTGGGGCTGGTACCTGGCCAGCGGTATTTTCAGCCTGCTGATCGGTATCCTGCTGGTTATACACCCCGTGATGGCCGCTGCCACATTGCCGCTTTTCGTAGGTTTCAGCCTGCTGTTCCGTTCTTTTCAGGGCCTGGGCTTTGCCTTTGAGCTCAGGAATTATGGCGTATTGAAATGGGGAAACCTGGCCCTGGTAAGTGTTTTGGGCATTATTTTTTCGTTCCTGCTCATTGCTAATCCGATTGTAACCGGGGTATCGTTGGTGGTGCTGACGGCGCTTTCTTTCATCTTTGTAGGGGTAAATGCCATTGTGCTGGCCTTCCAGCTCAGGAAGCTGAAAACCCTGCCCGGAAGAGTGCAGAAAGACCTGAAAGACAAAATTGAAAGCCTGAAAGAAGAGTACTACAAAAACCTTAATAACGGCAATTAAAAGCAATGACGGGGCTGTACTTTTGAGCAGTCCCGTCTCTTTCTACTCGGCCCGCGTAAACCTCGTAGTCTTCCCGATCAGCGAAACTCCGATGTACCCGCGTATATTCAGCTGCTTGTCGCCCGCCCATTTGATATTGGAAGAATAGGTTTTACCGGATTTCGGGTCATAAATATCCCCGTTTTTCCAGTTTTTACCGTCTTTCTCGAAGCCTGTCAGGATTACGAGGCCCACGATAGGCTTGCTCCGCAATTCCGGTTTGGGATTGTTCTTATCGGTTTTGTCTTTCCCGTTAGCCTGGGGTTCCTTTAGCCACACGATCTTGCCGTAAAGCCTGCCATCCTGTTCGTAGAACCGGATCTTTGCTTCCTTTTCTTCATTGAACCACAAGCCCTGGGTGATGTCCTGCGCCATTAAAAAAGAAGGAAGCAGGGAAAGGGCGAGAAGAGCCATTGTATTTTTCATAGGAGTAAATTAGTTTTCCCGGTGACGGGTCTTCCAGATTAATGGTCCATTCTTGGTCCGGCCAATTCTCTCATAGACATCAAAAAACACCTTCGGAACCACCATACCGATCAGCGCCCCCGCCAGCACATCACCCGGCTGGTGCACCCCCACGTAAATGCGGGAATAGCTCATCAGTATAGCCCAGGCCAGCAGCAGCCAGAACACATACCTGTTCCCTTTAAAAGCACGGGAAAAGCCGGAAAAAAGCCCAAAGCTGTTTGCTGCATGCGACGAGGCAAAGCCGTACATCCCGCCGCAATTGCCTACCAGTGTCATTTCTCCCGGGAAATCATGGCAGGGCCTGAGGCGTTCAAAAGCAGACTTTAATATGCCGGAGGCAATGAAATCGCACAGGCCTACCGCTGCCCCAATAAGCACCAGATAAATCAACGCCTGTCGCCAGGAAAAGTTTTTGAACAACAGGAACACCATGACCAGGATCACCGGCGTCCACGACCTGGAGTTGGTATAAGCCAGGAAAAAGTTATCCCAGAACGGCGAATGAAAGCTGTTGAGCCATAAAAAGGCCTTCTTATCCAGTTCCAGCAGGGTCTCCATCAAACAAACCGCATCTTTTTACGTACTTCCCCGATGGTTTTCCGGGCCACGGCCCCTGCCTTCTCTTCTCCTGTTTTCAGCCGTTTCTCCAGCTCCGCCGGGTTTTCAAAATAATACTTATAGATCTCACGGTGTTTGGCAAAGCGCGTGAGGATGGTTTCGTACAGCTCTTTTTTTGCATGTCCGTAACCGTAACCGCCGGCCAGGTAATTCTTCCGCATCTCTGCCACCTGCTCCGGAGTACCTACCAGGCTGAAGATCTTGAAGGTATTGTCGGTATCCGGATTTTTGGGTTCTTCCAGTGGTGTGGTATCAGAAACGATCTTCTTGATCACCTTGTTCAGCTCGTTTTCCGGCAGGAAAATATCAATATAATTGTTATACGACTTGCTCATCTTCTGGCCGTCGATACCCGGTATGGTCATTACTTCTTCGTTGATCAGCGGCTCCGGAATTTTGAATGTCTCACCGTATACCCGGTTAAAGGTTTCGGTCATGTCGCGGGTCATTTCCAGGTGTTGCTTCTGGTCTTTGCCCACGGGCACGTAATCGGCCTGGTACAGGATGATATCGGCCGCCATCAGCACGGGATAGGTAAACAAACCGGCATTTACATCGGCAAGCTTTTCCGACTTATCCTTGAACGAATGCGCATTGGCCAGCATAGGATACGGCGTCAGGCAGCTCAGGTACCAAGTGAGCTCGGTATGGTAAGGCGCCAGGCGCGACTGGCGGTAAAACACGGTCTTTTCGGTATCGAGCCCGCTGGCCAGCCAGGCCGATGCCACCGCACGGGTGTTCTCTTCCAGTATCTGCGGATCTTTAATGCTGGTAAGCGAATGGAGATCGGCTATAAATAAAAAAGACTCGTTTCCCGGTTGAGCAGAAAGCTGCACTGCAGGTTCAATGGCACCCAGTAAATTGCCCAGATGAGGCCGTCCGGTTGCCTGAATCCCTGTTAAAATTCTTGCCATATTTTTCGGTTAATGCTATCAGAGCCTATCCAAATTTTACTCTCAGCGTTTATTTTGCCCTATTTTTTACAAAATAAACCCAAAGGATAAAGTTTAAATATGCTCCTGGATGTATCTTACACAAAAATAGGAAAAATAGATGATAGCCGAACCAACTTTTGCGTTTTTAAGAAAACTGGCCGCTAACAATAACCGGGAATGGTTCACCGAAAACCGGGCTTTGTACGATTCCGCACGGGAAAATTTCGTGGAATTCTGCGACGATGTATTGCAGGAAGTGAAGGCCTTTGAGCCCGCTTTTTACGATACCCAGGTTAAGGACTGCATCTTCCGGATCAACCGTGACGTACGCTTTTCGAAAGATAAAAGCCCGTACAAAACCCACCTGGCTGCCGGTTTCGGTCCGGGTGGACGTAACTCCGGCAGAATAGATTATTACTTTCATCTCCAGAATGATGAGTCGTTCATCGGAGGCGGCATGTGGCAGCCCACCGCCGGGCAGCTGGCCAAATTCCGCCAGGAAGTCGATTATGCGCCCGATACGCTGAAAGCGATCATTCTCTCAGACGACTTCAAAAAGCACTTTCCGATGATTTACGGCGAAAAGCTGAAAAGGGCCCCGAAAGGCTATGCCGAAGACCACCCGGATATCGATCTGCTTCGATACAAGGAAATGTTTTTCTGGAAAAAATTCAGCAACGAGGAAGTAAAATCGCCTGGCTTCAAAGCTACCCTGCTGCAACACATGAAAGTGTTGAAACCCTACCTGGATTATCTCAACGAATTGTTTTACGGGGAATCATAAGTTTCTGTCCAGACAGGCAATAAGTCGACCTGATCGTCGTGTCCTCTGTGCCTTTTCTTAGTGTTCTTTGTGCAAATTTAAAAATTATATTTTGCACAAAGAACACTAAGGCGTTTTCACAAAGTGCACAAAGAAAACTTCCGGCATCCCTACCGCGTTCCGGCACTCCTTATTTTGACCCCACAATTGCCTGTGTGAAATCTTCAATCAGGTCATCGATATCTTCCAGGCCTACAGACACCCGCATGCTGCCTTCATAAATACCCAAAGCATATTTATCTGCTGCCGGCACCTTGGAGTGCGTGGTAGTGAACGGGTTGGTGATGGTTGTCCGGCTATCGCCCAGGTTGGAGGTCAGCGACGGCACCTTCAGAAGCTTTGAAAACCGTACTACCCGCTCAAATCCGCCTTCCAGCTCAAAAGTGATCAGGGCACCACCCGCACTCATCTGCTTCTTTGCCAGGTCTTTCTGACCGAAAGAATCCAGAAACGGGTAATTCACCTGTTTCACCCCTTCTACTTTCTCCAGCGCCGTGGCCAGCTTCAGTGCGCTGCTGCAATGTCTTTCCATGCGCAGGCTCAGGGTTTCCAGGCTCTTAGAGAGAATCCAGGCATTAAATGGCGAAAGCGCAGGGCCGGTCTGGCGGGTAAAGAAACGTACTTTCTCCATCAGCTCTTTGGTACCTACTACCACACCACCAAGCACACGCCCCTGGCCGTCCATAAACTTGGTGGCCGAGTGCAGCACCAGGTTAGCGCCATAGCGGCTGGGCACCTGTAAGATGGGAGTAGCAAAACAGTTATCAATACAATAGATCAGGTTATGCTTCTGAGTCAGTTCACCAATCATCTCCAGGTCTACGATCTCCAGGCCGGGGTTGGAGGGGGTTTCCAGGTAGATCATTCTGGTGTTCGGCTTAATGGCCGCTTCCCAGGTCTCCTTAGGCGCCGAAGCATCTACATACGTATATTCTATCCCCCATTTTACAAGAATCTGCGTAATGATCTGGTGGCTGGAACCAAACAGGGCCTTGGAAGAAACCAGGTGGTCTCCTGCCGCAAGATGAGCACCGAAACACGCAAAAACGGCCGCCATGCCGGTAGCGGTAGCTACGCCGTCTTCCAGCTCTTCCAGCACACAGATCTTGTCAATAAATTCCTGTACGGTAGGATTGGAAAAACGGGAATAGATGTTCCCGGATATCGTGCCGTCAAACAAATCTTTTCCCTGCGCGGCATCTTCATAGCAGAAGCTGCTGGTAAGGTACAGAGGGGTGGAGTTTTCCCGGTTATGGGTTTTTTCCGACTGAATTTTGATAACCTGTGTCTCTTTTTTCATCTTTTTAAGTATATTGTTTAATGATCAAATTTTCCTTCCTTATAGTTCTGTACCCAGTCTTTCTTCTTCCCGCCTACCTGCTCAAAGAAGGGCACAAAACGGGTTTGCATATCCTTCTTAAAATCGCCGGAGGGGTAAAACGGTTCCGCGATCTTTACTTCCTTCTTTTCCTTATCAAAACCCACCATGATCACCGGTATACCGGCTCCGAGGGCAATGTAGTAAAACCCGGATCTTAATCGGGCCACATTCTTCCGTGTGCCTTCAGGCGCCAGGGCCACCAGCGCATCTTCGGCCCCCTTCACCGCCTCTACCTGGCTTTCTACCAGGTTACGGTTTTGTGAACGGTAAACGGGAATCCCGCCCAGGGCCCGGAAGATGAATCCGAACGGCGGACGGAACAGCTCGGCTTTCCCCAGGTAGGCAATTTTCCGGTTCATGGCCGCACGTGTCCCCAAGCCAATGAAGAAATCGCTGTTCTTCCAATGCGGGGCTACGGCAAATATGGCCTTCCGGACAGCCGGATCCACATTTCCTGAAATTTTCCAGCCCGATCCGTAGAAGAAAAGCTTAAGTAGAAACCTCATTTATGCTATAGGGTACGGAATAAAGCATACGACAAAGATCAGCATCGCCAGCCAGCCCAAAAGTATACGGCCTGCGCCCAGGGGCTCGTTATCTATTGTAGGCGGATGGTACACACCCAGTACCCGCCCCAACAGGAACCCGAATGCCAGGAAACCCGGATAACCGCTAATGCCGGGGAAATACTTCACGAGGAGCAATTGTCCGAAAACTACACTGAGGGCCAGCACCCAGTTACGGGTACGATGAGTAAATATCTTTGAAAAACACAAATAAACAAAATAAACATAGAATAAAAATTGCAGGGGCCATATCCATTGCTCTGAACCCCGTGCCAGCCAGAAATCGTACGGGCTGAATATTCCCAGCCCCGAATACGCCACCAGCAGTACCAGGGCCACGGGCGAAACCACGTGAAAGGCCTTCCGCCCGATCAGCGCGTAGAGGATATGCCCGCCGTCTAACTGGCCGATCGGCAATAAATTAATGGCCGTAAAAAGTAAACCCAGGAAGCCCGCCAGGATCAAAGGATAGTGGGAAAGCTCATACGGATGCGGAAGCAGGGCCGGATCGCCAAAAGTGCTCTCCAGGAAGCGGTAGAGCAGGCTTTTCCCCAGGGTAATGGTTTCCAGCCCGATATCTCCGGGACTGTTCAGCAGCTCCCGGTAGTTGCCGTTGTATTGATGATATTCGGGATGAATACGGTATACAAACTCATCGCCTGGCATATAAATAAACCCAAGGATCAGCGTAACCACCGCCACCACAAAACCGGCCAGCGGCCCGGCTATGCCGATATCAAAATAATCTTTTTTGGAAGTAACATAATCTTTGATGCGGATGAAGGCACCGAAGGTTCCGATCGACATAAATATCCCCAGCCAGCCGGGAATGTAATACGGCAGGGTCACCCTTACTTTCCGGATCTTCGCCATGAAATAATGCCCGAACTCGTGCGTGGTCAGGAACCCCAGGAAAGGAACCGAAAACCAGAAACCCTGCTTAAACTGCTCAAAGTTCATTTGTCCGCTCAGAAACGACGAACCGTATATCCACTCCGCCCCCGCCAGTGTGGTAGTGATCACGGTAGCCAGGAAGAGAAGGAGGTGCAGGCAGTATTTTTTCATGTGTAAGTTATTAGTTCCGAGTTCCGAGTACTTAGTTCCGAGTACTTAGGTCCGGGTTCTCCATAATGGTTCCGTAGGAACCCAATCTACATAGCCCCTGGATGAAATCCGGGGCGAAGTTCCCGCCACGTTTAATCGCAAATTATCAATCGTCAATCGCAAATTGTCAATCGTCAATTGTCCATTGTCAATTGTCAATTGTCAATTATCCATTGTCAATTCCCTCAAAGTATCTTCCCCAAAATATCCGTAAACGATTCCGGCGGGTCAATTTTGATACAATTGATACCCAGGTCTCTGGCTGCATCAATATTGTCCGGGTTATCGTCCAGGAACAGCACCTCTGCCGGCTTAAAACCGGTTTCATCCAGCACTTTCCGGTAAATTTTGTAATCCGGCTTCCAAAGTCCCATTTCGTAGGAAAGAAACACCTGGTTAAAGAGCTTCCGGAAGTCCTGCACATTGTGCCGGGCTCTGAAATATTGCTGGCACTTTTCGATATGGATAGCGTTGGTATTGCTCAGGAGGTAGATAGGGTAGGTAAACCGCAGGTTCTCCAGGTAGGTCAGCCTTTCGGCCGGAACATCCAGCAGCAGGGCATTCCAGGCCTCGTCTATTTCCTGGTCGTTCAGGGGGTAGCTGAGGGTCTGGCGTACCACATCGCGGAACTCATCGTCAGAATAAAAGCCGGTTTCGTACTTCTGAAATATCCCGGCCTCGGCAAAGAGGTTCTTTACCCGGTCCGGCGACTTAAAGGTAAGATCGGCAAAGGCCCGGAACGTCCGCTCCAAATCAATATTGATGATCACATTACCGAAGTCAAAAACCACGGCCTTTATACCTGCTGCCATACTACTCAATCACTACGCCCATAGAGCAGAACTTATCTATACGCTTTGATACCCGCTTGGCAGGAGCTATTTTTTCAAGGTCTTTGATCTCTTTCAGGACCGTATTTTTCAGGATATCCGACATCTCGTCCCATTTCAGGTGAGCACCTCCCAGGGGTTCCGGGATAATGTCGTCTACCAGTCCGTTAGCCTTCATATCAGTGGCCGTCAGCTTCAGCGCCTCTGCCGCCTGCTCTTTAAACTCCCATGTACGCCACAAAATAGTAGAGCAGTTTTCCGGTGAGATCACCGAATACCAGGAGTTTTCCAGCATCAGCACGCGGTCGCCGATCCCTATTCCCAGGGCGCCACCTGAGGCCCCTTCGCCGATCACGATACAGATCACGGGCACTTTCAGGGTCATCATTTCTTTCAGGTTCCGGGCAATGGCCTCGCCCTGGCCTCTTTCTTCGGCTTCCAGCCCGGGAAAAGCCCCCGGTGTGTCAATAAGCGTAACGATAGGCATATTGAACTTTTCGGCCATTTTCATCAGGCGCAATGCCTTCCGGTATCCTTCCGGGTTGGGCATACCAAAATTGCGGTGCTGGCGCTCCTTGGTTTTCCGTCCTTTCTGCTGCCCGATCAGCATCACACTCTTCTCCCCGATCTTCGCAATACCGCCTACAATAGCCGGATCGTCGCGTACGGTACGATCACCGTGAAGCTCGTGAAAATCTTCACAGATTCGCTCAATGTAATCCAGGGTATACGGACGGTCCGGGTGACGCGAAAGCTGAACGCGTTGCCAGCGGGTAAGATTCTGAAACGTTTCGGTGCGCAGGGTCTCAATCGCTGAATCGAGGTTGCGTACGGCATCACTTACATCTACGTTATTTTCACCGGCCAGTTTTTTCATATCTTCCAGTTTGGCTTCTAATTCAGCAATGGGTTTTTCGAACTCCAATAATGTTCTCATGCAAATCTTTTTACAGTTCAAAGGTCTGATATCGAGCAGGTAACTCTACATCAGAGTACCCTCTTTCATTCAAAATTTGCTTAAAATTAAGCATAGCATTCAAATCTCCATGAACTAAAAAGAGTTTTTTTAAACGTTCAGGGTTTTGATTCAGGGCAAAATGCAGGAGATCGTCGAGGTCTCCGTGCCCGCTGAAAATATCGGTTTTCCTTATTTTGGCATTAACCGCCAGCTTCTTATTCCGGATATGCAGCTCTTTGCGGTCACCCGAAAGAAGCTTCCCGCCCACCGAGTCTTCGTTGGCATAACCGATCATCAGGATGGTGGCATACGGGTTTTCAATATTTTTCTCGATATGGTATTCCACCCGTCCCCCCTTGATCATGCCTGACGAGCTGATGATAATGCAGGGTTCGGCATGGGTAGAAGCCAGCTGGCTCTCGTGGTTGGACTCCAGGTAATGAAGATTCTCAAAATCAAAGAGCGAGTCGGTTTCTTCGTAAAAATCACGGGCAGCTTTATTCAGCCGGTTCCGGTATTTTTCATATACCCTGGTGCTGGCCCGCGCCAGCGGGCTATCCGTAAATACCTTAATCGGCGTAATGTTTTTCTCGTAATACAGGCGGTTTAACGTAAAGAGCATGCACTGCGTACGGCCTACGCTGAAAGCCGGGATGATAAGACGCCCCTTCACATCAATGCAGGCCTCCCGGATAACCTCTTCCATGATATTTACCGGGTCGCCTTCGTCTTCGTGATTGCGTGAACCGTAAGTAGATTCCATCACCATGTAATCTACCTGCGGCAGCGGGCAGGGGTCTTGCAGCAGGGTGAAATTTTGCCGGCCTATGTCTCCTGAAAAACCGATCTTCTTCCATTCCCCGCCTTCCTTCACTTCTATAACCACATGGGCGGCGCCTAAGAGATGACCGGCCGGGTAAAACGTAACAAAGCCGTCGTCTTTAAACTTAAACCGGGTTTGCATGGCAATGGGCACAAAGTTTTCCATGGCCACCTCTACCTGCCGGCTCAGGTACAGCCCGCGGGTTTCCAGGATTTTTCCTTTCTTTGATTTTCGCTTGCTTCTTTCCACACTTTTAACGGCCCGTGCATTCAGCGATGCCGCATCGTAGAGCAGCAATTCGGTAAGATCCAGCGTGGGACTGGTACACAGCACCTGGCCTTCAAAACCGCCTTCGTACAGGTTGGGAATCTGCCCCGAATGATCAATATGGGCATGGGTCAGGATCACTACATTCACCCGTGAGGCATCAAACGGGAAGTTGCCGTATTTGAATTCCTCCCGCACCGTGGCTCCGCCTTCTACCTCTGACCCGCAATCAATTAACGCCTGGTAACCATCTTCAAACTCCAGAAGAAACATGCTTCCCGGTACTTTCCGGGCCGCCCCGTAAAATGTCAGCTTCATAAGTTTAAAGAGCGCTTTTTTCCGATTAAAGCGCAAAGATACTATATTGGCGGGCATTTCGAATCAATTGACAATGGACAATTGACAAGGGTTAACTCGGAACTGAGTACCCGGAACTAAATTTTCTACCTTATGAAAATAATTTGTGCCATACTTTTACAACTGAACCTCTTTTCTACGGGGATCAATAAATTTATCCGGGACTTCCGCTCACAACCCGGTCACGAAGCCCTGAATATCTCCGTGAGCATCCGCTCCCTGGGCAGCGGACAGCAGGTATACGATCATTTTTCAGAAATGAACCTCCCGCCCGCCTCCACCCTGAAGCTCATCACCACAGCCACGGCCTTTGAGTACCTCAGCGGCAAATACCGCTTTGAAACCATGATCTACTCCAACGGCCGGGTCGTAAACGGTAAAGTGCAGGGCGACATCCTGCTGGAGGGCATCGGCGACCCTACTTTCGGGTCTCCGCGGTTTAAAAACAATCCCTTTGAACAGATCCTGCAAACGCTCAAAGACAATGAGATTCATACCATTGAAGGCAACCTGAAAGTGCTGAACAATGACGCTTCCACCTTTCCTCCCGGCTGGCTGGCCGGTGATATCGGCAACTACTACGGCGCCTTCTCTTCCAATTTTAATTTCAATGAAAACCTGTATACCGTTTACTTTAACGGCGGGGCAAAAGAAGGAGATCCGGCAGGCATTGCTTCCATATCGCCTTACGATGAGTCATGGAAGATCAGGAACGAGGTAAAAACGGGGGAAGCCGGCAGCGGCGACCAGGTGAACATCCTGAACCTGCCCTTTTCCAACGATATCCAAATGGTGGGTACCGTACCGCTGAATGCCCGGAATTTTGCAGTAAAGGGGGCCATCCCCAATGTCAATAAAATTTTCACCGATAGCCTCTACACCTTCCTGACGCGCAACGGCATCACCATCGGGAAGAAGCTTTTCCCGGAAAACCTCCAGAACGAAGAGCTGGGAAGCGTGATTTCGCCCGACATCAGCGAGATTGCCCGGGAGACCAATTATAAAAGTGTGAACATTTTCGCCGACGGACTGGCCAATTTTATGTGGACGCCTGGCAACAAAAGCTACGACGAATTTCTGAAAGAGTTCTGGAAGGAAAAAGGGATTGACCTGGGCAGCCACCGTTTCCTCGACGGCAGCGGGCTATCGCCGCTCAATACCGTGTCCTGCCGCTCAATGACCGCCCTGCTGGCCAGGATGAAAAACAATACCGGATTCATAGCCGGCATTCCTGTGGCAGGGCGCGACGGTACCGTGGCGGGCCTGGGAAAGAACACCGGCGGGCGTATCTCGGCCAAGAGCGGCAGCATAACGGGCACCCGCAATTACGCCGGGTATTTTACCTCGGCAGCGGGTAAAAAATATGCGTTTTCTATTTTTGTAAACGGCTTTAACGACGATCAAAGCCGGGAAGTCAGAACGTTCTTCGATGAGTTTTTCACGAAAATGGTTGCGCTGAAGGAGTAAAGATGAGGTGTGTTAATTAGAGGCGCGCCTGGTTCTCGACTTCGCGCTGGTTCTCGACTTCGCTCGAACTGACAGGAACCGTCGCCACTTGTCAGTTCGGGCACAAACGAGTACGGGAGTGCAGAAGTTTGCCGGCAAAGCTGTCGAGAACCAGGCATAACCGAAATGCTGTTAATCTGAAAATAAAATGAATATATTCCGTCTTATCTACCTGAGCAGCCTGCATGTGGCCCTGGCCACGGGAGCCTGCGCCGCCGCCTTCTTTGAGCTTACAGGTGGCACAGAGAAGCACGGCCGTGGCTCAATACCCGCCCATTGGGTCTCCCTGGCACAGATCGTGCTGGTATGCTGGCTGATTTATATCCTCGACCGTATCCTTGACGTTGTCCGGGGCAATACATCCACCGAAAGGCACCGCTTTCATTTTGAAAACCAGTACAACCTGCAGCTCCTGGCCATTGCCCTGGCTGCCATAAACATTTTCCTGCTTTTCTTCCAATCCCGGGAAGTGATTGTCTACGGGGTCATAACCGGTGCTTTGGTGCTGCTTTACCTGGTGTGGATCGTGCCCCGGTATCCCAAAGCCAAAGATTACAGCATGCCCCTGATTTACCTGGCGGCTGTAGTAGGCGTACCCTTTGTTTCGGCCCCGTCTGTCACCCTGAGCGCCTGGCTTATTGCTTTTATGTTTGCCCTGCTGGTATTCCAGAACCTGACCTCCTTTGCCTATTTTGAACAGGGAAAAGCCAGTAAGCGGAAGACCGTTACCGTTATGGGAGCGCTCAACCTCTTCCTTTTTATTGTCTTTTTCTCAGGAAGTACGGAATACGTCAGCCGGCTGGCCCTGATTTTCACCGGGATATCGGTATTTTATTCCTTTATCATCAACAATGAAAAAAGGTTTTCAGCCCGGTACCGCTGGATCATGGATGGCCTCTTATTTCTTCCCCTCCTTATCCTTTAAAATGCGGTTGCCCCTCCGGTACAGGAAAATCAGCAGGCCCGCCATTCCGAACATAAGAAAGAAATAGCTGTCGGCAAACGGGTTACGCAGGTAAACGATCTGGTCTACAAACATGGCCAGCAAGCCCAGGCTCACAAAGAGCAATATGGCGTCTAAAAGCTTAATCTTCTTCATAAATACCCACAATTTCAAATTTTTCAAATACCCCTTCCGTATGGGGTGCATCGGCCAGCTCACGGGTCAGGTCCTGCCCGGCCCAGTGCTCATAGTGCTTTCCTGCCCTCCACAACCGGGAAGCGCTGACGTCGTAAACACGCCCTCTGAAAGCCACCCAGATCTCCGGCTTATCCGATCCGTTTCGCAGGCTCAGCTGCCGTTTGGTGATTATTCTCTGCTCAGTCATGAAAGTTTTTCAACGGAGAAGACACTTTTTACGTATATGGAGTTATATTCGCAAAAGTAAATCTGGTGACCCGTAAACATGAATACAAAAGTATTACAATTTTGCTTCATACTTGTTTTTTTATTCTCTGCCTGTGAAGAGAAAGTACCTCCCGTTGCCGAAAGAATACAGAAGGTATACACAGCCAAAACGGTAACCCACGATGGCGTAACCGTCTATACATCAGGAGCATCAGGCAATATTGTTCCTGAATACAGCACCTACCGGCTCGATATGAGCGTGGCCGGGAAAGTTACTTTAAAAGATGTCACCAGTGAAACATTTACAGGCTCTTTTACCGCCACAGACAATCTCCTTACCCTGAGCGGGCTTAGCCCCCAGCCTACCGGCTCTGGCGGAACACTCACTTTTGAAATCACCTCTCTTTCTGAAGACGGCAAAACCCTTGTGCTGACCGCTACCAGGGTCAGCCCCAAAACCGGCAATACCGTCAATGTGTATACCCTGATTGCCAATTAAGCAAAGCAGCCTATGCCCACCCTTCCCCAAGAACGCAGCACCGGGCTTCAGAACCTCCTGCAGGCCCGTTTTACCCAAAACCGGCATCGTCACGAGGGCATAGACTGGGCGGATATTCAAAGCCGCCTCGAAAAAAGTCCTGAAAAGGTATGGTCGCTCAATGAAATGGAAGAAACAGGCGGAGAACCTGACGTTACCGGGTACGAAGACGGTCATTACATTTTTTCAGATTGTTCTGCCGAAACCCCCAAAGGTCGCAGAAACCTCTGCTACGACGACGAAGCCCTGCAGTCGCGCAAAGAGCACAAGCCCCGGGACAGCGCCATGGCCATGGCCACCGGAATGGGCGTGGAGATCCTTACAGAAGAACAATACTTTGCATTGCAGGAGGCCGGCGAGTTTGACCTCAAAACGTCAAGCTGGTTAACTACTCCTGCCGACGTCAGGAAACGGGGCGGGGCTATTTTCGGCGACCGCCGTTTCGGGCGGGTATTCATCTACCATAACGGGGCAGAGTCATACTATGCCGTAAGGGGCTTCCGGGCCCGGCTGAAAATCTGATTCTTCGCCTACTCATTCCTGTTTTTTATCGTTTTGCTTGACGGGTATAGGGAATAATGAATACATTTACTAAAATGTATTCAACTCCTATGCGTAAATTATTAGCTGTTCTGGTTTTCTTTTCTACCATGGCTCATGCTCAGCTCAGTGTAGAAAAAATCATGGAAGATCCGGCCAAATGGATCGGCACTTCCCCCTCTAACATTTTCTGGTCAGAAGACTCCAAAACTATTTATTTTGATTGGAACCCGGAGCAAAACCGGGCCGATTCGCTGTACAAGGTCACCCTTACAGACCGTACTCCGCAGAAGGTCAGCCTGGCTGAAAAAGAATCGCTCGCTATGAACGGCTTCGGTGGCCCGCGGTATTCCAGGGATTACAGCAAAAAGCTGTACCTTAAAAACGGGAATATTTACCTTTTGGATACCCGGAGCGGAACGGAAAAACAGCTCACCAATACCCTCGACAGGAAAGGCAGCCCCTACTTCAATCTCGATGAAACCCGTGTTATCTATTCTTCGGGAAATGATATTTATACCCTCGACCTGAATAACGGTCAAACTACCCAGATCACTAACTTTTCCGGCGAAAATAAAAAGCCCGAAAACCGTTTAGGCGAAGCCGATAAAACCCTTGAGAAAGATCAGCTCGACCTCTTTGAGGTACTTCGCCAGGCCAAAGCCGACAAAGAAGCCCGGGAGAAATACAACAAGCTGACCCAGGTAAAAGGGCCGAAGAAAATAGCTTTAAACGGGAAAATGCTGCAGGGTGCCGTGGCCAGTCCCGACCTGAAATACGTATTCTACCGCCTCTCAGAACCGGCCAGAGACGCCAAAAGAACCATTGTTCCGAACTACGTAACGGCCTCGGGCTATACAGAAGATATACCGGGACGAACCAAGGTAGGACAGCCCGCCGGCTCTACCGAAGCCTTCGTTTATCACATTGCCAGGGATACGGTCTTTAAAATAGACCTGAAAGACATACCGGGCATAGAAGATCAGCCCAGATACCTGGAAGAATACCCCGGGAAAAGCGATAAAAAGAAAAACCTCCGGGCCGTGTCTTTCTCCAGCCCGGTGTGGTCTCCCGGCGGTAGCTATGCAGTGATCAGCATACGTGCCTACGATAATAAAGACCGCTGGATCATGAAGCTGGACGCTGAAACCGGGAAACTGAGCCCGGTTGACCGCCAGCACGACGATGCCTGGGTAGCCGGCCCCGGCATAGGAGGCGGCTATGGCGGCGGTACCCTCGGGTTTCTGGATGAAAATACCGTCTATTTCCAGTCGGAAGCTACCGGATACTCGCATCTCTACACCGCAAACCTGGCAACCGGTGCTAAAAAACAGCTGACTTCAGGTAATTTTGAAATACAAAGTGCAGATCTTTCCAGGGATGGAAAATGGTTTTACCTGGTTACAAACGAGGTTCATCCCGGCGAAAAACACTTCTATAAAATGGCGGTAAGCGGTGGCGACCGGATCCGGATCACTCAAATGACAGGGGCCCATGAAGTCAGCCTTTCGCCCGATGAAAAGACGCTGGCCATCCGGTATTCCAACGCCAATACCCCCTGGGAGCTATATATCCAGCCCAACGAGCCCGGGGCAAAAGCAGAGAAAATCACCTCATCGCTCACCGATGCCTTTAAGGCTTACAACTGGAAAATGCCGGAAGTGATCTCGTTCAAAGCACAGGACGGCCAGGAAGTATACGCCCGGGTATATGAGCCGGCTAAAAAGAAAAAGAACGGCAAAGCCGTGGTCTTTGTACACGGCGCAGGTTACCTGCAAAATGCCCACAAATGGTGGAGCCAGTACTTCCGGGAATACATGTTCCATAACCTGCTGGTCGACAAAGGCTATACCGTGCTGGACATCGACTACCGGGCCAGTGCCGGCTACGGTCGCGACGTAAGAACCGGTATTTACCGTCATATGGGCGGAAAAGACCTCACCGACCAGGTAGACGGCGCCGGGTTACTGGTGAGCAAATACGGCATTAATCCGAAGAAAATAGGTATCTACGGCGGCTCTTACGGCGGCTTCATCACCCTCATGGCCATGTTTACCACGCCGGATGTTTTTGCGGCCGGTGCGGCCCTGCGGCCGGTAACCGACTGGGCTGCCTACAATCATGGCTATACGGCCAATATCCTGAATGAGCCGCAGTCTGACTCCGTTGCCTACCGGAGAAGCTCACCGATCTTCTTTGCCGAAGGACTGAAGGGCAAGCTGCTGATCTGCCACGGACAGGTAGACGTAAACGTACATATCCAGGATACTTACCGCCTGACCCAGCGCCTGATCGAGCTCCGGAAAGAAAACTGGGAGGTGGCCTCGTACCCGGTAGAAGACCACGGCTTTGTACAGCCTACGTCATGGATGGATGAATATAAGCGTATTCTGAAGCTTTTTGAAGAAATGTGATTAAACCATATGAGGCATATAGTTATCCGGAAATGAATAAATATACCCCCGAGCACCTCATCCGTCACCTCGAACAAAAACTCGGTCTTCTCTACGAAGAAGAGCCCGGGCCCAATAACCTTTGCTTTGCCAACGAGAACGCCGATCTGAGGAATGAATTTAAACGTATCTTCACCCCGGAGGATCTCCGCTATTACTCCCTTGCCAGTCCCTCCGTACCTCTCCCCCTGAGCACAGACGAATTCTGGGAGCGGGTAGCAACAGGAAAGCGACTCACGTTATAGCCTCTGAATGTGCATTTTGCAAATGCGCTTAGCTTCCGTATCATTTTTTTCGGTTTTCTCTTATTTTTGTTACATCAAACAGTATAACAATGAGGCGTATCTCATCGGTAGACATTGTAAGAGGCCTGGTAATGGTTATTATGGCGCTTGATCATACCCGCGATTTCTTTCATGAGAGCTCGCTGACCGCCAACCCCACTGATCTTCTTCAAACCTATCCCGCTCTCTTTTATACACGTTTTATTACGCATTTCTGTGCCCCGACGTTTGTATTTCTTTCCGGGGTGTCGGCCTGGCTGTCTTTCCGCAGAACCGGGAATACCGCTTCATTCCGAAAACACCTGCTCATCCGCGGACTGTGGCTGATGGTGCTTGACTTCACCCTGATCAATTTTGGCCTGTGGTTTGATATTCATTTTAACCTGCTCCTGTTCAATGTCCTGTCCACCATAGGCTTTGGGTTTATCTGCCTGAGCCTCCTGCTGAAAGCCGGGACCCGTATTCTCGGAGGGCTGGGATTGGTCCTTGTTTTTTTAAGTCCGCTCGTACCCTTACACCCGGCTATAGCCCCTTTCTTCTCCCCTGTGGTACTTCCCCTTGGCGGAGAAAGAGTATTTATCATGGGCTATCCGCCCGTACAGTGGCTGGGTATCATGCTGGCAGGTTTCGGAACAGGCCCGCTGTTTGTGCAGGAAAACCGCAAAGACCTGTTTCTGAAAACAGGCCTGGTAACACTGGTTTCCTTTTTGGTGTTACGGTGGGGCAACGTGTATGTGGACACAGCTCCCTGGCAAGTGCAGAAAAGCCTTTCTTACACTCTCATGTCTTTCCTCAACGTTTCCAAATATCCGCCTTCTCCAGCATTTGCGATGCTGACTCTCGGCACCATGTTCCTTCTGCTCGGATGGACAGAGCGTATAAATACCCGGCTAAGCCGTGCCCTGGAAGTGTATGGCCGCGTACCGCTTTTCTATTTTATTGTGCATTGGTACATACTTCACCTTATTCTTTTTACTCTGCTGGTAATCTCGGGCTACACGCCTCTGGATTTTGTTTTCGGCAGCAATTTCGGAAGACCTTCCGCCTGGAAGGGTTTGCCTCTGGCGGGGGTATACGGGGTGTGGACTATCCTGGTGGTCATTATGTACCCGCTTTGCCAATGGTACGGTAGCTATAAAACACGTCATAAAGACAAGATCTGGCTGAGGTACCTGTAAGGCCTATTTCTTAAAAATAAAATACACCGCCAGCACCAGGCATACAAAAGCAATAATGTGATTGGTGCGCAGCGTTTCGCTTTTAAAAGCAAATACGGCAAAGCCTGTAAACACCAGCAGGGTGATCACCTCCTGGATCACCTTCAGCTGCCAGAGCGTAAAAGGTCCGCCATTCCCTTCATACCCGAGCCGGTTGGCAGGTACCTGGGCCATGTATTCGAGCAGGGCGATGCCCCAGCTGAACAGAATCACCTTAAAAAGGCCCATACCGGCAAACCAAGAATACTCTTTCAGCCGCAGGTGACCGTACCAGGCCACGGTCATGAAAATATTGGAAAGCACCAGGAGTGCCACGGTATAAAAAGCTTTCACGCCGACAGAATTTAAAAAAATCAGGCGAAAATAATTTTAAAGCGGACAGGTTGATTCAAAGACCCCGGAATTATTTTTCGGGCAGATATGAAATAGCTTGTCCTGCTTTCCGAAGAAGCCTATTCTTGCGTAAGAAAATTTGGACTTAAGCTCAAAAAAGAAGAATTTTAGCCAAAAATTATCCGTGACAAATGAATGCAACCTACAACTGTGTCATCATCGATGATGAACCCGCACCAAGAGAAATACTGGCTAAATATATCGCCCGGCATCCCGCATTACACCTGGAAAACAGCTTTGATGAAGCTCCGGAAGCTTTAAGCTACCTAAAGAAAAACAAACCTGATATCATTTTTCTGGATATAGAAATGCCTGACCTGACAGGTATCCAGTTAATTGAAAAGCTCGATATATCGCCTGCACATTACATTTTTGTAACCGCCCACAGCCAATATGCCCATGAATCCTACAACCTGAATGTGCCTGATTATATGACCAAGCCACCGTCGTATGAAAGGTTCAAGCAATCTGTAAGCAAAGTCCTGAAAGTACTTCACCATTTCAGGGAAGACACGCTGGTACTGGATATCGGGAGGAAACGTTTCCGGATTCCAAAAAGTCATATCGATTGGATAGAGGCAGAGAATTACCACGTAAAAATATACGGAAACAAGTTTAGCGAAGACCACCTGGCATTAAGGGTGCGGCTGCATCAATTAGAAGACCTGTTGCCCAAAGAACATTTTTTAAAACTTAACCGCTCTGCTATTGTAAAATTGAAATATATCAAGAGCATACGAAACAACGAGGTGACTTTGCGAAACGATAAGAAAATTACAATATCCCGATCATGCAAATGGGTCAAGAGCTATATTGAAAACCAGCTAAGATTGCAGTAAATAGCCTGTTTTAATCCATTCACTTCTTTTTTTGCAATTTCACTGCAAAAAAACATCAATTCACTGCACAGATTTGCAGAAGACGAAGCCTCAAAATATATTTGAATTACATGGATATTCCCGTTGAAAGAACAGGATAAAAAATCATTCTTATTACTGCTAAATAAATGACAAATAAGCTACTTGGTTTCTGCTTCCTGGTTTTTGGCCATTGGAGCTATGCCCAAAATCTTCAGATAACCGGCTCTTTTGAAGACGATAATACGGGTAGAGATGTGCCTTCAAGGGTCTATAGCATACATGACGGGAAAAGACAAATACTGGGAAAGTCAATTCAGACAGATGTGTTTGAACACCACTTCAGCCTGTTAATGCCCTTAAATGCTGATTCCATTCTGTTAGAGAGCACAGGTTACACTTCTGTTTCAGTACCCGTACATTTTTACGGACCTTTTCAAAAAAAAGCATTTGCAAGCATACGCATGGCCAGTGTCAATAAACCTGTTCATGATAAGGCCTATCTGGTCTATTGCCAGGCAGAAAATATACCTTCAGGAAATAAAATGGAGGTGCAGCATTTTGTTAACGGGAAGCACCATTGCACACAGGACATACCCCAAGCCATATCCCATCAAAGTTTGTTCATATCCGCAGAAGTCCGGGATGAATCTACCTATGAATTCATCATCAGGTCTGCTCGGGGAGAGGTGCTTACACGAAATAAATTTACAATAAAACCCGGTCTGAACCTTATAGATACCAATACATATCCACCAGAAGAGACTACCGTTGAGAAATCCACAGACGAAATCGCAAAACTTCCTTTCACCCGTAATGAGGATACGCTGCAGGGAACAAAAATGCCGTTGTCGGCCGATCGTTATTCATACTCTTCTGATCTCCACGCATACTTCTCAGGAATACCGGCCATATTTTTTGATCAAAGTAAATATGAGCTAAAAATCAACGGGAGAAATACTTTAGACAGTCTTTTGGAATACCTGGATCTTAAAACCGGCGCCAAAATAACGATAAAAGGATTTACGGATCAGGTAGGAGACGCCACCTTAAATGCTACCCTGGCCCGGTATAGGGCACAAGTGGTAGCCAATTACCTTACCACTAAAGGTCTAAGTCCGGAGCGGATACACATTCAATGGAACGAGACAGCAGCCCCCGTTCCCAACGACACTCATCTGAACCTGTACAGAAAAGTGATTATAAGCGAATTAAAATAAATAGAATGAATTGAGCTTCTTTGTAGATATGCAGAAGGAAACAGGTAATTTTGAAGGCTTTATGTCTTACATTCCATACAAAAGAAAAAATATAGATTCCTTATTCAATGCGGTAACCCGGCTATACAAAAAGCGTTTTGAC